>JBBKWE010000131.1:0-16251 GCA_037968795.1 Ferruginibacter sp.
GAATTGAAGGGCTGCCTATGCTGCGTTCGCGGGATAAGCAATTGTTTATGCAAACCTATAAGGTTTTGAAAACCTTATAGGTTCTTGAGGTCTCAAAAATTAAATAACCCACAAAAAAACCTCCACAAATTCGTCGTAAAACGAACCTGCAGAGGCTTTACACTAATTATATTTATTTTTTAGTACTGCTCCAACTTACTAAAGAAGAAATCTCCTTCTATAGCAGCATTCTCGTCGCTATCGCTACCGTGAACAGCGTTCTCGCCTATGCTAGTTGCGTATTTTTTGCGAATTGTTCCTTCTGCTGCATCTGCAGGATTTGTAGCACCTATAAGTGTACGAAAATCTGCTACGGCATTCTCTTTTTCCAGGATAGCAGCTGTAATAGGCCCGCGGCTCATAAACTCTACTAGTTCGCCATAGAAAGGGCGCTCTTTGTGTACGGCATAAAATTCTCCGGCTTTGGCCTCGCTCAGAGAAAGCATTTTCATAGCTACTATTCTAAATCCGGCTTCATTTATCATTTGCAAGATTCCGCCTGTGTGCCCGTTTGCTGTAGCATCTGGCTTTATCATTGTGAAGGTTCTGTTTGTCATTTTTCGTTAATTTCTTTTAAATTTTGGGCGCAAAGATAGGTCTAATCACTCTATGAGAAAAGCCGTATTTGAAATATGCATTATTACAAGTACTTTTGCGCCTCTTTTATATATGCAGGCAATAGAAAAAATATATCCGGAGCTTAGTTTTCCTAAGAACATCGTAATAACGATGCACCAAAAGCCTGATGGAGATGCTATGGGAAGTTCGCTTGCTTTGTATAATTTCCTCAAACCAATGGGGCATACAGTGCAGGTTATAGCCCCAACAAACTGGCCAAAATTTCTGGACTGGCTCCCTGGCGCTTCTGAGGTGTGGGACTATGAGCGCAAGAAGGAAGACTCACAAAAATGCCTGGATAATGCAGACTGGATATTTTGCCTTGACTTTAATGTAATGAGCCGTACAAAGCTTATGACGGATCCCCTTACAGAGGCCAAGGCTACTAAAATACTAATAGACCATCACCAGCAGCCACAAGAAGAAGCCTTTAGCTATGGCGTAAGCAATGTAGCAAAAAGTAGTACGGCAGAAATGATCTATGACTTTATAGAAAATGCCGGGTATCTTAATAATATTAATAAGGACATTGCAGCTTGCTTATACACCGGTATCCTCACAGATACAGGATCTTTTCGTCACCCTGGTACCTCTTCTCACGTACATAGCATAGTGAGCAACCTTATGCAGCATGGGTTGGATCATACGAAAGTGCATCAGGAAGTGTTTGATAATGGTTCGGAAACGAGATTACGATTCATAGGGAATGCCTTAGTAAATCGTATGGAGGTTTTTTATGAATACAATACTGCACTTATAGCGATACCGGCATCTGACATTACAAAATATAGCATAAACACTGGCGATACAGAAGGACTGGTAAATTATCCGCTAAGCATAGAAGGGATAAAAATGGCTGCGATCATCATTGATAGAGGAGAACTTATAAAATGTAGTTTCCGCAGCAAGGGAGATATAGATGTGAATATATTTGCCCGCAAATATTTTAATGGAGGCGGACATAAAAATGCCGCAGGAGGTCAGAGTACGGAGTCATTTGAGAAAGCAGTGGAAGATTTTAAAACCGCAATGAAAGAGAATAGAGAACTATTAAGCACTTATAATTTTTAAATACATAACAAAAACAAGAAAACAGAAATGAAAAGAATCAGCATTCCAGCTCTACTAGCTATTTTGCTTTTAGCAGCGTGTAATACTCCATTTAAAAAAACAGTAGATGGCACGGAGTATAAGATCGTAAAGAAATCTGGCGGCGAACTAGTAGGCCAGGGAAATTTTATAGAAATGAGTATTACAGATGCTTACAAAGATAGCAGTCTGTATAACTCTAGTGATGATGGCATGACCCAGTTTGTAATGTATGATACCACTCAGTTTCCTGAGGCATACAAGCAAATTTTTGCTAATGTACACGTGGGAGATAGCATCATTACCCGCACACTTACTGATTCGCTTATGAGCAAAGGCGGCATGGCCCCGTTTATGAAAAAGGGCGAATACTTATACAGAACCTACACTATTCGTAGTCTATACAAAACGCAGGAAGAAGCAGATAAAGCTCGTACTGCCATGATGGAAAAATCTCAGAAAATACAGGAAGCTAACATGGCATCGCAGGGACTCAAAGAAGAGGCTGCGATAAAGGAATACCTAAAGAAAAACAACATTACTGCCACTCGTGCTCCCAAGGGAACTTATGTGCAGGTATTACAGGAAGGTACTGGCCCGCAGATAGATTCTTCTATGTTTGTAATGGTAAACTATACCGGCAAAACTATGGCAGGTAAAATGTTTGATAGCAATACAGATCCATCGAAAGGACACGTAGAGCCATTTATGGCAAACATGACTAATAACCAGGAAATGGGTGGTATTATACCTGGTTGGAAAGATGGTCTTACTATGCTTAAAGTAGGTAGCAAGGCAAAATTATACATCCCGTCTACACTTGCTTATGGCAAGCAAGGTAGTGGAGAAGATATAGGTGCAAACGAAACACTTGTTTTCGACGTAGAAGTTCTAAAAAATATTACGGAAGCACAGGCAAAAGCGGAAATGGATAACTTTAGAAAAAAGATGCAAGAAGAAGAAACGAAATATATGGATAGTATCCAAAAAGCGGCTGGTGCTGTGGGACAAGGACAAGCTCCTCCGCAGGGCAACTAATGGTTGTTAAAAAGAGTTTAATAAAAAATGCTTCTCCTTGAATGGGGAAGCATTTTTTATGTTTCTATGTGTTAATCCTTTTTTTCTTACCACATACATACATAGGCAATAGTTAGCTTATAAATTCATATAGATACATAGTTTTCTATGTTGCAATGTTGCATTTCACTATGTTACTATGTGTTAATCCTTTTTTTACCACTTAGTAACATAGTTTAAAAGGCGGTATACTGCTAAATGGCACTATAAGCTTCCCACAACTTTATACAATCTACAGCCTCTGCTACATCATGCACCCGCAGTATGTCTGCGCCATTTTGCAGTGCTAGTACATGCAAAGCGGAAGTGCCAGCCAGCGATTCCTCTGCCGTGCGACCTATTGTTTTGTATACTATGCCTTTCCTGCTTACCCCTACGAGTATGGGTACGCCGGCAATATCTAAGGCCTTAAGTTCTTTCAGTAATTTAAAATTATGCTCTTGTGTTTTACCAAAACCAAAACCAGGATCTATAATTACATCCTTTATTCCAAAGGCACGACATTCCACTATTTTCTTTACTAAAAAATCAAGTACTTCTACAGCTACATTTTCGTATTCTGGAGCTATCTGCATTGTTTCCGGCGTTCCATGCATGTGCATGCATATATAAGGCACTTGTAGTTCTGCGACGGTTGCCAGCATATCATCATCCATGGAACCCGCACTTACGTCATTTACAATGTCTGCACCGGTTTCTACGGCAGCCCATGCTACGGAAGAGTGATAGGTATCGACTGAAATAATCGTGCCTGGAAATTTTTTTCTAATATTTTCTATTGTAGGAAGGACTCTGTCTCTCTCCTCAGATGCCCCTACTCTATGGCTTCCCGGGCGGGTACTCTGTCCGCCAATGTCAATAAAAGAAGCACCTTGCTCTATCATCTTACCAGCCGCATCTACCACAGCCTGCTCACTCTCCTTCAAGAAACCTTTGTAAAAAGAATCTGTAGTAAGATTGAGAATCCCCATTACCTTAGGCGCAGCAAGTGTAATTAATTTTCCTTTACAGTTTATCGTCTTCATTTTACAATGTATAATGGTATTTTTGCCCACAGTTGCAAAAGTGACTAAAAAAATCAAGCAATGAGCACAATGACCGGCGATACTGTTTCGCAATATGATGATGTAGTAAAATCCTGCAAAGAAATTTTTCAGAAGAAAACAAAGGACTATGGCAGTTCCTGGCGTGTATACAGGTGCATTTCTGTAGCAGATCAGATCTATATAAAAGCGCAGCGAATCAAGAATATTCAGGAACTACAAACCCAAAAAGTAGAAGATAGTGTAGATGGAGAATTTATGGGCATTCTTAATTATGCTGTAATTGGGCTTATACAATTGGAACTAGCAGAGGATAAGACGGAAGACATTGCCTGGCAATTGCTGGAACCTATGTATGATGCTAAAATAAAAACAGCAAAGGCGCTTATGCTCAATAAGAATCACGACTACGGTGAGGCATGGCGTGAAATGAGCCAGGAGAGCTTTGTAGACCTTACGCTTGCAAAGATCTTACGCATAAAGCAAATCATACAAAATAAAGGAAAGGCCATTATAAGTGAAGGGATAGATGCCAATTTTTATGACATACTTAATTATGCAGTTTTTGCTTTGATCTTAATAGAAGAAAAAAATAAAAAATGAAATCAGTTGTAAACATTTCCAGAATACTGGTAGGGGTATTATTCATATTTTCAGGATTAGTAAAAGCCATTGACCCGAGAGGACTAGGATATAAAATGCAGGAGTTTTTTGAAGCCTGGTCGCATGCCGGCTTTATGCGCTCTACATTTTTGTCGCTTAATGATTACGCCCTTCCATTATCGATCTTCCTTATTACGCTGGAAGTAATAGTGGGCATAGCTTTGCTGGTGGGCTTCAAACCTAAGTTTACCGGTGTGGTCTTGCTTTTGCTTATGATCACATTTACTTTTCTTACCAGTTATGTTTTATTTAGCGGAAAAATAAAGGCCTGTGGTTGTTTTGGAGATTGCATTCCGCTTACGCCACAGCAGACTTTTTCAAAAGACATTGTGCTGCTTTTATTATCCTTACTGCTCTTATGGAAACATGCACTCATAAGGCCCCTCTTTTCTGAAAGGCTAAATAAGTTAATTGTATTTCTCGGTTTGCTGCTTACGCTTTTTTTGCAATGGTATGTGCTAAAATATTTGCCTTTGGTAGATTGCCTTCCATACCAAGTGGGTAATAATATCGTAGAAGGTAGAAAGATGCCTGCCAATGCGGTGCAAGATGAGTTTGACTATAAATTTATCTATGAGAAAGATGGTGAGAAGAAATCCTTTGAAGTTTCCGCCTTGCCAGACAGCACCTGGACCTTTGTAGATCGCGAGCAGGTGTTAGTAAAAAAGGGTTCAAACAATGTGCCGCTGATCAATGACTTTACGCTCGTGCATGGCACGGATGGTGATGTCACGGAGCAATTATTAAATAGCAATGCAACCTATTACATCCTGTTTATGCGAGACGTACCTTCTAATACAGCATCCTGGGTTGAGGATTTTAAGAACCTGGCCAGTAAAAAATCTACTACTGCAGTATATGTTTCTACGGCTAGCAGAAAGGCTACAACAGATTTTCTGCAAAAGAATAATATAATAGTCACCGCTATTTTGGGAACCGATGCTACTGCTATAAAAACTGCAGCAAGGGCAAACCCTACTTTGTATAAAATGGAAGGAGCTGTTATCAAAGGCAAATGGAGCTGGGCAGATATAGAAGAAGTTATAAAAAAGTAGTATAAAATTGCTTCCTGTGAATCGATTCAGACTTAACATAAAAAAATTTTAATTATGAAATATCTATTAGCTGCTTTTATTTTCCTGGCCTCTTGTTCGCAAAAAAATACTGTCAGTATAGCAAATGAGGAAAAAATAATTTCCGTTTCTATGACCACTTACGGAGGCATGATGGGTTATTCCGGCAATATAGAGGTTACAAAAGATTCTTTGCATTTCTCCGAGATCATTTCCACACAGCCTGACAAAAATGTGAAGATAGACGAGATCAATTTGAAATATGAGCCAGCTTCTTTACTAGATACGATTACCCTAGATGAACTTTCTACCGTTCAGAATGGAGAGAGTAATCTTGCATTCGATGGTACCGACACCAAAATAGTGATAATAACAAACCAGAGAAAACTAGAAATTGTAAATGGAGGAAAATCTCCGCAGTGGACACTACTGGAATCAAAGTTGAAAAACATTATTTATAAGGACTTTAAAAAAGATAACTAAGAACTGTTTTATATTCTCCTTCGTCAAATTTCATTACCATAGTGCTATTTATCCTCAAAAAAATATTATACAGTGCTTCCATAATGCTGGGTGTTATAGCCCTGGTATTTATTATGTTCCAGGGTTTTGGAGATCCTGCAAAACTTATGGTAGGCCAGAGCGGCGATAAAAAAACACTAGACAATATTAGAAAAGAACTATACCTGGACCAACCAACCTGGAAGCAATTTTTCCTATATATAAATGATGTTTCCCCTTTATCTATTCACAGCAAAAAAGATATAGAGACAAAAGAATTAAGAGGTTATTTTGTGGGTGGGAATACGAAAGTCGGTATTAAGGTTCCCTACCTCCGTAAAAGTTATCAAACGAAAAAAAACACTATTGATGTACTGTTGGATGCACTACCGGGCACAGTGGTACTGGCACTTAGTGCTATGTTTTTGGCATTGGTCGTAGGCATAACGCTCGGTATAATAGCCGCCACACACAAAGGATCCTGGCTGGATAATACTGCGGTCTTTAGTAGCATAGCGGGCGTAAGTGCTCCGTCTTTTTTCATGGCTATTCTTATTGCGTATTTCTTTGGTATTATTCTGCACAGCTATACCGGCCTGGATATTACAGGCAGTCTTTATGAGCTCGATGAGATCACGGGCGAAAAACAGCTTGTTCTCAAAAATTTAATCTTACCTGCCTTTACACTGGGAATAAGACCCCTTGCCATCATAACCCAACTCACGAGGAGTAGCATGCTGGATGTGCTTAACCAGGATTATATCCGTACAGCTTATGCTAAAGGGCTGCCCAAACGAAAAGTAATTTTGCAGCATGCTTTACCCAATGCCCTCAACCCTGTTATAACCGCTGTGACGGGCTGGTTTGCAGAATTGCTGGGTGGGGCCTTTTTCGTTGAATATATTTTTGGCTGGAAAGGACTTGGAAAACTTACTGTAGACGCCTTGGAAAATCTTGATTATCCTATCGTAATGGGAGCCGTACTTTTAAGTGCATTTATATTCATACTTATAAATCTACTGGCTGACTACTTGTATAAACTCGCAGATCCTCGGGTGCAATAATTCCAAATTCAAGTATTAAATAGTCCAGAATTTTAAAGGTAAAATGCCGATATAGCAGTCGTTTAGTCCAATGCAATTGGAGTATTACGACTTCATAATCAATAAAAATGCCCCGAAAAAAATTCCGGGGCACATAATGATAAATTTTTACACTTATTCTTATACTTCTCCTGTAATTACAAGTAAAGCATATATTATTCCCGGTAAGAAGAATAATAATGTAAGAAGAAGACTGATCCAAAACTTATTGTTTATTTCTCCCTGGTGCAAATAAACCGCAAGAGGTGGAAGTAAAATAGCAAGAATAATAAGAACTATCTGGCTAGGTGCTGCAGCAACTCCTGCTTTTTTGTCCTTTTTATATTGCTTAAGGGTAGACTTCGCTTCTTTTATTCTGGATTTTCTTTCAGCTTTTGTAAGACTTTTAAAATCTTTAAATGCTTCTTGTATTCCGGGATTATTGGCAACCGGATCACCGGAAGTTGCCGTAGGCAAAGTGATTGCTACAGGATCAACGGATGCCCATACATTTCCTAATGATAAACTAAGTACCAAAATTGCAGTAAGGCTGCCCCTTAAAAAATTTTTCATTGAAGTTGTTTAATGGTTTTTTTAATAATGTTAAGAAAACCCTAACACATATTATGCCATTGAATGAATCGAAGCTAGATTTTAAAAGCCGGATAATAAAATATTACTTTGCGCAATACATCTTAATTACATAGTTGACTACATCACTTACTATTATCAGATACCCTAAATGGGCTATTCCATTTGCATTTTTTGCGATGATGATACATCGTTTTATACTATTCTTTAAGAAAAACATTCACTTTTTCAAACTAATGGGCAGTGGCAGGAATGGCACTTTTGATAAGACGCCGGATTTGCAGCAATGGTCAATAATGGCGGTGAACAATACTGTAAAAACTGAATGGATACAAAATATAGCGGCACACGAATTGACTTCCAGCTTATATGGAAAATTTATAGCAAAATGGTTCAATATATTTTCCTGTGAGGTCTGTCATTTTATTTTAGAACCCGTGCAGGCACACGGCACCTGGGACAAAAAGACCCCTTTTAATTACGGTAAATCTTTATTAAAGCAAGATGAATGGATGGCTACCCTTACCAGGGCAACTATCCGCTTAGGTAAACTAAAGCATTTCTGGCAAAACGTAGCGCCTGCGGCAGAAGAAATGCTCACAGCCTCTGGTTATATTACCTCGTATGGTATAGGTGAAATTCCATGGATAAAACAAGCCACCTTTAGTATATGGCAAAATAAGGACGCCATGCAAAAATTTGCCTACGGCTCAAAAGCACATTCAGAAATAATAAAAAAAACCAGATCGCAGAAATGGTACTCAGAAGATATGTTTGTGCGTTTTAGGATTTTGAAAACTATGGGTACTGTGAGAGGAGTGAACCCGTTGGAGGACAGGTAGGGTCAATTCATTTTCCGTAACAGAATGCAGTTAAATATAGGGCTACCTGTGAGAGGCGGCGCCTCTATCCCTTCTGTAGCAACGGGTTTCAACACGTTGGCACCTTGGCATTGTTGAAAAAGTGCCGTAGGTACGGTACTTTCCTAAAAAAAAAATCGCTATTTTACCTATCCGTAACTAAATAAAATTATACCTCTATGGCAAACACTTATTCTCAGATTCTTATACAAGCAATATTTTGCTGTGAAATTTAGAAATGCCCCGCTAGAAAATAGCATTCGGAAAAATACACAAGGACTAGTGGGCAAATATATAAATGACGAAAAATGTAAGGTTATGATTGTAAATGGCGTGGAAGATCACCTTCATTGTTTTTTCGGGATGCGACCTTCTGTATCTGTATCAGAGTTAATGCAAAAAGTAAAAGGAAAATCCTGAAGGTACATTAATGATAATAATCTGACCAAACACAGATTTGAGTGGCAAGAAGGGTTTGCTGTTTTCTTCTACAGTAAATCCCAGATTCCGCAGGTATTCAATTACATTGAAAACCAAGAGGCACATTATAAAAAAATAAGCTTCCTAGATGAATATGGATCGATTTTGAGAAAATTAGAAATTGATTTTGAAGATCAGTATATTTTTCAAGAGCTTATTTAGGTGGCGAGCCAAGAAACGTTTATTAGCTATATGCAGTTGTCATAAGTCATGATTTACTTGAAATTCTGAAATAAAGGAGTCGTGTCTACGGCACTTTTACCTATAATCATTTTAACACCGGGTTAAAACCCGGCGCTACAAAAGGATTCAAGGCTAACGGCTTTGCAGTTGAGCGCATAAAAACAATTTCTTCAATTTCTAGTTTAGAAAATTAAAGTTTTACTTTGCGACCATTGCATTAATTATAAATGCTGCAACATTGCCATACAACTTATTAGAATGAAAAATATTGAATTAATAGAAATAGCCTCAGAACTGGGAGCAGGAACACGTGGCGCAAGCCTAGGCGTAGAAGCAATTAAGATAGCTGCCCTAGATTATATGAGCGATTTTTTTCTGCAATTTCCCGCTACAAAAATAGAAACAAGCAACGACCCTTTATATGCGGCGGTAACGACACCCAATGCTAAGCGAATAGAAGGCATTGAGAAACTTTATAAAAAAATAAGCTCCGCTGTAAAAGAATGCTACGACAAGAAAAATTTTCCTGTGGTATTATCCGGCGATCATAGCTCTGCCGGTGCGGTCATAGCAGGCATAAAAATGGCAAAGCCAAAAAGCCGGCTGGGTATAATATGGATAGACGCTCATGCAGACCTGCATACACCCTACACCTCTCCTACTGGTAATGTACACGGCATGCCGCTGGCTGCGGCTATAGGAGAAGACAATAAGACTATGAGCAACCGTAAACTCGACGAAATCACAAAAGCATCCTGGGAATCCATGAAGAATCTTGGAGGAATTACCCCTAAACTTTTCCCGGAGGATATAGTATTTATCTCGCTACGAGATTATGAAAAAGAAGAAAAAGCACTAATAGAACAGTACGGAATGAAAGTGATCACCACTGCACAGGTAAGAAAGATAGGTGCGGAGCAAGTAAGTAAAAGAGCCCTTCGCTATCTGCAGGATTGCACAGATATTTTTGTAAGTTTTGACGTAGATAGCCTGGATTCTGGCATAAGCAAAGGAACGGGAACGCCCGTGAGCAATGGCTTAAAGGAGCGGGAGGTAGAAGATCTGATAAGTAAATTTATGCATAACAGAAAAGTATGCTGCTTTGAGATTACAGAAGTAAACCCTACCCTCGACAAAGAAAATCTGATGGCAGAAATAGCCTTTAATATTTTGCAGCGAAGTGTAAATATTTTGAAAATGAATTAGCTGTATTTAAATCCCTATTTGTAAATTACTGTAAGTAATTCAATATTCATTTAAATTTATGTTACCACAAATATATTGCAGCAAAAAAAAGTCTAAAACCTGTTTTCTCCTTAGTAAATCTTGTGCAATCCTTTAATATCTTCATGGTTAGTCACCTAATCATAAATAAAAACAGGAGCCTTACTAAGACTCCTGTTTCAAAAATTTATTGAGAGAAAACTACTTCGCAGTCCAGGTATTATTATCCTCCTTCATATCAGGAAATCGCTTTTCTGCATCTATTTTCACCCACGCAAGCTCTTCTTTCGTATCTAGTTTTACTTTAAACTCATCTGTGTTGTTCCATATTTCTACGGGCAATATTCTGCTGCCTTTTGTGCCAGACTTTGTTTGCCAGGTAAGTAGCACCGGCAATGCCATTTGGTCATTATTAGCCAATGTCACCACCGCTCCGTTTGCAACAGAGGCATTTTCATAATACACATTCTCTATAGACTGATCCAATTTATAGTTTTCTAAAAACCAACCCCTCCAAAACCAGGAAAGATCCTCTCCGCCTACATTTTCCATAGTACGGAAAAAATCCTGGGGTGTAGGATGCTTGTAAGCCCAGCGCTTTACATAAGTTTTAAAGGCATAATCAAAGCGATCCGGCCCCAGAATATTTTCTCTCAAGATCTGTAATCCTAAGCCCGGTTTAGAATACAAGGCATTGCCTATGTTGGCCTCCTTCATTGCATCCGGCGTATACATAATTCCCTCAGAGCCGGGCCCGAAAAAATACTTACTATAGTCTCTTTTATCAGCATCGCGGTATTCCCCATTGTTGAAATCCTGGCTGGCAATACCATTGATGAATGTATTAAATCCTTCGTCCATCCATCCATACTTACGCTCATTGCTTCCTACGATCATAGGAAACCAGGAATGACCAAACTCGTGATCTGTAACGCCCCACAAGCTTTCTCCAGCTGCTCTGTAGCCACAAAAAACAATTCCCGGATACTCCATTCCGCCAATATTGCTCGCCACATTTACGGCAACGGGATAAGGATATTCAAACCATCGCTTGCTGTAATTTTCTATACTGGCTTTTACATATTCTGTAGACCTTCCCCATTTCTTATTTCCATCACTTTCTGCAGGGTAAGCGCTTTGTGCCAGAATCTTCTTTCCACTCGGCAGGTTTATTTTAGCCGCATCCCAAATGAAGGATTTGCTACTGGCCCAGGAAAAATCTCTTGCATTTTTTAAAGTATACTTCCAGGTAAGTGTCTTTCCTCCCGGGCGACTGTTTTTATCTGTAACCTCAGCAGCGGAACGAATGGCTACTGTAGCATCACTATTTTTTGCCTGAGTCATTCTCTTTTGCTGCTCGGCAGTAAGAACATCTTTTTCATTTTCGAGGGTACCACCACCTACTACGATATGGCTTGCTGGTGCTGTAATATTTACTTCAAAATCACCATACTCACAGTAGAACTCACTTGGCCCAAGGTAGGGACTTACGTTCCAGCCGAGCACATCGTCATACACACACATACGAGGATACCACTGCGCTACAGCATATATGTCGCCATTCTTTGTAGGCAAAATTCCACATCTATCCGCACCGTATTTTGGCAAGGTAAATGAGTACTCTATCTGCACTTTTACTTTTCCGCCATTTGCCTTCACTGCTTCTGAAAGTCTGATTTGCATCCGTGTGTCGTCTACCACATAATTAGCCTTTACGCCTCCTACAGTTACGCTGCTTATTTTAAATCCTCCATCAAAATTACTGCTGGCATCGCCATAGCGGCTGCGCACACCTACGGGCATGCGATCCTGCCCACGACTTCCTTTCGCAAACAAATTCTGATCCAGCAATAGCCATAGAAACTCAAGATCTTGAGGGCTATTGTTTTTGTATGAAATTTCCTCTTTGCCAGTAATAACATTTGTCGCATCGTTAAGGGATGCTTCTAATTTATAATCAACCGACTGCTGCCAGTAGCCTACATTGGGCGAGCCATCTGCAGACCGTGTAATTGTGGAGCCCACAGTATAAAAGCTGGGAGAAAATAAGGCATGTGGATCATAATTCCTTGCAGGCTTATCAGAAGTTATTTGTGCCCATGTGGTGGTTCCTATACAAAGAAACCACAAGCAGGTAAAAATACTTTTAGTCATGTAAAATCTCGTTTGATGGTGCTGTAAATAAATTTGGGTTTTTGAATATTACCCCAGGCAATATAAATCTCTTTTGCAAAATGGGGCCAATAAATATTTCTAAGAAAGCTTAGAGAGTAAGCGCCTCGCCATTGCTTTAATGTTTTCGTCATCTTCTGTGACAGAAGGCAATCTTTGCAGGTAATGGAGAGCTTCTTTTGCTTTTAATTCCTGATTGTTTTCCTTGTAAGCTTTTGCGAGCTCATAATAATTTAATACAAAAGCCGGGGCCAATGATTTTGCTTTTTCAAAATAAACAATAGCATTATTTACACTGCCATCTGGTAATTTGCCATAAAATACTTTTGCAGCAGCACGCTCAAAACTGCTTACCATACCTATCTCATAATTCCAGCGGCCAAGTACATGATATGCGAGATAGTTATTGGGATTGTCCTTTAAAGCAACGTCTATGTGCCTTTTTATCTCAACAGCATTTTTCACTTTTTCTTTGCCGGATTTATTCATTGAAGATTTACCAAGGGCTATCGCTTTTGCTACGTTAGCCTTATCATCATAGGGGGCATACTTTAGTGCTTTGTTTGCAAAAACCACCGCTGCAGCAAACCAGGCATCCTGGCTTTTTTCTGTTGTCATTCTACTGCCTATTCTGCTACTAAGCTCGCTACACTTACTAAGAGCATATATGTTATCTGCATCTGTATTGAGTACTTGTTTAAATCGTTCCAGCGCCAAACTTTCGTTTGGAATTTGTTCTGCCAGTTCTGCATTGCGAATAAGCGCAGAAACATTCTGAGCTTGCAAAGTAGTTACAGAAATAAAAATAAGAAAACTGAGTACAAAAATTCTAATCATGGAAAATACTTTTGAAGCGATACGCTCACGGTTCCATTAAAGTTAGTAATAGGAGGATTTAGTTTTGTAATCTTAATGTTAATTGTAGTTATGCGGTCATCAAGTGAATGAATCTTTTGGCAAATATCTTCCGCAAGGGTCTCTAAAAGCTTTACCGATTGCTCAAAGACTTCCTTTATTTTTTCAAATACTGCTACGTAATTTATTGTGTCATCCAGATTCACAACTTCTTTTCCCGGATCAAAATCTATGGAAACATCAATGCTAAAATTGGCACCAATTTTTTCCTCTTCACTGTGCCAGCCGTGGTAGGCGTAGAACTCAATATCGGAGAGCGTTATGGTCAAGAGATTTTTGATTGAAGATTTTTGATTTTTGATTGCTGCACGTTGTTATTCCCTGACTAGTGTTGATAATTCTGCATGGTCAATTAATAATTAATAATTGATCATTAATAACTAAACATTAATGCAAACCCTCTTCCCCTAAATATCTCTCTGCATCCAATGCTGCCATACAACCACTTCCTGCTGCAGTTACCGCCTGACGATAAATTTTGTCCTGCACATCGCCGCTGGCAAAAACACCGGCAATATTCGTTTTGGTTGTCCCCGGAATAGTTTTTATATAACCTGCTTCATCCATGTCAAGAATACCTTTAAATATGTCGCTATTAGGCTTATGCCCTATGGCCACAAAAAAAGCACTTATCGCAAACTCAGATTTTTCATTCGTTTGATTATTGATTACCCTCACCCCTTCTACCTTTTCTGCTCCCAGAATTTCATCCGTTTCTGTGTGCCAGAGAATTTCTATATTTTCTGTTTTTAAAACCCGATCCTGCATTATAGCACTGGCTCTCATTTCTCCTTTGCGAATGATCATAGTCACTTTGCTACATATTTTGCTCAGGTAAAGAGCTTCTTCAGCAGCTGTGTCTCCTGCTCCTACTATAGCCACCTCTTTCCCCTTAAAGAAGAATCCATCACATACGGCACAGGCACTCACACCATGCCCGTTCAGTCTTTGCTCACTTGGTATGTTCAGCCACTTAGCACTGGCACCTGTACTTATGATTACGCTATCTGCTTCTATCCACTTTTCCTCATCCACTTCTACTTTCAGAGGTCGTACAGAGAAATCTACCTTTGTAGCCATGCCATAGCGAATATCTGTTCCCATGCGCTTAGCCTGCTTTTCAAAATCTACCATCATCTCCGGCCCTTGTACACCATCCGGGTAGCCAGGATAGTTCTCTACTTCGGTCGTTATGGTTAATTGACCACCGGGCTGTATTCCCTGGTACATCAATGGGTGCATATTTGCTCTTGCAGCATATATGGCAGCAGTATACCCTGCTGGTCCGCTACCTATAATAAAACATTTTACCCTTTCTGTTTTTTGATCTTCGCTCATATATATTTATCGTTATTTCTCTTATAAAAATGTGAATGTAAACTTTTACTAATTTGCTATAATAGTTTTTGTTCTGCAGGCATATCCGGCAAAAACCCCAAGAGCATTGTTACTGATATTCCCTAATACTTTATTGGGCTGAGCAAAGGGATTACCAATGCTTTGAAAAGCAAATTCCCAGGTATTCCAGAATTTGTAGCTTGCCAGATCTATGTTGCAAAATTTAATGGTGATCGTATCTCCTTTTCTGAAAAAATTATCTTCGGATTTTGGCGGGTCATTTCTGTCTATACCCGGTGCAATCTGAGCTTCAAAACTGGTACCGTCAATAACCTGGTCATCGTACACAGAGTTACTGCCCGGAAGAAAAGGTCCGCTATTTACCCTAGTAAAATATCGGACGTAATTCCCACGTCCCGGTGGGTCAGTGATAGTAGTAAATAAGATTCTCTTGAGGGTATCCTCATTTTGCGGAGCAGGCTTCACCCACATACTATCGAGGGTGGCATTGAAATTAAGAATTTTTGTCGTAGCAGTATATTGCTTACCCGCTGCATTTATTGAAAGACTATAATCTTTATGGAGCTCTCCTCTGAACGCCGTCGCAGGGGTGCTCATATCAGTACTATAGAAATAAGTTGTAAACCCTGGTACCAGGTTTATCGAATATTCTTTAAGCTTGTGTGTAACACTGCCGTTGCTCATTTGCACATCTGCATTGCGTACAAAGCTATTAGCTATAGCGGTGGGAGAAATTGTAGAAAAGTATGCGATACTATTTGTAAGGATTACAATAGGAAAGGCCCCATTTTCTATACTGGCATCTACGCTCAGCTTAGGCTCATCTGCATTCACAGAAATATCAATATTCTTCTCGCAGGAGGCAAGAATAAGCAGGAGAGAAAATAGAGATATGTACCGCATATTGCTTTTAAAATTTGGCTTAAAAAAACCCCCTAAGTGATTAGAGGGTTCTTTTAAAAAATTGTTATCCTTATCCAAGATAAGCTTTCAAAGCACCACTATATCTTGCTTTCTGTAAGCGCTTAATGGCTCTTTCTTTTATCTGGCGAATGCGCTCTTTAGTAAGGTCGTATTTCTGTCCTATTTGTTCTATTGTAACTCCGTTCTCACCGTCCAGACCAAAATACGCATTTACGATCTCCGCTTCTCTCGGGCTTAGAGATTTTAATACACGACGAATTTCATTCTTTAGAGAATCGTGCATTACGTCTTCATCTGTTTCTGAGCCACCTTTAAGCAAATCGCCCATAGCCACATCTTCCGCCTCATGCACAGGAGC
>JBBKWE010000132.1:0-14753 GCA_037968795.1 Ferruginibacter sp.
GATAAGAGAATTGCCATTGGGAGATAAAATCATGAATAATCTTTCTAGCCCGGATACAATGGCAAAATTAAAATCCTTTTCCGGAACTCTACTTACAGGCTTTCTGGGGGGTGCTGGCAATTTGTATGTAATATTATTTATAGCGGTTTTTATCACAGTAAACCCAACCGTGTACAAGGATGGGTTTATATCCCTGCTTCCCAAAAAAGCCAAATCAGAAGGGAGGGAAATATTGGACGAAGCAGCCGCAGAGTTATCAAAATGGATAAAAGGAAAATTGTTTGCCATGGTCGTGGTATTTGTTTTTACTGCGCTGGGATTGTGGGCAATAGGTACACCCATGCCACTTGCTCTGGCGCTTATAGCGGCAATACTTATATATATTCCCAACTTCGGCCCCATCATCTCTGCCATACCGGCTATAATTGTGGCACTTCCGATGGGTAATAATGTGGCATTAATGGTTGCGGGCCTTTACGTGCTCATCCAGTTTATTGAAAGTAATTTTCTTACGCCACTAGTACAGGAAAAGCTTGTGAAAATACCTCCGGCGCTTATCATTACTGCGCAGGTCGCAATGGGTTTTCTTACAGGAATTCTAGGCTTATTACTGGCTACTCCTATCGTTATTTTGTTGATGATTGTTTTACGCAAAACTTATATAGAGGAAGAAACTGAAGAAGAAGAGATAGACAAAGAGAATGCCTCTACAAAAAAAGAAGGCTGATATTCTTTGAGTAAAATTGCTTTTGCTGTATTAATTACTTCCAAACAAAATTTACATCTTCAGCTTCGTCTACATCGCTAAGGGTAATAAGTTGTGATACAGAAAGATTTTTTTCTTTGCAAATAGCT
Source organism: Ferruginibacter sp. (assembly GCA_037968795.1). GTDB lineage: Bacteria > Bacteroidota > Bacteroidia > Chitinophagales > Chitinophagaceae > Ferruginibacter. The sequence goes on from JBBKWE010000132.1 coordinate 856, forward strand.
AGCGTATCCGTACACACATGATCTGTACTATATTCTTTTAAAGAAAACAAATCCTCTTGCATAGTTTTCATTCCCAGCAAGTAAAAACCTCCGTCTTTTGCCGGACCTATTACTACATCGCTTCCCTCTAAAGCAGTAATTGCCTGCTCTATTATTTCTGTAGATAACTGGTAGCAATCACTACCTATGATGATGACTTTATCGTAGTCTAATCCAAAAATTGCTTTAAAAGCCTTTCTCATTTTGGTGCCTAAGTCGGCATTTACCTGTACTTTCTTATGGAAGTTCTTACCAGTCCACAAGTCATTGTCAGTGATCTCTTCATGGTAAAAAATAAATTTGTCAGCCGCTACTCCATCTAATTGTTTCCTTGTATGCTCTAGCAAAAATTTGTATATCTGTAACGCTGACTCATCTCCCACGCTTGCGGCAAGGCGGGTTTTTACTTTACCTATCTCCGGGTTTCTTACAAATGTGATGACTGCATTATTCATTATATATTTCCAGTTGTTTTTGTAGGCGGAAAGATAACCCGATTGTGCTTTGGTCTCGGTCTTTGCTTCCTATCTTTTGATAATAAAACCTAATTTTAGCTTGTGATAAAAGTATATACGGCCACTATTACTAATAGGCTCTCTTATATATGTAAGTTTTTGCTTGAAGAGCAACTAGGCTGCAAGTATGAGATTGTGACCACTTTGCCTGCATGGCGGGAAATGGAGTTTGTGATTTTTTATGGCGAAGGAGCTAGTCCTGAAGGCAGTTTCCATGTGCGACCACATGGAATACTTACGAGTACCGGTATCACAGATGTAGATATTGAAGTAGAGGAAGTTGCCGGCACGAAGGTATTTTTCAGTTCAAAAAAAGGGGACTTTCCTTTTGATATTTTTGCCGCAAGCTTTTACTTGCTTTCTCGCTACGAAGAATATCTTCCGCATGAGCAAGACGAATATGGTAGGTATGGGCATACAAACAGCCTTGCCTACAAGTCACAGTTTTTAAAAAAACCGCTTATCAATATATGGGTAGGCTTATTTGCTACCGCATTAAAGAAGCACTTTCCTGCGCTTGTAACGAAACGTCAGGAATTTTATTTTACGCCTACTTATGATATCGATATTGCCTATGCTTATAGAGGAAAAAGCTGGATGAGAACGATTGGAGGCTTTCTAAAGGATAGGAAAACAGAACGTTTTTCTGTGCTCAATGGAAAGAAGAGAGATCCACATGATGCCTATGTTTTTCTGGATAAACTAGATAAAAAATATCACCTTAATCCTATTTATTTTTTCCTTGTTGCCCATAAGAACGGAAAGTATGACAAACATATCCTACCTCAGAACTGGGAAATGCAGCAGCTGATAAAGCGTATAGATAAAAATAATTTTGTAGGATTACATCCTTCCTGGCAAAGCTTCTCAGACCCCTCGCTTATAGCAGAGGAGAAAAAAAGACTGGAAAAGTACATAGACGAACCGGTAAGAAAGAGCAGGCAGCATTATATAAAAATGAGCTTGCCAGAAACGTACAGGCATCTGATTGCAGCAAAAATAAAGAGTGACTATAGCATGGGTTATGGTAGTGTAAATGGTTTTAGGGCGTCGATAGCTTCTTCGTTTTTATGGTACGACATTAGCGCAGAGGAAGCTACAAGTTTGCGCATTTATCCCTTTTGTTTTATGGATGCCAATTGCTTCTACGAAGAAAAACTTACGGTAGAGCAAGCAGCAGAAAGTCTGGAATACTATTATCAGATCTGCTATGAAAATCACGGTAATCTCAATATCATTTTTCACAACAATTTCTTAGGAACCGATCCTGCTTTTGCAGGATACCAGGAATTGTTTAAAGCTTTTTTGCAAAGGCATTTTGCTTAAGGGGTTTTAGCACATGGTAATATAGAGAAATACAACACATTGATACATAGAAGAACCTTGTACCTATGTAATAAGAACCGAAGGCTGTACTTACAAACTACGTGGTAAAAAGGATTAAATACATAGTTATATAGGAAACACCATTGTGGTATAAACTGTCATTCTCCTCTTACTTAAAAATCCAAAAAGTAATAAAGCTAAAAATGTAAGCAAGGGCCGTCATGTATACAAATTGTATAATAGGCCACTTCCAGCTTTTGGTTTCCCGCTTTACTATTGCTAGTGTACTCATACACTGCATCGCTATTACATAAAATATTAGGAGAGACATGCCAGCGGCAAGGGTATATACTTTGCTGCCATCCGGCCAGGTAGCCTGTGCCATTTTTTCTCTGAGCGTACTATTGTTTTCGTCATCTTGATCGCCTACACTATAGAGCGTAGCCATGGTGCCAACAAAAACTTCTCTCGCAGCAAAAGAAGTTATGAGCGCTATTCCTATCTTCCAATCGTAACCCAAAGGTTTTATAACTGGCTCAATCGCTTTACCGAGCGTTCCCGCATAAGAATTTCTGAGGAGCTCTGTACTTTCTAGTTTACTTATAGCAGAACTATCTGCGCCGGGTGTGGCAAGCATAGCAGCGTATTTTTCATGCACGGCCTGCATCTTTTTGGGAGGGCCAAAAGTGCTTATTGCCCAGAGAATAAGGCTTATTACCATAATGACCTTACCAGCTTCAAAGACAAAAATCTTTGCTTTTTCTACCATGGTATATAGGGCATTCTTCCAACGAGGCGCACGATACACTGGTAGTTCCAGGATAAAATAACTGCGCTCTTTGCTCTTTATAAACCACTTCATAACCCAGGCTACGATAAGCGCCAGAATCGTACCTAGAATATATAAACCCATCAATACAAGCCCTTGTATGCTTATGAAACCGAAGAGTAATTTGCTGGGAATGATAAGTGAAGTAAGAATGATATACACCGGTAATCTTGCACTGCAGCTCATTAGTGGTGTGATCATGATCGTGAGCAACCGTTCCTTTTTATTTTCAATATTTCTCGCACTCATAATAGCCGGCACAGCACAAGCAAAACCACTTATCATAGGCATGACGCTCTTACCATTGAGCCCTACTTTGCGCATAAGTTTATCTGTAAGGAAACTTATTCTTGCCATATAACCTGTATCTTCCAGCAAGGTTATTAGCCCAAAAAGAATCATTATCTGCGGAACAAATATGAGAATGCCACTGAGTCCCGCTACAATACCGTTGATGAAGAGGTCTGCAAACCAGCCATCGGGGAGTACTGCAGAGAGCCATCCGCTCAGTTGACTAAAACTCCATTCTATAGCGTCCATCGGATATTGCGCCACCCAGAAAATACTTTGAAATAGTAGCAACAAAACCGATAATAAGATTACATAGCCCCACACCCTGTGGAGGAGAATATCGTCAAGCCTTTCTGTAAACAATGTTTTTTGCAGTGGGTCTGCTTCTACTACCGTGGTATGCATTACTTGCCTTATACGGGTATAGCGCTGTACGATTTCGTCTGCTTGTGTACGTGTAGGGTTAAAGTTATTAGCCTCTTCTATATTTTCTATGCTTACCTGTGTGGCTGGGCTCAGGAGAAAGTGCTCATGGTTAATGAGATAATGCACCGCCATATAATTACTCGCCTCGGGGAACACATTCTGCAAGTCAGAAATTGCTTGTGGTGCCAATGCATTTATATCTACAAAATCCCGGGCAGGAACTTTATTGAGATTGGCGGCGGCAAATTCTAAAGCTTTCTTTAAGGCTGTGATCCCTTTGTTCTTTCTTGGATTAATGGCCACAATGGGAACGCCTATTTCCCGTTCCAGTCCAGGGATATCAATCTGGTTTCCTTTGCTTGCCGAAAGATCCATCATGGTAAAAGCCACCACTACCGGAATTTTAAGATCAATGATCTGCGAGCAGAACAACAAATTTCTCTTAAGATTACTGGCATCTGCTACGAGGAGAACCATATCTGGCACTACCTGCGCATCCTGCTTCATGAGAACTTTGTAGGCTACCCATTCATCTTCTCGTTTGGGATATAAACTATAAGTGCCCGGCAAGTCAATGATATTTGCCTGAAGCGTAGGGCTTATATTGGAAACACCCGTCTTTTTATCTACGGTTACGCCCGGGAAATTTCCAACTTTCTGGTTAAGGCCGGTAAGCACATTAAACAAAGAGGACTTCCCGCTATTCGGGTTTCCTACGAGTGCTATGTTTATATTTTGCTTCAAATAAAACTGTTCGAGTAGATTTGCCTTTCTCAATTAACCCGCCTTCGACATCCCGATAATTATGGGGACAGGCTGACGATCTTACGGGTCGACAATAATGCTACAATAAAATAGGCGGCAAAGGTAGTTTATCGGTTTTTATATGCTTGCGCAGATGGGAAAGAATATTACGAGGGTGGGAAAAAGAATTGTTTATTTGTCAAGACTCCAAACTCCTCTTCATTTTTTTCAAAAACTCCCACATTTCCATCATGGTTTCTATTCTTTCTACCACAAGAATTCCATTTTTTCCTACCTGTTTTAGTTTCCCTTTGTTGGTGCCTGTTTGCAGGAAAGAAAGTATGCCAGTAAAGGTTTCACTTTGGAAATAAGGGCTATCAGGATTGGAAACAAAGAAGCATTTAAGGGTATTATTCTTTAAGAACATGCGCTCAAAGCCCAGGTCTATAGCTATTTTGCGGCAGCGCACTGTTGTGAACAGGTCTTCTACAATAGCTGGGATAGGACCAAAGCGATCTTCCATTTCAGTATGAAATTCCTGGAGGTCTTCTTCGGTTGCACAATTATCGAGTCGGCTGTAGAGACTAAGTCTTTCGCTTATACTTTCTACATAAGCATCCGGGATATGAATCTCCAGGTCGGTCTCTATACTACAATCGCTCACGTAATCGTCTTGCTTGCTTATTTCCTCTTTATATAAATCTGCAAATTCATTTCGCTTAAGTTCTTTTATGGCTTCGTCCAGTATTTTCTGATACATCTCAAAACCTATTTCAGCAATAAATCCGCTCTGCTCACCACCGAGCATGTTACCAGCTCCGCGGATATCGAGATCTCGCATCGCTATTTGAAAACCACTTCCCAGATCGGTGTATTGTTCCAGCGTGCTTAAGCGCTTGCGGCTATCTGGCGGTAGCGTACTCATGGGCGGCGCCAGTAAATAACAAAAAGCTTTTTTATTGCTGCGACCTACTCGTCCTCTCAGCTGGTGCAGATCGCTAAGCCCAAACTGGTGGGCATTATTTACGATGATGGTATTCACGTTGGGTATATCTACGCCGCTTTCTACAATATTAGTACACACAAGTACATCGTATTTCTTGTCCATAAAATCTAGGATGGTATCTTCCAGCTGGTCGCCATCCATTTGTCCGTGAGCATAAGCTATGCTCAGGTCCGGACAGAGCCCCTGAAGCAATCCTTTCATTTCCTGCAATCCTTTTATACGATTGTGTATAAAAAATACCTGCCCGCCTCGCTCGGTCTCAAAATAAATGTGCTCTCTTATTGTTTCCTGGTCAAATACCAATACTTCTGTATTGATAGGCTGCCGGTTGGGTGGCGGCGTATTCATGATGCTCAGGTCACGGGCACCCATAAGACTAAACTGTAGCGTGCGGGGAATAGGTGTAGCCGTGAGCGTAAGACTATCTACCGAGGTTCGAATCTCTTTCAATCTTTCTTTGGCAGCTACGCCAAACTTCTGTTCCTCATCTATTATCATTACGCCCAGGTCTTTGAATTGCACTTTCTTTCCCAGCAAAGCATGTGTACCTATGAGAATATCAATTTTGCCTTCGGCTAGTTTCTCCAGCGTTTCTTTTTTCTGCTTGGCAGATTTAAAGCGATTGATAAAATCTACCGTTACGGGAAAATCTCTTAGCCGCTCACTAAAGGTTTTATAATGCTGATACGCCAGAATCGTTGTAGGCACTAGCACGGCAGCTTGCTTACCATCTACTACACTTTTAAAAGCGGCTCTTACTGCCACTTCTGTTTTACCAAAACCTACGTCGCCACAAACCAATCTATCCATGGGCGAGTCTTTCTCCATATCCCGCTTCACGTCTTCGCTTGCCTTTGCCTGGTCTGGCGTGTCTTCATAAATGAAACTTGCTTCCAGCTCCGTCTGCATATAATTATCAGGAGCGTGAGCATATCCTTTCAGGCTCTTGCGCTTTGCATATAATTTTATAAGGTCGGTCGCTATTTCTTTTACCTGGCGCTTGGTCTTGTCCTTTAGTTTATTCCACACATCGCTGCCCAGTTTATTCATCTTAGGAACGGAACCTTCCTTTCCACTGTACTTACTTATTTTATGCAGACTACTTATGTTTACATACAACAGATCGCCGTCCTTATATTGTATGCGTACCGCTTCTTGCATTTTACCGTTCGCATCTATCTTCTGCAGGCCGCTATACACACCAACTCCATGGTCTATATGACTAACATAATCTCCCGGCTGCAGGTCGCGAAGGGTTTTTAAGGTTAGCGCTTTATTCTTAGAAAAGGCCTGCTTTACCTTATACTTATGATAGCGTTGAAAAACCTGGTGATCTGTATAGCAAACCAATTTATTATCCACATCTACAAATCCCTCGTGTATGCTCACCGGCACAGGCGTTACCTGCACTTCTGCTTTCAGGTCTGTAAAAATACTGTGCAGTCTTTCCAGCTGCTTAGGATTATCTGCAAAGAGAAAAATATTGTATTTCTTCTTTTCATAATCCTGCAGATCTTTTATGAGCATATCAAACTGCCGGTTAAAGCTAGGCTGCGGTAGTTGATCAAATTTTATTTTCCGGGATGTAGGGAAAAATCCTTTGCTTCCCATTTCAATAACCGGCATTTCCTGCAGTTGCTTTTCCAGTAAGGCTGCCGTTACAAAATCTTCTGCCTTCAGGTTTTGTTTTCTTTGCAGGTTTTCCTGCTCAGTAATTTCGCCTTCCGCTTTTTTGTTTTCTGCGTGATAATCCAGGAATAACTGCAAGTCTTCCTCTTGCTGCTCTAGTATTTCTTTTGTAAAAGCCCATTCTTGCATCCATACTGCAGCATTTTCTCCAAGATATTCCAGAAAAGAAATGCCTTCTCCATCTTCTGCGTCGTTGGCGGCTATGGCATCTACATTAGGAATAATACTTACATGCAGCAGTGTGCGCAGGCTCAGTTGCGATTCAGGATCAAAGATTCTTATACTATCTACGTCATTTCCAAAAAGTTCTATACGGTAAGGCTTTTCATTGCCGTAAGAATATATGTCCAGAATACCGCCTCGTAGTGCAAACTCTCCCGGTTCGTACACAAAATCTGTACGAACAAAACCATAGTCTACAAACCGCTGCAGGAGTCCATCTACATCTAGCGTAGCGGCTTGTTTTATTTGTATAATATTTTTAGTAAGGATGGAAGAAGGAACCACTTTTTCTAGCAAAGCTTCCGGATAAGTCACCAGTACTTTTTTATGTGTACCAGTGGCGAGCCTTGTCATCGCTTCAGTTCGAAGCATAACATGACTGCTATTTACCAGCTCAAAATTCTTTTTATTCTTAAACGAAGAGGGGAAATATAGCACATCGAGCGCTCCGCTTATATGTTCAAAACTATTGTGGAAATAAGCTGCTTCTTCCGCATCTCTAAGAACGACGAGGTGATTCTTATCTGCACAAAATTTATGACTGTACACAGCATGTAGAACAAAGGCTGCAGCACTTCCGGCAAGACCTTTTAAATGAAATTTTTCATTCCGGGACGTAGATATTCCTTTCGCTATTTGGTCACAGCGCTCGTCATTCTTGTAGTAATTGAGCAACACCTCCAGGTTCATCGGGCGCAAAGGTATTTGTTTTTGGAGGAGAGAATGGGAGTTTTAGGTAAATGATGTTATATTTCCAGGGAAAAGGAGCAGTTTCGTGTGCCACGAACCTCGGCAAAGTGTGAGGAAAGCCAAACTTTCATTAATAATCAGTAATTAATAATTAGCTACCCATCATTGCCGCCACAATCTCCTCTGCATGTTCCTTACTCTTCGGTTTCGTAAACACATGTGCGATCTTCCCTTCTTCATTTATTAAAAAAGTAGTGCGCTTTACGCCCATGTATGTGCGACCGTACATTTGCTTTTCGCCCCACACGCCATATTTCTCCATTATTTTTTTATCGGCATCTACAAGGAGAGGAAAAGGGAGGTCAAGTTTTTCTTCAAACTTTTTATGACTTTTTGCGTCATCGGGGCTTACGCCAAGTACCTGTATATTATTCTTTTTCAGCTGGGAAAAATTATCTCTGAGGTTGCAGGCCTGTGTTGTACAAGTAGGCGTATTGTCTTTTGGGTAAAAATAAAGCGCCACCCATTTCCCTTTATAATCGGAGAGCTTTTGTGTGTTGTCATTCTGATCTTTGGCAGAAAATGCCGGTGCTTTTTTTCCTACTTCAGGTGTGGCCATTGTAAATATTTTTTATCGGGTAAATGAATATTTTTTCGTGGTTGTATTGCCTACCATATCTACTGCAACTATTTCCAGTTCATGGCTGCCGCTACTACATTTCTCATCAAAAGTATAAATATAGTTTACGCCTTTGTCGTTGCTAAAACGCAGCCACTCACCATCAAGGTAAGCATTGAAGCTTTCAAGATCTTCGCTGTCGTCTGTTACGCTGAAGGTAATGCTTCGTAGTTTTGAAGCATTTATTCCGTTGTAAAAACCTCTTGGCGTAACTACAGGCGGCGTATCATCTTTTAATAATTGGAAATACCCAAATTCCCGGAAAGAGGCAGTATACCAGCCATCGTTATACAGGGCTTTATAAAAATCTTTCTTGGCACCATAGCTTCTCAGCATTACGATCTTGCCGGTATCTGCCATAGAAAAATTACCTTTTATACTTACTGGGAAATAGGTTTGCACCGGCACTATAGGTGTGTGAAGTTGGTATTTATTATTACCGGCTACCCCTTCCAGTACTTTATATCTAAAAGAAAAAGAATCATACAACGCCATCTCTGGCAGGTAAAAGCGTACATCTTTTGTTTCAAAAATATTAATAAAGCCGGGATGAAAGGTCTTTGCTTTATCCGTTACATCATTAGTATTGGTTTCTATAATTGTACCCAGCTTTACTTTAAAAGCTATCCGGCTTGTATTCCCATTGGGATCGCCTACTTCAATTTTAAGATCCGCGGTTTCTCCCGCACTTAGGCTTACTACGCCGTTACTTTCATCGGTCTTATACACGCCCGTGTTGTAGCCAGGGAGTTTGCTCAGGTGCTGCAACCATGAGCCACCATTGGCCCTTGTCTTGTAATCAATATTTGCATTCAGATATCGGGTTTCATCATAACCTATGCTATCCAGTTGAAATCCAGAAATAGGTTTGTCATTCTTATATAAGATAGCCTGGTATATTCCGTTGTTATTTGTACTTCCTGTGTATTGGTCATATGCAGTAATGGCAAAACTTACCTTTTCCGTGTTCACATTTATGACACCACCCGCCGGAGCATACGTTCCGTTAGAGTACGCAAGACTATAAATTTTCGGGGTTTGCTCATAAGTACTCAGGCAGCGATCGTACACTGCAATTCGCAACACCCTTGGAGGTACCCGATCAGGTATAGGGAAATTCATTAATAAAGGATTGAGCACTTTGTCTGTTTTTGTATCGCGTACTTCAAAGTGCAAATGAGGACCCATAGAACCGCCGGTGCTGCCGCTCTTAGCTATGAATTGCCCTTGCTTTACTTTAAATTTATTAGGCGGAAGATCGAGGTATACGGCCCATGATTGCTGGCGGTATTGTTCTGCCTTTACATAATCGTCCAGCTCATTATAAAATGAATTTAGGTGGGCATATAGAGTTGTCATGCCGTTAGGATGATTGATGTATATCGCTTGCCCAAAACCCCAGGGCTCTACTTTTACTTTAGCAATATACCCCTCCGCGGCCGCTACGACATTTTTATTTACTGCTTGTTCGCTTCTGCAGTCAAGACCCATGTGATAGTGATTATTACGCAGTTCGCCGAAGTTGGCCACTATCTGTTTGGTAGCCTGTATGGGCCATACAAAATAGTTTTGAGGATAGTTTTTTACCGGTAGAAATTGTGCAGAAACATTTCCACTTCCAAGAGCCAATAGCAGGCCGCAAACTATAAAATTTTTGATCAGCTTTGCACTTCTTCTCCTCATATTTCTATTTCTTTTTTGGGGTTTGGGTAAATGAATTTATGAACGAGTAAAATGTACCGCGTTATATTTACTTTCTGCCAAAGTAATGCCTTAAATAAATGTTGTAATTGTGCGGAATCTTCTTCGTTTACAATATTGTCCAGGTTTCACGGCCACTTAGCAGCTTATCCAGATCGCCCTTTCCTTTAGTGGCTATCACTTCTTCCAGCTGCATCGCCATTACATCTTCGTAGCACGGACGGTCTGTTGCATAAAAAACACCAAAAGGTCGTGGAAGATGCCCTTCCAGCTTTACATCTTCAAACATTCTTACCAGAATCTGTGCTTTATAAAAATCTCGCTCGTCGTGTATCCACAAATCATCTACAGAGTTTCCTTCGCCTAGCTCTACCACTACTGGCCTAAAGCCATCAAGCTTTATTCCTTTGTTGCTTTCTGCGCCAAAGATCAATGGCTTACCTTGCTCCAGAAAAATAGTTTCTTCTGCCTTGGTGCCCTTATCTGTAAAGGCAAAAAATGCACCATCATTAAAAATATTGCAGTTTTGATAAATCTCCAGGAAAGAAGTCCCTTTGTGCGCCTGGCTTCTCAGTAGCATAGCCTGCAAGTGCTTGGGGTCTCTATCCATGGTGCGGGCTATAAAAGTACCATCTGCTCCCATGGCTAGTGCTAGTGGATTAAATGGATGATCTATACTTCCTAGTGGCGTACTCTTGGTTACTTTATGCTCTTCTGATGTAGGCGAATATTGTCCTTTTGTAAGCCCATAAATCTGGTTGTTGAAAAGCAAAACATTCACATCAAAATTTCTTCTGAGCAGGTGAATGGTGTGATTGCCTCCTATGCTTAGTCCGTCACCATCACCAGTAACGATCCACACGCTCAGTTCTGGTCTGCTTGCTTTTAATCCACTGGCAACAGCGGTAGCTCTGCCATGTATGCTGTGCATGCCATAAGTGTTCATGTAATACGGAAAACGGCTGCTACAGCCTATGCCGCTCACGATCACAATATTTTCTTTAGGAATTCCCAGCGTAGGCATTACTTTCTGCACTTGGGCAAGAATGGAATAATCGCCACAGCCGGGGCACCAGCGTACTTCCTGGTCGGTAGCAAAATCCTTGGCAGTAAGTGCGGGTGCTGTTATAGTATCTGTACTCATTTCTTTAAACTTATATAATGACAAAGGTAATTATAAATGAAAGAAAAGCAGGTTGCTTATGATAGCACTCCACAATTGTTCATTAACACTAATAAGCTACGTTAAGTTTTGTCCTTCCCTTTGTTTCATCACTGTAAATACTATTATTCCGGAGGCGCCCACCTATCCACCTTACTCGGAATAAAATACCCTAAATGCATTTTGTCTTCTTTGGCCGAGGACTTTGCCAATGACAATACAATGCTGTATTTCTCTTTTAGCCCCTGGGGCAAAATATCTTCAATAGCAAAAAAGTCATCTACCCCCACTCCATATTTGTCATCTATATGAGAAGTTGCTCCCTTAAAACCGGTGTGTTTATAGAAGGCGGTATGCTTACTAGTGCGCACTGCATCGCCTTTATCTGCCGCTGCCACTAGCATTTTATAGTGGAATTCTTCAAACTCATCGGGTTTATATCCTCCAAGATTTATAAAAAATAATTGCTGTCCTTCTGTTGTAGGTTTCTTTTTCTGCAGTTTTACAGAGTAGCCATCTACAAGCGTTACTTCCCGCCATGCATCAAGATGAAGGCTTTTGCCAGCCTCCGGCCAGAACTCAAATGCTTGTGGCAAAACATCCTTGATGTGCTCTCCTATGCCAAAGAAAATATCGTGTTGTTCTATATGTCTGCCGGGAGGAGTGCTGCCAAGGAGGAGCATAAAAAGTTTTGCCATGTAAGTTTGATTGTAATCGTATAAAAGTCGGGAGAAAAAAGGAGATGGACAAAAATCATAGAGCATTGCTGAAATGGAAGTCTGACAAGGCTGACTATTCTACAATTTTTATATAATTATTTTCTGAGGATCACCCTTAACAAACCTTTCTACAATTATTTTCTACTGATGTGTAACTTATAGCCCTCGTGGGACGTACTACTTCTAAACAAGCATATTTGATATAATTTTACCGCTGTAAAGAGTTTTATGACTGATAAGGAGTACAATATATGTGTGGATGAATATGCTGACAATGTGTATCGCTTTATCTATAAAAATCTGCAGCACGAGCACGATGCCCGGGATATAGTGCAATCTGCTTTTGAAAAAATGTGGATACACAGAGAAGAGGTAATAGTAGAAAAGAGAAAAAGTTATTTGTTCACTGTGGCGTACCATCAGATGATAGATCACATCAGAAAAAATAAAAGAATATCGCACCGGGAAGATATGGCGGTAGAAGCCGGAGCGGCAGGAACTAGCTATAACACCGGGCGTATATTACAGGAAGCGCTGGCTACCTTATCAGAAAGAGACAAAAGCCTGGTGATGCTGAAAGATTATGAAGGATATAACTATAAAGAAATAGGGGAGATTACAGGGTTGAACGATAGCCAGGTGAAAGTATACCTGCACAGAGCAAGGCTACAATTAAAGGACTATATAGTGAAAATAGAAAATGTCTTATAAGAAGTGAAAAGCATAAACACATATAACTACGAGGAGTTCTTCCTGCTATATGCAGACGGGGAGCTTACTGCCACTGAGCGGCAGGCAGTAGAAGAATTTGTGCTTTTGAATAAGGAATACGAAGAGGAGTTTTCATTAATAAAAGATAGCGTCCTTACAATAGAGGAAATTGAAATGCCGTCTACAGATTCATTGACGGCAGACAATGTGCAGGCAAACTGGGAAGAAAGACTTTTGCTTTTGCTAGATGAAGAGTTGGAGGCTGAAGAAGCCAAAACGGTACAGAAGGAGATAGAAGGAAACGAGGCAAGGGAAGTAGAATGGGCAAGCTTGAAGAAAACAAAACTTTCAGCTGAGGAGAAATTCATTTTCAAAAACAAAAAAGTTCTCTATAAAAAAGCGCCAGGCAAACTAGTGGCTTGGGATAAAGTGCGCTGGCTGGCAGCTGCTATGCTTATTGGGTTTGGCTTATTTGCAGGCTATAATTACTTGAAACAGCAGCAAAACACAGGCAATGGCAATAATTCTGTAGCAGTAAAAACTGAAAAAAGTATAGAACAGCCAGCTATTAATGTAATAAAAGAAGAAGGAGAAAAAAATATAAGCAATACATCGCAGGAAGAAAATACATTGGCACAAGCAAAAAGACAAAGAACAGAAGCGGCAAGTGATGTAAGAAATACTAAAGATGCCACTGCCCCTTTCATAAAAGAGCATAAAACATCTGCAAATCAAAACAAAACTTTAGCTGCAAATGCTACCAACATAAGCTTGCAGAAAAAGATAAGTACAGTAAAGACGATACCAATAATTAAAAACGAAGAAAAAAAGTTATCTACATATGACATAGCCAAGCTAGATATACCTGTAGAACAAAAAACGATGATTACAGATGTAAATCTGAAAGAAGAAAGGAACCCCTACGCAGGCAGTGCTTCCTTTGCGCAAAATGATGAAAAAAGCAATAATAAAATATTGTACATGGACGAGGAAAGGTTAGCAAAAAGCAAACCGGGAATATTTTTAAGAAAAGTAAAACGGTTTATAGAAAGAAAAACGGACATAGAAACAGGTAATAGTATAAAGGTTGCCGGTTTTGAAATCGCCCTTAAATAAATAATAAAATAATAAAATTTAGAAAATGAAAAA
>JBBKWE010000133.1:0-2603 GCA_037968795.1 Ferruginibacter sp.
CTTCTGGTACTCATAGCAATAGGCATTGTTATAGTGAGTGTAGTATTATCTAACTTTCTTTCCCGCAAGATTGCCGTAGAGGAAAAAAGAAAAATAGAGCAATGGGTAGAAGCAGTAAAAGAAGTAAACAGCATGAGCACCAGCGGCGGCATTCTCTCTGGTAAGGTGCTTACAGAGAATAATAAAGACATTCCTATTATAGCGGTTACTGAGTCTAATATGGTATTGGATCATTATAATATAGATACTGCAAAGGTAGCGGCAGACAGCAATTTCATAAAAGAACGATTGAGGGCACTCAAAAAAGAAAATGACCCCATCGTGTGGAAAAACCCTTTAGATAGTACGCAAAACAATCTGGTGTACTATGGCGAATCTCCGCTGCTTAAACAAATAAGATATTTCCCGCTAGTGCAATTATTAGTCGTTTCCATATTTATACTTTTACTTTTTTACAGCATAAGTACCAGGAATAAAAGCACGCAAAACCAGGTGTGGGCGGGTATGGCAAAAGAAACAGCACATCAACTGGGAACACCCTTATCTTCTCTACAAGGCTGGGTAGAGTTACTCGAAGAAGAAGACGGACATAAACAAATAGCGGGCGAAATGCGAAAAGATGTAGACCGGCTGAGACTTGTAAGTGATCGTTTTGGAAAAATAGGAAGTAAGCCCCAACTGGAAGAGCAGGCTATCTATCCGCTCGTGCAGCAGATGATTGATTATATAAAACGTAGAGCAAGCGAAAATGTAACCTTCTCCCTCACAGGGCAGGAAGACATTATAGCGATGATAAACCCTCCCCTTTTTGACTGGGTGATAGAAAATCTCTTGAAAAATGCACTTGATGCCATGGACGGCAAAGGAACGATTGCTGTGAGTATAAGTGACGCCGTTACTAATGTAATCATAGATGTACAAGACACAGGAAAAGGTATTTCTAAAAAAGATTTAGGACAGGTTTTCAATCCGGGTTTTACCACAAAGAAACGTGGCTGGGGACTGGGATTATCATTGAGCAAAAGAATTGTACAGCAGTATCACAAAGGAGAACTGTTTGTGAAAAATTCTGAAGTAGGAAAAGGAACAACTTTTAGAATAGTGCTGAGGAAGTAAAGATTATTCAGGCTGTAATTGATAGTGCTATAACGCTAAGTCCTGGAAGCAAACACATTACAACATGCAAAATATGTGGTACAACAATATCACCTTAAACCCAATAAAGGTTTTTCTGCTAGATGCCTTGGGCGCAATGCTTACAGCTTCCCTCCTATTTTTTGCACTGAGAGGATTCCATGAATTCTTTGGGATGCCGGAGAAAACGCTCATTTATCTTTCAGCAATTGCATGCCTGTTTTGCATGTATTCTTTCTTATGCTTCATGCTCCTAAGAGCGAACTTTGCACCCTTCTTGAGAGCAATAATAATTCTCAATTTGCTGTATTGCTGTCTAACTTTGAGTCTAGTTATTTTGCACTACGATAAACTTACAAAAGCAGGTCTGGCTTACTTTGTAGCAGAAATTGTAGTGATTTTGTTCGTTGTTAGATTAGAGCAACGTACTTTGTCAAAAAATAAAATGTAAAACAATATTTTTATTAAAATGCAGATCAATAATTTAAAGGACATACTCTGGAAACAACTGGGCGCCTCCATTGATATGCTTACCGCTGCTATTAAACTCTGCCCGGAAGACAAATGGGACACAGAACAAAAGTTCTGGTACAATGCCTTTCATGGATTGTTTTGGACAGATCATTATCTCACCCTCGATGGCAAAAACTTTACACCGCCCGCACCCTTTACTCTGTCAGAGTTTGGCACTGAAATGCCTGAAAGGACTTATACTAAAGAAGAACTCATTAGCTATGCTACACATTGTCGGCAAAAATGCAAAGCACTGCTTACAGATCTGAGCGAAGAGATAATAAATGATGAATGGACAAATGGCAGAAAGAAATTCACCGTAGCAGAACTGCTCATTTATAACCTACGGCATGTGCAGCATCATGCAGCACAGTTGAATTTATTGCTTAGGCAAAATATAGATGATGCGGCGAAATGGATTTCTGAAGCAAAGGATGAGTTATGAAAGAGAGAATAAGAAACTTCTTTTACCCCAGAACCTACATTTACAAATATGAGCTTTCAATAGAGGAGGTAAGGTCTGTCATTTCAGAAGTATTTAGCAAAAAGGTAACCGCTTTTACGTCAAATGACATGTCAGGTTATTTTGAAAATTTTGACGTTTTTGTTATAAGTACAAGTACGCCGGTATTTTTTCAAGGATTCAAAAACAGCCCAACTTGTATAGGAGAAATACGAAAAAAAGGGGAATACCAAACTGAAATTGCCACCCTTGTAGAGACCGATTTTTGGTTGAAATGCGCATTTTTCATATTCCTAATATTTTTACTTTTGTCATCAATTATTAATCTGGTAAAAGGAAACATTTCATCTTTTTTATTATCACTGGCACTTTCTTTCATAATGCCATTTTTAACTTTAGGTCTACAAGAAATGAGTTCAGCAGCAATCAGAAATCGATACTTGAACTATATTCATAAAAAACTCATGGCGGCAGCCGCACTTAATATTGTCAA
>JBBKWE010000134.1:0-18434 GCA_037968795.1 Ferruginibacter sp.
TGGATGAGCTGCCACAGCTTTGGAATATTTTTGCAGGAGAAATGAGTCTTGTAGGTCCCCGGCCTGAACGCCAGTTCTATGTAGAAAAACTCATGCAAATACACCCGGAATACAACTACCTCTTTAAAGTAAAACCGGGACTCACCAGCTGGGGCATGGTAAAGTACGGCTACGCCAGCTCTTTACAGGAAATGAGTGAAAGACTGCAGTATGATCTACTCTACGTAGAGAACGTATCTCTCACGCTCGACTTCAAGATTATGCTCTATACCATTGTGATTATTTTATCTGGAAAGGGTAAATAACTATGAGGACAGAAATCCTGTAACAGCAGATATTTTTTATGCCTATTTTTGAAAAAACGATTTAATGCGCAAAATCTATTGCTTATTTATTACCACCCTGCTCTACCTACAGGCATATTGCCAGAAAAACTATTGGCAACAAGAAGTAAATACAACAATAGCTGTGGAACTAAATGATAGTGATAAATCCCTGAACGGCAATTGCACCTTCACCTATAAAAATAATTCCCCCGATAGCCTTTCTTTTTTGTGGATTCATGTATGGCCAAATGCCTATAAGAATGATAGAACTGCCTTTAGCGAACAACTGCTAAAATTAGGTAGAACAGACTTCTACTTTTCAGATGAAAACGAAAAAGGATATATAAATCAATTGCTTTTTACTGCTGATGGAAGAACAATGACAGTAGAAGATCACCCGCTCCACCAGGATATAATTAAAGTACTGCTACCAGTATCACTTGCACCTGGAAATACCGTAACCGTAGAGACCCCTTTTCATGTAAAGTTGCCTCATATATTTTCACGGAGTGGTTATATAGACAATAGTTTTCAAATTACACAATGGTTTCCGAAGCCTGCCGTATATGATAGCAAAGGCTGGCATGAAATGCCATATTTGGATCAGGGAGAATTTTACAGTGAGTTTGGCAGCTATGATGTATCCATTACCTTACCCGAAAAGTATGTAGTAGCTGCCACGGGAGTTCTTACAGATAGCAGGTCTGCAGAGGGCAATAAAACACTGAGATACCAGCAGAACAACGTGCACGATTTTGCCTGGTTTGCAGACTCCAGCTTTATACTGAAAAAGGATACCCTGCGCTTAGGAGAAAGAATTTTACAGATTGAAAACTATGTGCTGCCGGCCAATGAAGACCTATGGGCAAAAAGTGTAGAGAATACAAAGTCTGCCATTCGTACAAGAAGTGAGTGGGTAGGTGACTACCCTTACTCTAAGGTGACGATTGTAGATAATATAGTAAGCGGAGGCAGTGGGATGGAATATCCTACAATTACTGTCTTAGAAGCCAGTAACAAAGAAGATCTCGATAAAATAATTAATCATGAAGTAGGTCATAATTGGTTTTATGGAATCCTTGCCAGCAACGAAAGAGCCCATCCCTGGATGGATGAAGGCATGAATTGCTACTACGATCATCGTTATCTAGAAACTAAGATAATACCGCAGGACGCAGAAAAGGAAAAGCCGATTCTTAAAAAGAAATTGCCGAACTATCCTGATAAACTAATCCTACGTACTCTTCAGTTTTATCACAATGACCAGCCCATAAACACAAGCTCTGAAAAATTTTCTTACCTCAATTATAATCTTGTCGCTTACGAAAAAACAGCACAATGGTTACTGCTACTGGAGCGAGAAGTAGGGAGGAATACATTTGACAAAATAATGAAGATCTACTATGAGCGTTTCCAGTTTAAGCATCCTTACCCACACGATTTTAAGGATATAGCAGAAGAAATATCAGGGAAAGACCTTACTCCTATTTTCAAGAAGCTAGAAACGAAGGGAAGAATTTTTAAACAGGATGTAAAAATTCGACCTACATTCTTGTTCAATTTTAGAAATGTGGATTCAATTAAGTACATTTCTTTTTTACCGGCAATTGGCTATAATTTCTATGACAAACTTATGGCAGGGGCGGTGGTACATAATTACAATCTGCCACCTAATAAATTCCAATTTGTACTGGCACCGCTATTTGCCACTGGCACCAAACAACTTAATGGACTAGGTCGCCTCTCTTACACCCACATTCCACGAAAAAACAATGCGAAACTAGAAACGGCACTTTCTTTTTCGCACTTCACAGTTGATAATTTCAGAGACAGCACGGGCACTGTGAATGCACAACCATTTACCAAAATAACACCCACTGTCAAGTACACATTCCCACGAAGAAATGCAGGAAGTACTATAAAGACATTTTTACAATGGAAAACTTTTCTCATAGAAGAGACAGCATTACAATTTATGCGGGATACTGTGTTGCAAAGTGATATAATCACTTACCCAAAACAGAGGCGATACCTAAATCAATTTACCGCATCTATTACTAACTACCGGGCTCTATACCCGTACAATGCGATGTTGCAGGTAGAACAGGGTGAGGGCTTTGTAAGAGCTGGAGTCACGGGTAATTACTTCTTCAACTTCACTAAAGATGGAGGTATTAATGTACGTTTATTTGCCGGCAAATTCTTTTATACCGGAGACAAAACCTTCTCTGCTCAGTTTGCGACAGATCGCTACCACCTTAATATGACCGGCCCTAAGGGAGATGAAGATTATACTTACAATAATTATTTCTATGGCAGAAATGAATTTGAAGGTGTGGCTTCACAGCAAATAATGATAAGAGATGGTGGCTTTAAAGTAAGAACAGATCTGCTAAGCAATAAAGTAGGCAAAACTGATGACTGGTTGATAGCCATCAATCTTACCAGCGATATTCCAAAGCAAATAAATCCACTGGCTATTCTACCTTTTAAGGTCCCGATAAAATTGTATGCAGATATAGGCACTTATGCAGAAGCCTGGGAAAAAGCGGGAGCTACAGGGCGATTTCTTTACGACGCAGGCTTGCAATTGAGCTTATTTCAAAACGTGGTAAATGTTTACTTCCCACTATTGTATAGTGATGTATACAAAAATTATTTTAAAAGTACCATCCCCACAAACCGCTTTGCAAAGACGATTTCTTTTAGTATAGACTTTAGTAAATTACAAGCAAACAAATTATTTCCAGAACTAGGTTTGTGGTAAGAAATTAAGGCGAGCTTATCTTCTCACACTACTCCATTAGCTACCCAAAACACAGCCGTGATACTATATGTAAAAAATAAAGACATAGATAAACGAGCCTGGGATACCTGTGTAGAAAATGCAGAGAATGGCCTCATCTATGGCAGCTATGATTATCTGCAGCATATGGCAACAGGCTGGGATGGGATAATAATAGGCAATTATGATGCGGTGATGCCTGTACCTTATAGAGTGAAGTTTGGAATACCGTATTTGTATCAGCCGGCTTTCGTACAGCAAGGCGGTTTGTATGGGAATTATACCTTTTCTGAACAAGATTTTGAAGAAATCATTTCCCTTCTCCAACAGAAATTTAAACTGGCAGAAATAGCGCTCAACTACAATCAGTCTACTTTTTCTTCAGAAGAATTTCCCTACCAGATAAGGCTCAGAAACAACTTCATCTGCAGTTTGCAAAAAGGATATGAAGAAATAAGTGCTAGATACAGTACCAGTACAAAACAGAGAATTGCACGAGGGAAAAAAGAAGGACTGCAATACCTACCCTTTGATAACCCGGAATCAATAATTCGTTTGTATAAGGAAATGATCGCTGGCAGAACCAGCGCTGTGAAATCAAGCGATTATAAAAATTTTACTACCCTTTGCAGTCACTTGCAACAGAAAGAGAAGCTTGCTTGCAGAGCAGTGTATAGCAAATCAGAAGAGCTGCTTGCCGCTTGCATCTTACTGGTATTCAGGAAAAGGTTGTATAACATTGTATCTTATCAGTCTGAGAACGGTAAAAAAGCCCTGGCAAATTATACTTTGTATAATAGCATAATCATAGAGTTTGCTTCGCAGGATCTCACGCTAGATTTTGAAGGATCAGACTTAAAAGGCGTCGCAGAATTCTACCGTAAATTTTCTGACACAAATGAGTCCTACCCTTTTCTATCTTACAACAACTTACCGCCTATTTTAAAGGCATTGAAAGTAAAGATAAAAAAATAAGAATATTATAATTTGGGATCCAATAATCCAGCTGCAAGAAGTAAATGCAAAGGGAGGGTTATTTTAATATTATTGGTTTCGCCCTGCACAAGTTGAATTTTCAATCCATAGGCTTCAACCACACTGGCTTCATCAGTAAAATGGGGTTTGTAATCAATGGCATAAGCAGGTATCAAAATCTTACTGTGAAAGCCCTGGGGCGTTTGTACCAGCTTTATTTTTTCTCTGTCAAATGCTTCACTTCCCTCTTCGCCAATAATGCGCACGCTATCGGCACAATCTATAACCGGCACCGCGGTTCCATTTTGCAGAGCAGCCTTATATACAGATTTGATAAGTGCTTTAGATAAAGTGCAACGTACGGCATCGTGCACGAGGATTATACTTTCCTCAGAAATAAGCTTTAAACCATTTTGTACAGAATGAAAACGAGTACGACCGCCTGCACAAAGTGAAATCCTGTCGTAGCTAAAATAGCCGTCAATAATCTCCTGGCCGGCGCCAATATATTCTTCCGGCAAGACAACTATTAATTGAACATCGTCATCACTGTCGAGAAACACTTTTATGGTATGATAAAGTATGGGCTTACCATGCAGCATTAAAAATTGCTTGGGCAAATTGCCGCCCATGCGCTTGCCTTCTCCGCCGGCTACAATTATCACATATTTCTTCATGGTTACTACGACTTATATATTGCAACTTCCTTTTTGCCTTCACTGTCCTGCATTGCCCTGTACATTCCCGCACTGTTAAACGGCATGCAAACATTGCCCTGTGCATCTACCCCTATCATACCTCCTTCGCCTTCCATCGCCGGAAGTTTTATTAGCACTACTTCATGCATAGCCTCGGCAAGAGTCATTCCCTTATATTCCATGTGACAACTCACATCGTAAGCTGCTACGGATCTTATAAAAGGCTCACCATGCCCAGTGCAGCTTATCGCGCAAGTAGCATCATAAGCATAGGTGCCTGCTCCTATGATGGGGGTGTCGCCTATGCGGCCATACTTTTTATTGGTCATGCCACCTGTGCTCGTAGCAGCAGCTATATGGCCCTCACTATCACAAGCTACTGCACCTACAGTGCCAAATTTCTTATCCTTCATTAATTCTTCAATCCCGGTATGGGTGTGATCCAGCGAATAATTATCACTATCTCTCAGCTGGGTCCACTGGTCGTAGCGAAACTGGCTAAAGAAATATTCATCCGGCTCCAGCTTAATGCCTTGCTTTATGGCAAAGTCATTGGCTCCTTTTCCGCTAAGGAAAACGTGATTACTATTCGCCATCACTTCAGCTGCTAACTCTATTGGATTTCTTACACTTCTTATTCCGGCAATGGCACCAGCAGCTCTATTGCTGCCATCCATAATGGCTGCGTCCATTTCCTGCACTCCTTTTTTTGTAAATACGCTACCTCTTCCGGCGTTGAAAAGTAAATTATCTTCCAGTACTACGACAGCTGCTTTTACCGCGGTAGTAGCTTTGCCTCCTTGCTCCAGAACGGCATAGCCTGCAGCCAGTGCCTCTTCAAGGCCTTTTAAATAAGCCGCCTCCAGCTCTGCAGTCATGTCTTCTTTTACAATGGTACCGGCACCACCATGTATGGCAAGTGAAAATTTTTG
Organism: Ferruginibacter sp.; assembly: GCA_037968795.1. Taxonomy (GTDB): domain Bacteria; phylum Bacteroidota; class Bacteroidia; order Chitinophagales; family Chitinophagaceae; genus Ferruginibacter. The sequence continues at coordinate 5,717 of JBBKWE010000134.1, forward strand.
CATGTATAATTACTTTTACGCTGTAAGCGCCAAAAGTATCTAATAATAGAAGAATAAAGAAAAATAAGACTTGTATAACTGGGAAAGAATTTCATCAGGAAATAAAAATCACTTTTGTACCGCAGATACTTACCCCATTTTGAATAGCTCTTCCGTGAGTTGCACTTTTATGTACCTGCGTTCAGAGGCATTTAACCTCATGGTTTTATAACCTGCTGCCTCTATTACTAAATACCTGGCAGACTGAGGAAGATCAAAAGAAAATTCGCCATCTGCTTTTGTAATAAATTGCAGATTGCCAGGCAGCAGTTTTATAACTGCATTTGCAATGGGATTCCCCACAGCGTCTATAATTTTGCCTCTTACATTCCTATTTGTTGCAGGCTTTTCTTGTGGTACTTTTATAGGAGCAATCACTGTAACGGAGACCTTTCCTATTATCTGAGCCTTAGCATTTTGAGTAAATAATATACTCAGGAAAATAAATAAGCTCCAGAAATATGAATACCTGCGAGGCCTGGCGGCACTCACCGGCTCATGTTGCAATTGATAGTTCGTAAATTTTCCGCAGATGGAAGTTGTGTCATTTTTAGAAAAGAAAGCCATAAGCTCTGCATCAGAATATGCTGTAAAATCAATCACTACTTTGGAGCAGGCATTACAGAAACGACCTGTATCTGCCGGGCTCATTCCTGCCCAGGATTGCTTGCATGGTTCTTTGATAGATAATGATGGAGTCTTTGTCATAATGATAAATTTTCATTATGATGTCCACTTTATCATGAATACACAAAAGGTTTATAATTTCTCTGCTACTTCAGAGATGGCATTGCTATCCGGCGCAGTATTTTTCCTGGAAGGTTTTCTGTATTTTTTGAATAGGCTCTGAAAGCGTAAATTAAGAACACCCAGGATGCCTTCCTTTACAATGCCTTTGTTCATTTTACTCACACCCATCGTACGATCCTGAAAAGTAATGGGTACTTCTTTTATGATGTAGTTGAGTTTCCAGGCAGCATACTTCATTTCTATCTGAAAGGCGTAGCCTACAAAATTTATATTATCGAGGTTTATGCTATCCAATACATTTTTTTTATAACACACAAATCCCGAAGTGGGATCTTTTATAGGCATTTGAGTGATAATACGAGTGTACAAAGAAGCTCCCTTACTCAATGCTATGCGGGAAGCAGGCCAGTTTTTCACTCCTCCGTTCTTTACATAGCGGGAGCCCACAGCGAGGTCTGCGCCCGCTACACAGGCTTCATAGAGTCGTTCCAAATCGTTAGGGTTGTGTGAGAAATCCGCATCCATTTCAAAAATGAATTTATACCCTCTCGCAATTGCCCATCTAAAGCCATGAATGTAAGCGGTTCCTAAGCCTAGTTTTCCCTTTCTTTCTTCCAGGTATAATTGTCCGGGATATTTATCGAAAAGACCCTTTACAATGTTAGCTGTACCATCCGGAGAGCCGTCATCTATGACAAGAATATGATAGCCAGCCATCATACCCATAACATGGTCTATGATGACCTCTATATTGTCCTTTTCGTTGTATGTAGGTATAATAACTACTTTCTCCACAATAGCTGAATAGCTTTAAAGTTAATTTTCAAAAATATATAATTCTGGAAATAATCTATGTTAAGTATATGATATATAGGTCTAGGTAGTTTTTCCTAGTACTCTTTTGGTGTTTATTTCTGCCAATTTCGCCTTGGTATGACGGGGAAATTCGCTCCTTTGCATCCAATCAAAATACTGAGGTTCTTTATCTAAAACTTTCTCTACCACCATTCCTTTGTATTTGCCAAAATTGAATACGATTTGTCCCTTGTCATCATAAATAAAACGACGGGCATAATCCACAATCTTGTCCTCGCCTATGCAGGAAAGAATACTATCTACGCTCTTACCAAGCTTTTCATATTTTTTTACCTGCGACTCCAGTACTTCTACGGTGGCCAGAATATCTGCCTCTGCACCATGTGCTCCTTCGAGCTCTTTACCACAGTAGAATTTGTAAGCTGCTGTAAGTGTGCGGGGCTCCATTTGGTAAAAGATATGTTGCACATCTACCATCTTTCTATCCGTAAGGTCAATGTTTATTTCTGCTCTGATAAATTCTTCCATTAGTAAAGGAATATCAAAACGATTGCTGTTATAACCTCCGAGGTCACAACTATCGATAAACTGCTTTATTTCATTTGCAATTTCTTTAAAAGCGGGTGCATCTTTCACCATCTCATCAGAAATTCCATGTATGTCTGAAGACTCTTTAGGAATAGGCATTTCTGGATTTATGAGTTTTCGCTTTACCTGCCTTGTGCCATCTGTATGCAGCTTTACAATAGCCAACTCCACAATTCGATCATTTACAATATTTACGCCCGTGGTTTCTAAGTCTATAAAAGCTACGGGTCTGGATAGTTCCAACATATTCTCTTTTTTTTGGAAAAATAAGTTTTTTCGAAGGCATTCTTACACTTTTATAGGAAATCTTATTAAAGCTTTTTCTGTATTGGCTTATTCCCATATAGTAAAGTGGTTTTTAAGGAGGTTAATGAAATAATAATATTGTGGGTAAAGTATCAAACCATGTGCAAGCAGAGACTTTTTTTTGTACTTTTACAATCCATTTTAAATATTCTATATGAAAAAGCTTCTCATAGCATTTATTCTCTTGTTTATAACTACTACGCTTATTGTAAGTTGTGGGAGTAGTCGTAAGACGGGTTGTCCGGTAAATGTGCGATAGAAAGGCTTCCTTTTATAAAATGATTTAAAGTTTCCTATATGATCAATTGGATTCCCCTCGCAGATGAGCAACAGCTCAGCGATATTGTGAAAAACTCTTATGAACTCCCCCAGGTTATTTTTAAACACAGTACCCGCTGCAGTATTAGCTCTATGGCTAAAAGCAGACTAGAGCGTTCTACTCCACCAGAAAATCTGCCTATGCACTATCTGGATCTTATCCAGTACCGAAGTCTTAGCAACAGCATAGCAGATGTCTTGAGCGTTCATCATGAATCTCCACAGATAATTTTAGTAAAGAATGGAGAATGTGTTTATGATGAAAGTCATTCCGGGATAAGTATGGATGAACTGGTAGATCAAGTAAATTCTATTTCAAAATAGCCATTAGTTTAGCACTAATAAATTTTCCTGCCTCCAAATAACCACGGTATTAAATCAGCCTCTGCAAAAGCTGGGTCCCAGCTATTATGGTTTGCATTGGGGTATAAAGTGAGTTTCACTTTTGCGCCGGTCGCCTTAAGTGCCACATACATATCTTTTGTGAATTGTGGATTTACAACATCATCTTTCTCCCCATGGAATAACCACCAATCTGTCTTCGTCATTTTTGAAGCTGTTGCCGGGTTTGCTCCTCCGCAGATCGCAAATGCTTTTGCAAATGTATTGGGCATACGTCTTACAATCTCATAAGTACCCATGCCACCCATAGACAAGCCGCCTACATATACCTTATCAGATTTAACGGGGTATTGTGCCAATAATTTATCCAATAGTTTTATGGCCATTGCCATAGATTTGTTGGGAGTACCTTCTACATCGAACGTAAAACTTCGCTTGCCTTTTGCATCTTCCACAATATTTACATTGCTCCAGTAATCGGTTTTGGGACATTGCGGGAAAACAATTATTGCAGGATAATTATTTCTAAATTCCTCAGTCAAAAACATCTTGGAGCCATGTGTTAGCTGGCTTTCATTATTGGTACCGCTCTCTCCCCTACCATGTAGAAAATATAGTAGAGGGTAAGTTTTTTTGTAATCGTAATTCTTGGGCAACAATATCCTGTAAGGCAAACTATCTTGACCGGTATAAATGGTTTGATAGTTAAATAAAGATCTGTCTTGCGCAGATAGATGCAATGCAAGAAAACAAATTACAAGTAGTAAGACTATACGTTTCATGAAAATTTATTTATTAATACAAATAAGTGATGTAAGTATTAGAGTTATCGCAAAGAACGCCAAGATAAAGAACGTAAAAAGCGCAGAGAATACAATAGAAGACAAAGGTCTTTTCACAACTTTGCGTTCTTTTGCGTAGCCTTTGCAACCTTCGCGACACAAAACAAGCAGTCACTCTTTTATTTTTTTATTTCAATGTAAAACCCACCTCTTTTACATCTCTGCTATTCGTTCCTATAAATAGCTTAAACTCGCCAGGCTCCGCTACATACTGCATGGCTCCGTTATAGAATTTAAGATCTTGTACAGTAATATTAAAGTTTACATCTACAGACTGTCCGGCTTTTATCCATACTTTCTTAAAGCCTTTCAATTCTTTTACGGGACGTGTTACTGTGCCTACAAGATCGCGGGTATATAATTGCACGACTTCAAAGCCATCTACATTGCTGTTATTTGTAATGGCGACACTGGCGGTAATCCTGCCCGTAGTCGTAAGCGTAGCGCTGCTGAGTTTTATATCACTATAAGAGAAATCACTATAGCTAAGACCAAAACCAAATGGATAAACCGGCTCATTACTTACGTCAAGATAATTGCTCTTAAATTTTGAAAACCATTTATTGTCACCCAGCGGACGACCAGTATTTTTATGATTGTAATATAACGGTACCTGTCCTACATTTTGTGGAAAGGTTGTAGTTAATTTTCCGCCAGGATTTACATCACCAAATAAAACATCTGCGATGGCATGACCCGCTTCGGTACCTGGGAACCATACATTAAGAATTGCAGGCACATTTTCATTTTCCCACTTCAGTGCCAATGGTCTTCCCGTAAATAAAACCAATACCACCGGCTTGCCTAGTTTTACAAGCTCCATCAATAACTCCTTTTGCACATCCGGAATAAGCAAGTTTGTTCTGCTACTACTTTCTCCGCTCATCTCACTACTCTCTCCCAGTGCTGCTACAATTACATCTGCTTTGGCTGCAATGTCAAGCGCTTCTTGTCTTATTGCTTCTGCTGGTCTTCTATCTCTTGGAATTGTGCGACCAAATAAAGTAGCTCTCTGCTGAAAAACACTGTCAGAAGATAAATTACTGCCGAAGGCATATAATAGATTTGCTTTACTTCCCAGTGCTTGCTCCAGTCCTTCTTTTACTGTCGTAGCATCTTTCATATCAGTAGATACACTCCAGGTACCCGGCATGTTGCTTTTAGTATTGGCCAGTGGACCTATAAGTGCTACTGTTTTGGTTTTGCTTATCGGCAAAACTTTTCCTTCGTTGCGAAGCAAAACAAAACTTTCTGCTGCTATGGCTCTCGCTGCTGCTTTGTGCTCTGGTGTAAGAATATCTTTTTCTGCTCTTGTAAGATCACAATATTTATACGGATTCTCAAATAACCCAAGCTTGTATTTTGCTTCTAAAATAAGGCGACAAGAATTGTCTATAGCCGCCATTTTCACAGAACCATCTTTTACCGAAGCCTCCAAGGTTTTTAGAAATCCTTCTCCCACCATATCCATATCTATTCCTGCATTCATGGCCAGAGCAGAAGATTGTTTTAGATCTCCCATTCCATGATCTATCATTTCATTTATGCCAGTGTAGTCTGTTACCACAAATCCTTTAAAACCCCATTGCTTGCGCAACAGCTCTGTCATGAGCCATTTATTTCCTGTAGCAGGTACTCCATCTACTTCGTTGAAAGAAGCCATGACACTTCCAGCCCCGGCATCTATTGCTGCTTTGTAAGGTTGTAAATACACATTGTGCATTGTAAGTCTGCTCATGTCAGTCGTATTATAATCTCTCCCTGCCTCTGCTGCTCCGTACATGGCAAAGTGTTTTACACAGCTTAATATACTTGTAGCATCTCGCAGGTTTTTGGTTTGATATCCTCTCACCATTGCCTTGGCAATTTCTGAGCCCAGATAGGGATCTTCGCCACCACCTTCTGATACTCTTCCCCAGCGTGGGTCGCGGCTTATATCTACCATGGGCGAGAAGGTCCAGCCTATTCCCTGTGCACTTGCTTCTACTGCTGCTATGCGTGCAGAGCGTTCTATGGCCGCCATATTCCAGGTGCAAGAAACACCTAGCGGAATTGGAAAAGTAGTCCTGTAACCATGAATTACGTCCATTCCAAAGAGCAAGGGAATTTTCATTCGGCTTTCTTCTACAGCTACCCTTTGCACTTCTTTTATTTTTTCTACTCCCCGAATATTAAAAAGACCACCTACTTGCCCTTTTTTTATTTTAGCGCCTATATCACTACTTTTTGCAGAGCCTGTGACTACATCTCCGCTAGTAGGCAGATTAAGCTGCCCTATCTTTTCCTGCAAGGTCATTTTACTCATCAATGCATCTATGTAGGTTTTCATCTTTGCATCTTGCGCAAATGAACATACCTGCAAAGCTATTATTGCGAGCAAGCTTAGTGTTATTCTCTTCATGTTTTTTGTTTTATTAATCTCTGTAGTGGTTACAAATAAATGTAATAAATATTAAGCTACCTTATGGAGTTATTTTAAGCTGTTTATTTTAGTTCTGCAATTATGAGTGGTGCCCAAATTTTGTAGCCCTTGGCAATCATGTGCAGACTGTCGGGCTTCCAAATGTCTTTAAAAACATTTCCATTTTCATCCACCATGGCATGATATACATCTACGTAGGCAGTATTATTTTTTTTCTTTAAATACTTTTCTATCTTTTGGTTTGCTGCCTCAAATCTTGGCATCATGGAAGCCCTGCTGGGACTAGGCTTTATAGACACATATATGAAAGGGATAAACGGATATTTCTTTCTTACATACTTATAAAATTCCTTAAATCTGATGAGGACTTCTTTCGTAGTTACTGTGCTATCATAAGCAATGTCATTTTCTCCACAATAGAAAACGATCTGCTTGGGGTCATATTTTACTAATGCTTCTTTCCAATATAATTGATCAAGGATCTGTGAACCTCCAAATGCCCTGTTCAGAATTTTGTGATCTGGGAAAAAACTCTGATAATTATCCCAGGCGGTAAAAGAACTACTACCGAGTAAAAGGGTCTGGTCAGGCTGAGGATAGCAAATGGAGTCTGCTTTCTTAAAAGCATCTATTTCATGTTTTATATGCTGGGAAAAGCCGGTGCTAATCGCCAGAAAAAAAATGGATATAGCTAGAAAAATATTTTTGATGTACTCCTGCTTATTTTCTTTGGTCATAAATATTAAATTCAATTTTATCAATAATAATAGTGACCAGCGGCTGTTCCAATCGGCTGGTCGGACACCACGACTCCTATTATGAGTGACGATTATTAAAAAGGATGCTACTGATCATTGACTTCACTCAATTCCTTATCGTACGGAGAAACCTTATCATGGCCATACTCCCCTACTGCACCACTTTCATAACCGGAAATTTTTCTGACACCCCATTTTCATTTATAGCCTCTATAGAAAAATAGTAGTCTTTTTTTAGATCCATTTCTTTCATCCAATACTCATTATTGCTGTAAATCATAATAGAAGTGTATAATTTATCAGGATCTGTTCCATAATAAAGATTGTAGGCATAAGCATCATCTGTGGCTCGCCATTTTATATAAGCACTTCGCGGATCCTTTTTTGTGCGAAGCACCACAAAATCATTTACCGGTGCTGGTTTTGCATCATTTCCATTTCCGAAAACCCGTAAGCCACTGAGTGCAAACTTACCCGTAGGCATATGTACATTTTCCAGTTTTATAAATCTTGCTTGCACAGGTTTTTCCAGCTCTACATAGTCGTGCGGCACGTCAGTTTTATTTTTGCTTTTGTCTGCCAGCATGCTCCACTTTTTACCATCGAGGCTGTACAACAATTTATACTGGTGAAATACGCCCGAAGATTTTCCTAAAAACTCTGCGTCTTGATCTGCATAATTTATTTGTACAGCATGTACAGTACTTATCTTGCCGAGATCTGACTGGTAAAACTCTCCTTCATTAGCACTCACAGCACTCCAATAAGTTTTCATGGATTCATCTACTGCATTATTTGGATTGTGTATCCCGAGCGTGGATGAAACTTGGACAGGCTTGGCGTAGTTGAGCAGCATCCAACCCATAAAGTTTGAAGTATTGCCATCGTGTACTGCATTAGCGGCAGGAAGTTTTTGAGGATAATCGCCAAAGGTTGTGTTGCTAAACATGACATCATCCTTATCAAAACCTGCAGGCCAGATTCCGATACGCCGCTCAAAAGTATTTTTTACACAAATAATTGAAGTGCTGGCGTGCCAGTAATTTCCTTTATTGTCTTGAAAGGTAGAGCCATGACCTGCTCCGCGAGAGAAGCCACCCGGCTTATAGCTATAAGGATCAGACTGTGCTTGAAAACCACCTAGCGGACTTCTGCCAACCACTACGCCATCTGCATAGCCACTAAACTCTGTACCTGGTGCTCCATATTGCAGGTAGTATTTGTCTTTATATTTTGTCATCCATGCGCCTTCTATAAAAGGATCGAGAAAGGTATTATCCATGTGCTCGCCAAAGCGTTGCCAGCCATAGCGCCAGTCTTCTAAATGGTATTGCTCTTTCCTTGTGCCGAGAGGTTGCATGGTTTTTCTATCGAGCTCGACCCCATATACAGGCCACTGATTGCTACTTCCATTATACATGTAAAACTTACCGTCATCGTCAGTAAAAAACGCAGGATCCCAACCGCCGATGTTAAAAGAATCTACCAATGGTTTCCACACATTTCCTTTAGGGTCTGTACTCATCCAAATAGAAAAAGTCTTGGTGTACGTGCTGCCAAAAACCAGCATGGTATCGCCTATAAGTCCTACTGCCGGAGCACAGAGCTCGTCGTAAGTACCGGTATTCCATGGCCGCAGAAATAATCGGGGCGTATATTTCCAGTTAAGCATATCGCTACTTATCCAGTAGCCCCATTGGTTTGTGCTAAATAAATAATAATCGCCTTTATAGTTCACCACCACTGGGTCTGCCGTGGCTCTATGCTTGCCCCACTGAGCAAAGCGTGGTATAGGAGTGTAGCCGTAATCTATGTTTATGGGATTGCAATAGGTTTTTTGCTGGGCAAAGGAAATGCCTGCAAGGAAGCAAAGTGCTACTAAGAGGAAATTTTTTTTCATAATTTCATGTTTGTACCTGGTATTTTTTGAAACATGCCCGTCTTCGATTTTACAAGAAGACTTCTGATTATTAATAATTAAGTATCAATAATCAACTCCTAAAACACTTCTACTTTTTAAATCGAATCGTTGCCATCACCGGCAAATGATCCGAAGGATATTTTAGATCGTAAGAATCTGTGAGCGTTGCAAACTTTTCTACTTCTATTTTTGATGGATCATTTGCAAAAATATAATCTATGCAGCCATCCAGTTTTTCAGTAAACTTAAAACCATTCCAGGTATCTGGCGCACCATACACTTGCTTGCTTATAGCCCTAGTATTTGCATAGGTTTTAGTAACGTCCGTAATAGGTTCATCTGTAGGAAGGCTGTTAAAATCACCAGTGAAGAAAACTAATGTATTCTTTACATTAATTTTTGCTACTCTTTCCATTATTAGATTTACACTATTTTTTCGTGCTAGTTTTCCTACATGATCAAGATGGGTATTAACCACATAAAACATTTGCTTTGATTTTTTCATTTTAAACAATCCCCAAGTGCAAACCCGCGGGTATGCAGCATCCCAACCTTTGGAAGGGGTTTCTGGCGTGGGGGACAGCCAAAACGTACCTTGCTCTACCACCGTAAATTTTTCTTTGTCATAAAAAATACAACTGTACTCTCCGCCTTCTTTCCCATCATCTCTTCCGACGCCGATGTACGCGTACTGTGGCAGGTTTTCTTGCAAGAATTGCAGCTGATGATGTTGTACTTCCTGCAAACCCATAAAGTCCGCTTCGTGATAACTCATTAAATTTGCCACCTGGTATTTGCGGGCATCCCATCTATTTTCGCCGTCGCTTTTTACATCTAAGCGAATGTTGTAAGACATTATTTTTACTTGTTGCTGGGCAAATGCAAACAACGGCAATAAAATTATTAGTAAGAAAATATTCTTTTTATTTATCATAATTTAATTTTTAGTTAACCAAGGACTCTTAAAATCGAGCTTCTTCAATCCTGCTTTTACTTCTGGACAACTCATAAATAAATTCCACAGTAATCCAGTTCTATAATTTTCCATCATCACAATTATAGGTCCCTGGTCTATTGCTAAATATCGCGGTGTATACCAATTTACTGTTTCGCTAAAGGCATCATAGAAACCATATTTACCAAATACTTTTTCATTCATATCATTGTACCAATGTTTCATTGCAGCCATTGATTGAGTAGGTGTGTATGGGAATGACGAAAGCGCTGCAGTTGGGGAAATTACACCCAGGTCTCTTTTTGCTGATGGTGCATGGCCAGCATAACCCCGCATGGAATAACTGCTCGTTAATCCCCAACTGTTTGCGCCATACCCTTTAAAACCATTTGGATTATCTAAAGCCCATTGGTAATGTATCATCGCATGACCTTTATTATGCTCCCAATAATTTGCATAATCGTCAGTAAGTCCCCGAGGATCTAAACCGAGGTAAGAATAATGCGCCCAAAATAATGGACCTACAGATTCGGTTTCTCCTTGATGATTCATATCAAGGGTAATGCCACCATAGCTTGCAGGCATCCTATTAATTTTTCCATTCTGTGCCCAACCTTCGTGGTACACTTCGGCTGGTACAGCATGCGTAGGTGAGGCTGCGGCAAGCACATACATTATTAAACATTCATTATAACCATGTACCGCAAAATTCATTTTCCAGCCATTATTTGGACTCCAATGCCAATACAAAGCATTTTGTCCATTTCTATACCAATCAAATTCTACTGCTTTCCAAAGCTTGTCAATTCTTTGTGCTATTGCTTTTTCTCTTTTATTTCCGTTAAGATAATATTGCCTTACACAAAGCAAGCCTTGCAGCATAAAAGAAGTTTCTACTAAATCTCCTCCATCATCAAACTTGCTAAATGGTTTTACTTTTCCAGTTTCACCATTCCACCAATGTGGCCATGCACCATGAAAGCGATCAGCCGTTTCTAAAAACTTTACAATTTTTTCAAACCTTTCAATACCTTGTTCTTTTGTAATAAAACCTCTTTCTATACCTACCAAAATAGCCATTACTCCAAAACCGCCACCGCCACTTGTTACTATATTTTTATCGTTGCTTGGGTAAATATTATCAGTGTGGTATCTTTCTCTTGCTAAACCACTTGTAGGTTCTGCACCATCCCAGAAGTATTGAAAAGTTTTTTCTTGTACTGTTTTGAAAATGGCTTCGTCGGCAGCGGCGAGTGGAGGAGACATAAGACCCGCCCCCGCCCCCTGAAGGGGGGGCTTGGTAGATTTTTTATTTGATGAACAGCCAACAAACAGTAAAGTTAAAATGCTAAATAAGGAAATGATTAACGCTTTAATTATTTTTGTCTTTTCTCCCTCACGGTTGCAATTTTTTAAATAATCCATGTCAATTTTTTTTTATTTCTTTCTTTATAAATAAGGTGCAGAAAACCCAAGTTTAATCATACCCGCTTTTATCTCTGGGTCGCTGGTAAATAAGTTCCAAAGCAAACCAGATCTGTAATTTTCAATCATAACAATTATCGGTCCTTGATCTATGGCTAAGAAGGAAGAGGCAAACCAGCCATCTCTTACAGAAAAAGCATCTACAAAACCATATTCTTTAAAAAGCCTATCACCCAGCACATAGTAGTAAAACTTAAGTGCCTGCATACTTTCTGTAGGAGTGTAAGGGAAAGATGCCAGTGCACCTGTAGGCGCTATCACCCCCCTATCGTTAGTAGGAGAACTGGCAGTATACCCATTTGGTATATCACTAGCCGTAAGTCCCCAGATGCTGTCGCTATAGCCGTTTGCTCCGTTTGCTTTGCAATAATTGTAATTGATAAGTGTATGGTTTTTTGCCTGTGTTTCGTAATTAGCATAAGTATCTGAAAGGCCAAAAGGCTTTATACCGAGGAAACTATAGTGCTCGAAAAATAAAGGCCCACCAAGGCTAGGACCAAGTGGCAGGGTCACTCCCAAATAACTATTGCCATTTTTTATTCCTCCATTATTTGCCCAGCCTATATCGTAAACAGATTTAGGAATGCTGTGCGTGGTAGATGCTGCTCCAAGAACATAACACATAAGCGATTCGTTCCAGCCGCGGATTCGAAGGTTTATTGTCCATAATTTATCAGGGCTGTAATGCCAGTATAATTGCTCTTGCCCGCCTTGCCTAAACCAGTCCCACTCTACTCTATCTATAATGGTTTTTATGTCTGCTCTCAGTGTTGCCTCTGCGCCTGTACCTGTGTAATACTGCTTTGCGCAGATGAGTCCCTGCACAAGAAAAGCTGTTTCTACCAGGTCTGCGCCATTATCATTGGCACTAAAAGGTTGTATAGCCCCTGTTGTACCATTCATCCAATGAGGGAAAGCGCCCTTCACTGTCACAGCCGTGTTTTTTAGAAAGCCAACGATTTTTTGAATGCGGGCAAAAACATCTGGCTTAGGAATAAAGTTGCGCTCAGCTCCTACAATTAAAGACATGATGCCAAAACCCGATCCGCCGCTTGTAACCGTTTCGCCACTGGTGTTTCTTTCTCTGGCAAGACCACTTACCGGGTGTCCAAAGTCATAAAAGTATTTAAGAGTTTGCTGCTGTACTTTATCAAGTAATTGGTCGTCTGTAATAGT
>JBBKWE010000135.1:0-30155 GCA_037968795.1 Ferruginibacter sp.
CCATCTTTCTTGAGCAGGGGTAAAATTGCCAACTTTACCGGGGCAATCTTTGCAGGTATGCGCAGCACTACTCGGCTATCTTCTTTGCCGTCTTCTTTCGTCCAGGTTTCTTCTGCGTAAGCCATGCTAAGCACGGTAAGGAAGAGCCTGTCCAACCCTATAGAAGTTTCTATCACAAAAGGAGTGTAGTTGCCATAAGGCTTGCCCTCTTCATTAAGATCGTTATCAAAATACTGTATCTTCTTCTTGCTATAAGTCGCATGTTGGTTCAGGTCAAAATCTGTGCGGCTATGTATGCCTTCCAGCTCTTTCCAGCCAAAAGGGAATTCAAACTCAATATCGAGTGCCGCATCTGCATAGTGAGCTAGTTTTACATGATCGTGATAGCGTAGTTTCTCTGCAGGAATTCCCATACTTACCAGCCAGTTCTTTCTTTCCTTTTGCCAGTAATCGTACCACTCCATTTGCGATCCGGGGCGAACAAAAAACTGCATTTCCATTTGCTCAAATTCTCTCATTCTAAATATGAACTGACGTGCCACGATTTCATTACGAAATGCCTTACCCGTTTGCGCTATACCAAAAGGAATTTTCATTCTTCCGGTTTTTTGCACATTTAGGTAGTTTACAAAAATGCCCTGTGCGGTTTCCGGGCGCAGATAAATGGTCTCTGCCTCGCCTGCCACACTGCCTATCTTGGTGTCAAACATAAGATTGAACTGGCGCACTTCCGTCCAGTTGCAAGTCTTACTCAGGTTACATTTTATGTTATTATCATCTATCAGTTTTTTTAGTCCTGCAAGGTCATCGCCTTTTAGCAACTCGTCCATTTGTGCCAGTAGCTTTTCTCCCGCCGCCTGTTCAAGCGTTTCTGCATGAGCTTCCAGCAAGTGATCTACACGATATCGCTTATTGCTATCCTTATTATCAATCATGGGATCGCTAAAGTTGTCTACGTGCCCACTAGCTTTCCATACCGTAGGGTGCATAAAAATAGAAGCATCGATTCCCACGATATTGTCATGCATCTGAGTCATGGCTTTCCACCACTGGTCCCGCAGGTTTTTCTTTAACTGAGCCCCCATTTGCCCATAATCATATACTGCCGCCAAGCCATCGTATATTTCACTACTCTGGAAAATATATCCGTATTCCTTACAATGCGCTATAATAGCTGCAAACTGATTGTCTTCTTTTGTTTCTTTTGCCATAAGGCGGCAAAGATAAGTGGAATGATAAAGCAGGGGTAGATGTATATATAAGAAACTTGATCATTTCTTGCCAAAGAATAAATAAACCCGAGCACAGGAGTATTCTTATTTACTTGTTTTAGTCCAAATAGAGCTTGGTAAACATATTATTTTTATCCCTTGTAAATATAATCCTACAAGAAATAAATTACCAAATACTTGATCTTTCGATTTACTAATCGTCTAACTTGAGGGATTAATTTATTAACTAAACATTTACAAATGAAAAAAATTCTTTTCAGTCTGGCATGTTGCAGCTTCGTTATTACAAGCTGTACTAAATCTTCTTTTGAAGATGAACGTTTTGAAGCAGATAGTATGTATGCGGCTCCTGTTGCAAGATCTTGTGCGGCACAAGATGTGCTGGTACAGAATTTACAGGAAGACCCTACATTAGCAGGACGAATGCAAGCTATAGAAGCGGCAATCGATATTTATGAAAAAAACCCTTCCGCTTCACGCCTTCTAAGTAATGGTATGATAGAAATACCAGTTGTTGTAAATGTTATTTATAATACGACAGCAGAAAATGTGAGTGACGCACTTATCGCTTCTCAGATCCAGATTTTAAACAATGACTTTGCAGGAACGAATTCAGACATCAGTAGTGTGCCGGCGACATTTACTTCTGTAAAAGCAGGAGATGTAGGTGTCCGTTTTGTGTTGCAGGCTGTTAACAGATTATACTCCAAAAAGACCAGCTGGCGTACAGATGATGCAATGAAGAAAAGTAGCCGCGGTGGTATAAACCCCACGGACCCTTCTTCTGTTCTTAATTTTTGGGTGTGTGACATGAGTGGCGGAATACTGGGATATGCTCAGTTCCCAGGTGGTAATCCTGCTACGGATGGTGTTGTGATTCATTACCCGGCATTTGGAAACACTAGCTATGCTCCTTATAATAAGGGTAGAACTGCAACGCATGAGGTAGGCCATTGGCTTAACCTACGACACATTTGGGGTGATGCTACTTGCGGAAATGACCAGGTAGGAGATACTCCTTTGCATAATAGTGCTAACTATGGCTGCCCAGCTTCCGGGATAAGAAGCACCTGCAGCGGCAGTCCTGTAATGATGACAATGAACTATATGGATTACACAGATGACCTTTGTATGTATATGTTCTCTGCCGGACAGAAAACCCGTATAAATGCAACATTCGCTTCTGGTGGAGGAAGAACAGGATTTGCACAATAATAGTAATCTGCAAATTGGAAAAAGAGTGGGCCTTGCGGTCCACTCTTTTTTTGTGATGCAAAGATCAAATTATCTATTTTAGAGGTATCTATATTACAATGAAGTCTATATTATTTTCCTTTATTATTCTTTTCCCTACTCTGTTTTCTTGCAAGACAAAGACAGAAAAAAATTCTATTACTATTACGCCATCCTTTTACCATTGGAAGACTGTTTTTTCGCCTAGTGACATGGAGGTAAGAAAACTAGACAGCCTGAGTGTAAAGAAATTGTACTGCAAATTTTTTGACGTAGAATGGAATAAGAAAAAAAACTCCATTACACCAACGGCAGTTTTTAAAATAAGTAACAAACCATCATTGAATAAGTTTCAGATAGTGCCTACCATCTTTATTACTAACGAGTGCCTATATAATTTAAAAGCCGGAAAAGAAACAGAATTGGCACAAAATATAGCAAAACTATATCGTAGCACAGCAAAGCAGCTAGGAGCGAAGCCAGTGAAGGAAATACAAATAGACTGTGACTGGACGGAAGCAACAAAGGATAAATACTTTCTGCTTTTAGCAGCACTGAAACAAGAAATAGCCGTACAGGTATGGAGTGCCACAATAAGGCTGCACCAGATAAAATTTATGAGCAAGACAGGCGTGCCTCCTATAGATAGGGGTATGCTAATGTGCTATAATATGGGTAACCTGCGAGATGCAAGTGCAGGCAATTCCATAATAGAAATAGAAGAATTGAAAAATTATACAGATAATATTTCTCTATATCCTTTACCGCTGGATGTAGCTTATCCTCTATTTGAATGGGCAGTACTTTTTCGCAAAGGAAATTTTAAAGGGTTGTTGCAACATCTGCCAGACAATTTCTTTTCTTCTGCAATATTTTCATCGGTTATTAATGGGTACAAGGTAAATAAAGACACTTCTATCGCAGGCGCTTCTTTTCTAAAAGATGATTTTATCAGAATTGAGAAAAGTGATTTGCCCACCGTAAAAAAGGCAAATAATATCATTAAGAGTCTTATAAAGAATGATACATATGCAGTATCTTTCTACCATCTTGATTCTATAATTTTAGATAAATTTCCCATCAATGAACTTAAAAATATTTACGGCAATAATCCTTAGCCTAGGCATTATTTCTTTCCCCCAAAATATTATAGGCTGCGGTCCTGGTGTAGATCCTTATGATTATTATGTAAGTTTTTTTGCTAATAGTTTGGCAGGAGAGAAGCAGTTTCAACCCTTCTATTACACAGGTTATAGTTTCTTGTATGATGATGGTGAGCCTGCCAGCCGGGAAGATGTTTTAGTAAAAGAATGGGCAGATTATTTTGGAAATCCGGTAACAACAAAAAATTCCCGTCAGTTTGTAATGGAGTATGGCTATAAAGATTTAAATAATCTCTATTACAATATTGATAAGGGCAAGCCACTTTCCTTACCCGACTCCGTGGGCAAAAATAATGTCGTTTCTTATTTTATGAAGACTAAGGACCTGGAAGCCTTGGGCTACTTAATGTTTGCTAAGCGTATAGAGCCATCCGTTACGGCTAGCTACGATGACTGGGAGCAGGGTGCCAAGGATAGTATGCAGATGGTGCGCTATATAAAAGATGCGAAGCAATTGCACGCCGCTGCTAAGAAAGATATTTTTAAATTGAAATATGGATACCAGGCGGTACGGCTCGCGATGTACAACGAGAATTATATAGATGCTATAAAATACTACGACGAGTACATTGTTCCGAATAAAACGAATTCTATCCTGCAACCATTATCACTGGCTCTAAAGGCGGGAGCCTTATTTAGAATTGGTCAGAATGAAGAATCGGCATATATCTTTAGTAAAGTATTTGCTACAATGGATGTGTATAAGGTGTCTAATTATCTCGGTTTTAACTGGGCTGTAGAAAAAGAAAAACCTCGGGAAAGTTACTTAAACCTTTGTAAGAACGATGAAGAAAAAGCCAATATGCTGGCTATGTTTCATTTCAATGATCCAAGACCTGCCGTAAATAATCTGCAGGAAGTGCACACCCTATCTCCCAATAATAAAATGCTGAAACTTCTGGTAACAAGGGAGATAAATAAGCTGGAAGAAAATCTGTTTACCCCACAATTTCGCCGCGGCGAAGACGGTAGTGCATTTTACTATTCCTGGGCAGAGCTGAGCACAGACTCTGCAAATAAAGTGCAAGAAAATGCAGCGTCACGTCTACAAAAATTCCTTACAGACGTAGTCAAGGAAAATAAAGTAACTGAGAAAGGTTTTTACTATGTTGCGGCGGCATACGCTGCCTATATGCGAAGGGAAACCACACAGGCAGCAGATTTTTTGGAGCAGGCTAAGAAAGAAAAACTTACGCCCGAATTACAGGATCAGCTTGCACTTACAACTTTACTTTTGCAAATAAGTAAAAAAGAAAAGCTAGATGCCGATTTTGAAAAAGCAATATTGCCTTCCATACAATGGTTGCAACAAAAAGCCATGTACACAAAAAAGCCAGAATCATTTAGTAATGGATACGATCGTTATCAATATAGCCTTACACCATGGCAGATATATTACCGGAGTTTGATGGGAGAAGTGCTGGCAAAAAGGTTCCGCGACCAGGGTGATCATGTTAAGGAAGCACTCTGCCTGGGAGCTGCGGATAAAATGGTGAATTATTCAAATAAATCCATCGGAGAAGAAGATTACTGGTACACTTCCGGCAATGGAGTAGATTATATGAGAACGAAACTTACAAGCGAGGAAACAGAACAGATTTATGATTTAATGACGGTAAAAGAAAAGACGCCGCTGGAATATTTTCTGGTGAATAATAACGATATGAAATTGGGGCAGGTTGTAGAGTATCGCGGTACTACTTACATAAAAGATGGTGATTATAATAAGGCGATTGACTGGCTGAGTAAACCATTGGTAGCAAAGTCTCCGCAGAAAATAGAAAAAAATCCATTCGTGGAATTGCTTTATGACAGAGAAGAGAGATTGCCAAATGATAAAGCAACTACCACAAAACTTGCCTTTGCTACAGAAATGAAAAAGCTGGAATATCTTGCAAAAACTGATAAGGCTAACGAGGCTCAGCACCTGTACAAGATTGCTCTGGGCTTATATAATACAACTTACTACGGTTATGCCTGGAAACTGGTACGCTATTACAGATCAAGCACAGTCGGATACTTTCTACCCCAAAATGCTACTGAATTTGAAAAAAATTATTACGGTTGCTACGAAGCAGAAGAAGCATTTAGAAAAGCTCTGGAGGCAAGTACAGACAAAAACTTTAAAGCCAAATGCCTGTTCATGATGGCGAAGTGTGTACAAAAACAAATTCAACAACCGCAGTACGCTGATTATAAAGAATATGATGACTACCAGGCGGCTGAAAAAACTTATTTCGAAAACTTTAAAGACAATAAATACTTTCCTGCTTTTGTAAAAGAATACAGTGCTACGACTTTTTACAAACAAGCTATGACGAGTTGTAGTTATTTGAGGGAGTTTATAAAAAAGTAGTTGATTTGTCTACGATAGTTATCGGGATTGAAAATGAGTTAATTTGAAAATGTGGCTTGAGAAATGTCTACTATGAAATCCTATTATGTCTATATTTTAAAATGTGCAGATGATAGTTTTTATACAGGCGTGACAAATCATTTAATGAAACGGCTTGCAGAACATAATGAAACAGGGAATAAAATTTCTTATACTTCTACACGCTTGCCTGTAGAATTAGTTTATAGTGTAGCAATGAATGATATAAAGCAAGCTATTGCCTTGGAGAAGCAAATAAAAGGATGGTCACGGAAGAAGAAAATAGCTTTAATTGAAGAGAATTGGGAGCGGCTAAAAAAGCTTTCTAAAAATTATACTGAATTTCCGGAGACCAAATTCTTGTAGAGTTGTTCATGCCTTTTTAGTTTTTCTCTTAACCCGTCTTCCCTTCTATGAACTCAGGATAAACTCAGGCTCAAGCTGAAAACTCTATCATTAAAAAGCACCCCTACTTTCTAAATATCAATCTTAAAAAATAATAAAAATCTTGAACTTTGCTGTTTGTCACTTTTGTATCTCTTACTGTCAGCCTGAGCTTGTCGAAGGCGGAATGAATAATCAAAGTGTTTAGTTTAATTAAGAAAAAGTTCGTGATGAATAGTTGCAATAATTTCAAACCTTTTATGGTAGCGTTATGCAGTTTTTCCGTGAACCCACCTTCGACAGGCTCAGGCTGACAACTCTACTTGTTACTTACAGTTCTTTTTATAAAGCAGGCAATGTCAGAAGAATAATAAAAAAATTGCACTTTATCGCTCGTCCCTTCCGCATCTAATACCGTCAGCCTGAGCTCGTCGAAGGCGTTATGGATTTGAAGCGATTTCAAATAAAGAAAACATTCTTCTCCTTTTTGCCGCAATAGCAGCTATAGTTTATTGTCGTTCGAAAGATCGCTCTCCCAATATTTATCCCTATCTTCTTCCCTTGAAAAAAAATAGAAACCGAACTGGAAAAATAATAATTACAAATAACTACCATCAAAGAATTTTACTTGCGGTGGCATTAAGTTTACTGGTAATTTTACAATCCTGTAAGGCACAAAAAGACACTAAATCTATGGACAAGCACGCTTATACAAATTCATTAATTAACGAATCAAGTCCTTATCTTTTGCAGCACGCACACAACCCTGTAGACTGGTATCCCTGGGGAGAAGAAGCTTTAGAAAAAGCAAAAAAAGAAAACAAACTGGTCCTGGTAAGTGTGGGATACGCAGCCTGCCACTGGTGTCATGTCATGGAAAATGAGAGTTTTGAAGACACGGCTGTGGCAAATTATATGAATGAGCATTTTATATGTATAAAAGTAGATAGAGAAGAACGCCCGGATGTAGATCAAATATACATGACCGCCGCACAACTTATGACGGGAAGCGGCGGATGGCCACTCAATGCGCTAGCATTACCGAATGGTAAACCATTCTTTGCCGGCACTTATTTTCCAAAGGAAAAATGGCTGCAAATGCTGGCTTATTATGTAGACGTCAACAAGAAAAATCCGGCTGCTGTAGCAGAGCAGGCAAGAAAAGTTACAGAGGGAATTAGGTCAATAGAAATGGTAAAGTTTACAGAGGACAATACCATAGCCACAATAAATGAAATAGACAAAGTCTTTGATAAATGGAAGCCTAAAATAGATTATGAAAAGGGAGGAGAAAACCGGGCACCCAAATTTCCCATGCCTAGCAACTGGGAATTTCTCTTGCAATACGAATTACTTTCTGGCAATAAAGATGCTGACAAAGCAGTTGAAGTTACGCTTAGAGAAATGGCGTACGGAGGCATCTATGATCAGCTGGAAGGAGGCTTTGCACGCTACTCTGTAGATGCAGACTGGAAGGTGCCGCATTTTGAAAAAATGCTTTACGACAATGCACAACTGGTAAGCTTATATAGTAATGCGTATAAAAAAACAAAAAATCCCCTGTATAAAAAAGTGGTACAGGAAACCTTGCAGTTTATAGAGAACGAACTCACATCGCCTGAGGGTGGTTTTTATTCCTCACTGGATGCGGATAGTGATGGAGTGGAAGGAAAGTACTATGTGTGGACCATGGAGGAGCTCAGGCAAATCCTGGGGGCAGATGCTGAGATATTCTCACAGTATTACAATGTTACAAACAATGGAAATTGGGAGCACGGTAATAGTATTTTGCTGAGGCACATTAGTGATGCGGCTTTTGCCAAGAAGCACAAAATAGACGAGAATACATTAGTACAAAAAATAGAAGAAGGAAAGAAAAAGCTTTTAGCAATAAGAGATAAAAGAATAAAGCCAAGGCTCGATGATAAAGTGCTTACTAGCTGGACGGCGCTCATGATAAATGGATATGCAGATGCCTACAAAGCTTTTGGAGACGAAGCTTACCGCAAGAAGGCTATGACAGCCGCTAAATTTTTAGTAAGTAAAATGCTGAGAAAAGATGGAGGCTTACTTAGAAACTATAAAAATGAGAAAGCCAGTATTCATGGCATGTTAGATGATTATGCATTTACCACAACGGCATTTATAAATATGTATGAAATAAGTTTTGATGAATCCTGGCTACAAAAAGCCAGGACTTTGCAAGATTATACAACTACTCATTTTTATGACGAGGAAAGTAAAATGTACTTCTACACCCACAATGACCATTCTGATCTGATTGCCCGTAAAATGGAAGTAACAGACAATGTGATTCCCGCCTCCAACTCTGAGGTAGCAAAAAATTTGTATAAGCTGGGGTTGTATTTTAATGAATCTAAGTATAGTGCTGCAGCAAAGCAAATGGTGCTGAATGTGCAATCTGATATTCATGGGAATATTCGCTACTATTCTAACTGGGCAATGGTAGAATTATTGCTGATGCAAGACGCCAATGAAATTGCCATTGTGGGAAATAATGCTGATGAAATAAGAAAAGAAATGCAGAAAAGATTTACTCCGTTTTCTATTTACCTTGGCGGGAGAAAGGAAGGGAGCCTTACCTTGCTGCAAAATAAATATGTAGAGGGGAAGACGATGATCTATGTATGCAGGAATAAAACCTGTAAGCGGCCAGTAGAGCAGGTAGAGGAAGCGATAAAGCTTTTAAACTAAAATAATACTAACGGGTTTCTGGCTTAAGAGAAGAACATTAAACTTCATATCTCTACTTAATATTCTTTTTAAGATGTTCGGGAACCCTTCCCCAGACGAGCAAATTTATCATGATAGGGATATTGCTATTCTTAATCTCATCCATGATTTTGCGAAGTCCCACAAATGATATTGGCTTTAATTCTTCTGTTCCCTGCTTCCAAAGGCCCATATTTCCAAGGGGATTGAAGCAGCAGCAAAAATGTTTTCCAGTGCAACTTTGTCTATGTCTCTCAGAATCATGAATAATATTCTTTTTGCTGGTAGGCGAACGCGAGTGACAGCACTATTTAGATTCCTTTTCTTAGCCATAACACCAAAACAGAAATTCTTGTTTTGATCTCATGTATTTGATCACATATATATAACAACCAAGCGCTTATCTATATATTTATTTGAAACTGCCGTATGTACAGGAGAGTATAGAAATTTCTTCCTGATGAATATGCAGAATCTCCTACGATAAGTAGTCTGCCACTAATTTTTTATACCATGCCGCTAATTGTATATATTTGTTTTATTATTGAAGATTGCCATAAAGCCTGTTCGGAATTCACCTGCTATTTATTTTTTAAGCTACAGCTCTTAATATTCACTTTTTTTGATAAATAATTTCTTTTTTAATAACGTTGCTTAATACTTAATTTGCTTAATAATTTAACAAACCAAACAAACCAAATATGAGAAAGATTTTGACTTATTTGGTTGCATTTCTGCTTGCATTTTCCTTGTCTCAAGATGTGATTGCTCAGAGTGTAACCGTGAGTGGTGTCGTACAAAATAGTGCTACTTCTGAGAAAGCAGCGGCTGTATCTGTAACGATACAAGGCGCCGAAGGGGGGACCTATACAGATGATCGAGGTAATTTTAAGGTGACTGTTCCTAGCCTACCGGTAACTCTTATCTTTTCGTCTATCGGCTTTGCTCAGCAAGAAGTACGGGTTACTTCCGCAAGTAAAGAGCTTAGCATTTCTATGGAGCCTTCGAACTCTCTGGGCCAGGAAGTAATCGTGAGTGCAAGCAGGACGCCACAAAAAATATTGAAATCCCCTGTTTCTGTAGAGCGTGTAAGCGCAGCTGCAATACGCCAGGCACCTGCTTCGCAATTTTATGATGTAGTTGCTACGCTTAAGGGAGTGGATGTAACCACTTCATCTTTAACTTTTAAGACTCCCACAACCCGCGGTTTTGGCGGTAGTGGTAATGTGCGTTTTAATCAGTCTGTAGATGGTATGGATAATCAGGCTCCGGGTCTTAACTTCTCTGTAGGTTCTATCATTGGTTTGAATGAACTAGATATAGATAATATAGAGCTACTTTCCGGTGCATCATCTGCACTCTATGGAAGTGGTGGTACAAATGGTACTATGCTTATGACGAGCAAGAATCCATTCAAGTACCAGGGACTTTCCTATGTAGTGAAAACGGGTATGAACCATACTGATGGTCGCGATCGTCCTATTTCTCCGTATTATAACATGGCTTTGCGTTGGGGTAAAAAGGTATCAGAAAAATTTGCCTTTAAGATCGTGACTGAACTTGTACAGGCAAAAGACTGGATAGGTACAGACTATAGAGATTATAACAGACCTGGTATGCAGATCGTGCCCGGTGATAGAAAAACTGATCCTAACTACGATGGCATAAATACTTATGGAGACGAAACGACCGCTGATCTTAGAGCAGTTTTTGCAGGTGTGGCACAACAGGCTCCGTTTCTTGCACCATTTATAGCAACACTTTCTACCAAACCAGTATTGGTATCCCGCACAGGTTACACAGAGCGGGAACTTATTAATCCAAACACAGTTAACTTTAAACTAGGTGGTTCCTTAAACTATAAAGTGAGTCCGGGAACAGAAGCTTCTATCGCCGCATACTGGGGTACGGGTACTACTGTATATACGGGTGCATCCAGGTACAGCATAAAGGATTTTAAAATGGGACAGTACAAAGTGGAACTACTAAATAAAGACTGGTTACTTCGTGCATATACTACGCAGGAGAATGCAGGAAATTCCTATAACCTTGCAGCTACTACCCAAAATTTTAATGAATCATGGAAGCCCTCTGGAGGGGCTACAGGCTGGTACGGACAGTATGGTCAGGCATTTATTGGTCAAAAACTTGCAGGTGCAAGTGATTATGATGCACACCAGGCTGCAAGAGCAGTGGCAGATATTGGCAGACCAACTTCTGGTACCCAATCATTTAAAAATAAATATGATAGTGTAGCCCGCATACCGGTTCCTAAAGGTGGTGCTTTACTAGACAGATCAGACCTTTATAATGTAGAAGGTAATTACAACCTAAGCAAGTTTACCGGAAAGTTTGCCAAGATTCTTGTTGGTGGAAATTTCAGAAGATTTGTATTGAATTCTGAAGGAACCCTATTCGCAGATTCTACAGGGACGCCTATAAGTATAAATGAAGTGGGAGGGTATGTGCAGGCGAGCAAAGAGTTTGGTCCTGTAATCCTTACGGCCAGTGGCAGGTATGATAAGAACGAAAATTTTAAAGGTAAGTTCACTCCGCGGGTTACTGCAGTAATAGAAGTAGCTCCGCAGAATAATATTCGTATGAGTTACCAGACTGCTTACCGCTTTCCCAGTACCCAGCAGCAATGGATAAATTTAGATCTTGTTTCCTACAAACTTATTGGAGGAAATGCAGATTTTAGACAACATTTTAATTTTGATTCTAATCCTATTTATTATCGTGATTCTCTTGCAAAAGGTAAAACAGTGCCGGTACCGAACGTAGAATTTAAGCCCGAGTCGCTCAATTCTTTTGAGCTTGGTTATAAAGGAGTGGTAGCAGATAATAAACTACTTATAGATATGTACGGTTATATAGGGCAATTTCAGAATTTCCTTGCTCGCCGTATTGTCGTACAAAGCAAAACAGGTGCTCCTATTACACAGGCAGATACCAGTAATGGACAGATATATTCTATTCCTGTAAATGCTCAGGGAAAAATCAGAACCTATGGTTTTGGTTTAGGAATTGACTACAGGCTTCCTCGCAACTTTACCCTGGGTGCAAACTTTGCTTCAGATGTTCTGGACAATGTTCCGGCAGGTATCCTGGCTTCCTTTAACTCTCCTAAATATAAAGCAAATGTAAGTTTGGGTAATACGGGTTTTGGTACAAACAAACGTGCTGGTTTTAATGTAGCCTACAGATGGCAGGATGACTTCTTCTTTCAGGGAGATCTGGCTACCGGACAAGTTCCCGAGGTACACACTCTGGATGCGCAGATCAGCTATAAACTTCCTGCAACCAAATCTATCCTGAAGTTGGGAGCAACTAATCTGCTTAATCAATACTACTACAATGCTATCGGTAATGCACACGTGGGTGGGCTTTACTATATAAGCTTTGGGTATAATGTATATTAATAAAAAGTTTTGCTTACATGTAAAAACAATAAGCATCAAAAATAAAACTGAAAACAATGATTAACTATAAAAAAATTACAAAAGCTATCCTCGGAATTCTGGTGCCAGCGCTTTTGTTTACTGCCTGTAACAAAGGAACATTTGATATAGAAGGAAATCCTCCTGTAAGTCCAAATGGTACTGCGAGTACCTCTAAAGCCTTGGCAGATTCTATAAAAGCGATACCTAATTACAGCTTGTATTCTGCTATAATTACAAAAAGCGGATACACTGCTACTTTAAATAACAAAGAGGTAAGATTTACTGCATTTGTGCCGGGTAATACAGCTGTAAAGCAATTGATAACAGCACTTACAGGAGGTGCTATTCCTGCCAATGCACCAGATGCTAATTTCCTGGCTTTTATAAATGGGGCAAGTTTTCCTGCCGCTTCTGCAGCCGGAATAGTAGGATATAACGTGGTGCCGCAGGCTTTGCCAAGCACTGCTTTTTCCGCTGCTTTTCCTAATGTGCAGTACCCTACGTTGTTAAATCCTGCACCTCAGTTAAGTGCTTTGCTTAGGCTCACAACATTTCCGAGTAGTAGAAATGGGTTTTATCTAAATAACGTACCGCTCGTAGGAGCAAATATAATGACCGCAAACGGTATCATACATGAAGTAGGTGCTGTAGTAGTTACTCCTCAGCAATATCTTAATGATAGAATAGACGCCGCCAGTAATCTTACTTACCTAAAAGCAGCAATAGCCAGAGCAGACAGCGGCACTGCAGCTCCGGGTTTTTTGAAAGGAGCGCTACTCAATATAGGAGCTAATCTTACCGTTTTTGCACCCACAGATGCGGCTTTTCAAGCTACACTTACAGGTTTGATAACACAGGCCTTGGTAGCACAAGGTGTTCCCTTAGCTACTGCACAAGCACAAGCAACTTTTTTAGCTAGTACCCCCGCGGTATTCTCTAATCCTGCTTTGTACGGCTCTCTTACAGCACAGGCTGTAAAAGGAATATTAGTATATCATATTCTTGGTGTGAGGGCATTTACAAATAATTTTCCTACAACCCAGGCTAATTTTCCTACTTTACTTAATGGAGCAATTGCAGCTCATCCTGGTTTAGGACTTAAAGTAACCTTTACCGGACCTTTTGTATCTGCGGCTTCCGTAAAAGGACTAGGAAATGCCACCGGAGCTAACATTATGATTAATCCTACTCCTGCCCCCAATGGTAGCAGTGATCAGAACTATTTGAACGGATCATTACATATTATAGATCAGGTATTATTACCACAATAATAGCTTGAAGTATAAAATTTACTAATAACCGGCTGCTTCCCCAGGGAAGTAGCCGGATTTTTATGACCAGAACTAATCTTTATTTACGGGTTGGTGCGATATATATTTTTCTTGGATTTTCTTTTTGTAGACATCATAAATTCAAAATTACAGTTATTAGAAGTTCACGAAAAAGCTGAAAATTTAACCATTTATACGTAGAGGAACTTCATCGTGAATCTAAGAAGACCAAATTTTTTTTATGTTTTAATACGTACAGTTTTAATTATTATCAAATTGAGTAATTCCTAGAACTAAAAAAAATTGTTAAATGTTAGTAATAAAGTTATAACTTGCCATAGGGTTGTGTTGTAGGAGTTTTCCTACTTCCTTCCACTATCTTTTTCCTTTAATAATCTTGATAATTTAAACACTTTTCAAAATGAGAAAATTACTACTCTCCTTTCTTTTATTTGTTTCATCTTTTGCTGCCAGTGCTCAACTAACAGGCACTAAGACTATTCCCGGAGACTATGCAAGCCTCACGGCTGCAGTTGCAGATTTAAATGCTGTTGGTGTAGGAGCAGGAGGTGTAATTTTTGATGTTGCTCCTGGATATGCCGAAACGCTTACTGGTAAAATTACCATTACAGCCACAGGAACTTCTTCTAATCAAATTGTTTTTAAAAAGGCTGCTGCAGGTGCTAATCCAGTTATAACCAGCTATACTGGCACTTTTTCTACCCCTTCTACCATTGCAGACGGGATGATCGTACTGGCAGGAAGTGATTATGTTACTTTTGACGGTATAGACCTGCAGGAAGCAGCTGGCAATACTACCACGCTTACTGTAATGGAATATGGTTTTGGACTATTCCTGGCAAGCGCTACGGATGGGGCACAAAATAATACTATACGAAATTGTACAATCACCCTTAATAGGTTACAGTTTACCAGCTGGACAGGAGCGGGCTACATTGGTTCTGTAGGTATTGCGGTAAGTAGTGCATTAAACACAGCCAACACGCTTATTACTCCAACGGCCGCAAGTGGTAGCAACTCCTTTAATAAGTTTTATAATAATACCATACAAAATTGTAATACCGGAATAGCTATAAACGGGGCGCCTGCGGCTTCTCCTTATACTACGGCAGATATTGGAAATGACATTGGAGGAGTAGCTACTGCAACCGGGAACCGTATTCTGAATTATGGTGGAGGAACGGGTGCAACCAACGCATCGGCTGGCATTTATGCCACTAATCAATATGATCTTAATTGTTCTTATAACACTATAAATAACAATAATGGAAGTGGTGCGAATCATCCTAATACACTTAGAGGAATATACCTGCAAACTGCTACCAGTGCTTCTTTAAATTGTAACTTTAATAACCTTAATATCAAAGGTGGAGGCACAACCTCCCAGGTGAGTATGATAGAAAGTGGCTTTGGGGCTACGCCTCTTTCCAATACAGTTAATATAAAAAACAATACGCTTACCGGCGATTATCTTACCGCTACAAGTGGTGTTTTTTATGGCATTTACAATATTGCTGGTACAGCTGCTACATTAAATATTACGGATAATAATATTTCTAATCTTAATTACAGTGCTTCGGGTCTTACAGGAAGTGGCGCATTGTATCCAATTTATACTACAGCTTCTAATGCTGGTATGACCGCGAATATTAATAATAATACTATTTCAAATATCGCTAGGCAAGGAACTACAGGTGGGACAACTATTGGAATCTTTAATTCAGCTGGAGTTGCAGGAATGATAGTCAATGCAAATGGTAATAATATTAATAACGTTAGTATAGATGGTGCTGGTACGGGAAGTACTATGTATGGTATACAATTAAGTACAGGAAATATTTCTGCGAATAATAATACTGTTTCAAACTTAAAATGTTTAAAAACAACAGGAACAGGAGCCATGTATGGTATCTATGATATAGCTTCTCCGGTTGATGAAAATTATAATAATAATCAGGTCTTTGATCTACAGCATAATGGCACGGGCACCGTATACGGAATCTATGCTAACTCAACTACAGGTACTCGCACTGTGAGGAATAATATAGTTTACAACATTTCTACTGGTGGTCTCACAGTAGCAGGTATAGCTATGGCTGCTAGTTCTCCAAATGTATTTAAAAATAAAGTTTATAATATTACATCTAACAGCGCAGCAGCCCCTACTGTATCCGGAATTATTTTAATTTCAGTTTCAACTGGCGGTACAGCTAATATTTACAACAACCTAATTGGTAACCTTGAGGCACCGGTTTCATCAACTTCTACAGCTACCTCAGCCGTTATAAGAGGAATAAATCTAGCTGCTGCATCCACAACTGTGGACATATTTCTTTATTATAATACTATTTACCTCAATGCCTCATCTTCAGGTGCTAACTTTGGTACTGCAGGAATATTTCATACAGGTAGTACTACCAGCACAAGTAGTAATCTTACAATGAGAAATAATATTATTTTTAATTCCAGTACGCCTTCAGGTGTGGGTAGCACTGTGGCATATAGGAGAAGTACCTCAACAGCTATAAACTACAACAATAATTCTAATCGAAATTTATTTTATGCCGGTACTCCTGGTGCAAATAATCTCATATTTTCTGATGGTACAAATGATGCTCAAACGCTGGCAGACTACAAAACCCTGGCGGTGACGGCAGATCAAAATAGCTACACTGAGAATGTCACATTTCAAAGTGTAACCGGCTCTTCAATCAATTTCCTTAAATTTTCTACAGCCACACCTACTGTAATAGAAAGTGGCGGATTAAATATAGCTGGTATTACAGATGATTACACTGGAACCATAAGAGCGGGCAATCCGGGGTATACAGGTACAGGTACGGGTCCAGATCTTGGCGCCTGGGAGCTTGAGGGGATTGCCGTAGGTGGTTGTTCAGGCACACCACCTGCAAGTACTACTGTCACGACTAATGCTGCACCGTGTGCCAATGAGTTATTTACTTTATCTCTTACACCTTCTTATGGTGTTGGTTTTACATATCAATGGCAATCTTCTCCTTCTGGCGGAGCAGGCACTTATACAGATATAAGTGGGGCTACTAATTCTACATTAAATACTAGTGCAAGTGTAACCACTTTTTATAGAGCAGTAATCACTTGCGTAAGTTCCGGAGTATCTACTAATTCCACTGCTGTAGAAGTAACAATCCCGTTAGCTCTTAATGGTTCTTATACGATTGACAATACAGGCTCTGGAAATTATATCTCTTTCGCTGCTGCCATTGCCGACTTAAACTGTAGAAGTATAAGTGGTCCTGTAACGTTCAATGTAACAGGAGGGCAAACTTTCGTGGAAACTACAAACCTTGAACTAACACTATCTGGAACGTCTGCAAATACAATTAGTTTTGTAAATGCTGGCGGACCTAATCCTGTAATAAGCAGGGCAGGAACTACGGCTACCAATGATTATATATTGAAACTTACAGGGGTTGATTATTATATTTTTGATGGCATTGATTTTATGCAATCAGGTACTGTGGCGGCCGACTGGGTAGAGTATGGTATATATATAGTAAATGCCTCCAATAGTAATGGCTCTCAGCATAATAGTTTCAAGAATGGCACCGTTACATTAAGTGCAGCCAATAGTAATACCCGTTCCGTATATATCCAATCTGCTGTGACCCCTGTTTCCACTAGTGGAAATAACAGCTTCAATAAGTTTATAGGTATGACTATTGAAGAGACTACCTCAGGTTATTACATCATCGGTAGCAGCAGCACGATACCAGATCAGGGAAATGAAATTATAACCGAGGTGGGAAGCAATCCCAGCATAATCCAAAATGTGGGTAATGGTACTACTGCCGGTACACTTTACGGGATTTATTTTAATATTCAGCAAGATTTGAGAATCGAGAACACGGAGATCACAAATATTAAGGCTGGTGGTACTTCTACCCTCTATGGTATTTTTAGTTCTACCTCTACTGCTAACAGGGTAGTAATTAAAAATAACAATTTGCATGACTTTAGTGGAGCAGGAATTAACTCGGGTATCTATTTAACGGGACTAGATACTGCAACCATTGAGAAAAATCTGTTGTATGACTTTAGTACCAGTGGCAATGCCAGTGCGCTCAAGGGTATAGATGTAACTGGAACAGGGGGAGCCGCCACCATTAGAGCCAATAGAATATATGCCCTCACTTCCACTGGTACTACAACTACCAATGTGGCAGGTATAGATGTGGCCACGGGCATTAATTTTGTAATAGACAATAACATGATAAGTGGTCTTACTGCTTCTTCTTCTACCTCAACTTCTGCCGGTACGAAGGGTATCTGGGTGAGTGGTGGTTCTACCAATGGAAAGGTAAAGATTTACTTCAATTCCATCTACCTAACAGATGTGGCCACGGTAGCCGCTTATACAAGTGCTGGTATATATAATAGCAGTACCACACCAGAGCTTGATATAAAGAACAATATCGTGGTAAACGCAACTGATATAGATGCTATCGGTACACGGGTCGTTGCCTTTTGGAAATCCTCTGTTACGGATAATGTAGATAATACCAGCAACAACAATATCTATTACGCCGGGGCACCAGATGCCAAGCACCTTATCTATTTTGATGGTACCAATTCTGCCCAATCCATGGCGACCTATAGAGCCTTATCAGCAATTTCGCCTGCAGAAACTTTTTCAGAAACCGAGAATGTGCAATTTCAGGCAATAACCGCCGGCATAATACGCCCAAATACCACAACCCCTACTTTTGTAGAAAGCGGGGCACAACCAATCGCGGGTTTTACGTTAGATTTTGAAGGAGATTTAAGAAATGCTACTAAGCCCGATATTGGGGCAGACGAGGGTACATTTACCATTTTAATCCCTCCTGTACCGGAGTGCGTCACTTATACCTCCCCTGCTAACAGTTCTACTTCCGTATGTGCTTCATCTCAGGTGACGCTTTCGTGGACACCGTCCCCAACCGGCAGTAGTGCAACCGGAGGATATGATGTATTCTTTGGAACCACACCTAACCCTCCTTTCCTTATAAATGTAAGTACAAATAATACTCTTGTAAGTGTAGCACCTGGTTTTACCTACTATTGGAAAGTCCTTGCAAAAAATGCAAGCGGTTCGGCTACAGGCTGTACCGAGCAAAGCTTTACTACCCTAAACCCACAAGTGGTTACAACCGTTCCTGGCAGCAGATGTGGTCCTGGTTCGGTAACCCTTTCTGGCACCGGTTCTGCAGGTACTACGCTTAAGTGGTACAGCTTAGCTTCCGGAGGTACTGCACTTGCTCAAGGCAATTCATTTATGTCTCCTCTTATAAGCACAAATACTGATTTTTATCTTTCTGCGGCCTTCTTACAAACAATATCAGTAGGAGAGGCAAATACTACGAGTAACGCTACCTTCGGTGGACCTACAGGTCAAAATACCTCAACCTTTACTGCGTCCATTTTATTTGATGTTATAAGTAGTTCTGGTGTAAATATTAAAACTGTTGACGTATATCCTACGGGTCCGATAGGTTCTACTATAAACATTGCGGTATATGCTTCAGACCAAACAACTATAATAGGCAGTTATAGTACTACAAGTACAGTTTCAGGAACTACGACTGCTCCTGTTAAACAAGTTATACCAGTTAATTTTTCTGTACCAGCTGGTACGGGCTACATAATGAGACAAGGGCCTACAGCACCTACTGCGTCACTGATACGATATACTACACCAACCGGCAATTCTCCATTTCCATATTCTTATCCGGAAATTGTACTTACTGGTTCTGGACTGGCAAACTTCTATTACTATTTCTTTAACTGGCAGGTAGAAAGCAGTTGTGAAAGCAGCCGTACAGCTGTAACAGCCACTATAAACCCTGCAAGTGGTATGCTTGCTGGCACCGCAGGTGGGCCTCAGATATGCAGCACTGTAAGTGTGCCATCTGTAGGTGAAACTTTCTATGACAATGCCGGTTGTGATCTTATTAATAAAGTAGACCCTTCTGGTGCATCACCTGTATCGGGTATGATAAATAGTTGTGTAAAAATAGAGACTGGTACGATGCAAGCTCCTAATGCTGCTCCTTATGTTATGAGGCATTATGATATAGAACCTGCTACAAATGCTGCTACTGCCACCGCTACAATTACACTTTACTTTAAACAAAGCGAATTCGACAACTATAACAATTATCTTGTTACAAACAGCCTACCTCAGCCGCCACTTCCTGCTAATCCTACAGATGCAACCGGGATAGCTAACTTGCTCGTTTCGCAATTCCACGGAACCGGTACTGCACCTGGCAACTATACTGGTGCGGAAGAGATAATCAATCCGGCAGATGGTAACATTGTATGGGATGCTACTAATTCCCGTTGGGCAGTAACTTTTGATGTCACTGGATTCTCCGGTTTTTATGTGCAAACTAATCTTGGAGGATTACCAGTATCACTAATCAATCTGAAAGGGGAAGCTACAGGAGCAACTAATACAATAAGCTGGACCACCGTAGCGGAATCCAACAACAAGAAATTTGTAATAGAGAGAAGTATCAATGGTTCTGACTTTTTGCCAATCGGAGATGTAGCCTCGAAAGCCTCTAATGGTAACAGTACTACTGCACTCTTCTACAGCTTTGTAGATCTTTCGCCAAAGAATGGTAAGGTTTTCTACCGACTGCGTCAGGAAGATAATAATAGCAATTCTAAATTAAGTGCAACTGTGCATATAACCAGGAATGTGAAGACTACTATGGAAATAGTAAGCATTTATCCTAATCCTGCTACAACTACCGTAGGGGTTTCTGTGACGGTACCTGTACAGGAAAAGCTTACCATGGTTGTGCTGGATATGACCGGTAGGATCCTAAGTTCTAAAACGATAAGCGCCGGCAGCGGTACTAACCTTATACCACTAGATGTTAGTAGCTTAGGTAAAGGGACTTATATTATCAAAGTGCTTTGCGAAAGCGGCTGCGAAAGCAATAGCAAGTTTGTGAAGATGTAAAAAATCATTTTGAGAAATTTAAATCCACACTGTAAAAACAGTGTGGATTTTTTTGTCCGGCATGTTCAGTAATCATAGATAGTCACCCCCCCATGCTTAGGTCTTGCAAAGGCAATAACGCCAGGCATCTCGGAAGCTGCATAAAATGTATGCATGGAGAAAAAGTGTTTGTCCCCGGTATAATTTATACAACAGGCAATATTGCAAAAAAAAAATATAAACATTTCCATTCAGCCTCTTGCTTTTTGATGGTAACATTCAGAAAATTTGCTAGAGAAAATGCTGCATAAAAGTTAGGTAGACTTGAGGCTTTTTTTCGACTTTATATCCATACAATATTTACCTGCCTCTTTATTCTTAAATGAACAGTATGATATTAGAAAAAATAGATATTCAATTAAATTTTTTTTTTGTTTATATGATTCTTCAGAAAGCTACATTGCTGAGAGATTCTTTTTTGTTCTTAAGAAGAATTTTAATGCATAAGTTTATTTATTACAAGAAGATACATCCGATGTCGTAGTAGGTTAACTACATTATTTCTGTAAAAACTTAGTTAGACAACAGTTGCATAAACAATCTTTTTACTTGCAGAATTGCGAAAATAAAATTGTTCGTTAAGGAATTCTAATTTAACTTTCCGTTAACCAATGTATTTACAATCAGATTCTACCATGTCAGAGCTATCACCTTGCAGTAAATTTCTATTTGCTGCAGCAGGATACAAAATGGTAAAACTTGTAGTAGAATATAAACTGAAAGACCATCATTTGCATACACTAACACACTAACTAACCAGGATATTATTTTTTATTACGCTAATTATATAAGTAATGATCAAAAGCTACATTTCAAATCTTAAGGCCTTCGTTTTTACGCTCTGCATTATTTGCATGAGTGGTATTTCTATGGCGCAAACCACATTGACGACTCTGCCTAACCCGCCTTATAACGGCGGTAATGGACTAGGTAGTCCTGCAAGTATTTCTTTTGTATTGAACAATACAAATCCGTTTGCAGTAAATCTTACCAGTATATCTAACTGGTGCGAGTTGGACAATAACGGTTCTACCTGGGCATTATATTATACAGCTACTGCCCTTAGCGGTACAGCTACTGATGTAACCTCTGCCCCATGGACGCTTGTTGCTAACTCATCGCCAACGACTGTAACGTCAATAGGTATCACAGCATTAAATTTTCCTGGGCTTAGTTTTACCATTCCGGCAAATACACAATATCGCTTTGCTCTGCGGATATTAGCTACTGGAGGACTAGACTACAGCGGAACAGCCGCAATCTCGCCAAACACTTTTACGGGCGGAGGTGTATCTCTATTATGTGGCGATGTGCAGATAGCAGGGGCTAATGTAGGTTATTCTGGTACTGGTACCGGGCTTACGATTACACCTAGATATTTCACAGGAGCTGTTACATTCTCTCCTGCAGGTCCTTGTACAAATCCACCAACTCCTGGCACAGTCGTAAGCACTGCATTAAATGCATGTCTTAACGAACCATTTACCTTAAGCCTTAGCGGCGGTACAGGTGGACAAGGCCAAACTTATCAGTGGCAGATATCTCCCGACAATACAACTTTTACAAATATACCTGGCGCTACCAATGCTTCCCTCAGCACTTCGCAAACGGCATCTAATTATTATAGGGTAGTAGTTACTTGTGGCGCTTCTGTAACATCAAGCAGTATATTTATTACCACTGCCGCGGCAGTATCAGGTACATTTACTATTAATAGTGCTGTAGCTACCGGCGGTACTAACTTTGCCAATTTTAATGATGCTTATAATTATATTAAATGCGGAATAAACGGCCCGGTTATTTTCAATGTAAACGCCACAAGCGGCCCTTACGTAGAACAACTAATTATGACGCCGGTGCCCGGAGCCTCTGCTACTAATACAATTACCTTTAATGGTAATGGAAGAACGCTTTCATTTACCTCTACTAATACAAATGAAAGAGCCGTTATTAAACTTGATGGTGCAGATCATGTAAAATTTGACAACCTTGTTATTAATGCTACCGGTACAGCTACCACTGAGTATGGATTCGGGGTGCATCTTACAAATGACGCTGATAGTAATGCGGTGACCAATAGTCAGATCAATATTACTACCGCATCTACCTCTACAAATTATGCAGGTATTGTTATGAGTGGGTCTAATACTTCTGCAATTACAACTGGTAATACGCTTAGTGATGGAAATGTGTTCAGGAACAACACTATCACAGGCGGTTATTATGGTTTTACATGTGTAGGTAGCAGTACTGCAGCCAACAGAGATAATATCTTTCAAAAAAATACAGTGCAAGAGTATTATTTCTATGGTACATATATTAATGGGACGTTCAATACGCTTATTGATTCTAATTTATACAGAAGACCTACAAGAGCAGTGACCTCTACTCACTATGGAGTATATGCTACTAGCTTAAGTGTAAATCTTAGAGTTTCCAGAAATACGATAACCAACCCTTTCGGCGGTAACCCTACCAGTACTTCTACCTTCTATGGTATCTACTTTACGGGGGTTAATTCCCTCTCTGGTCTGGAGAACAAAGTATTCAATAACAAGATATTTGGTCT
The DNA here is from genome assembly GCA_037968795.1 of Ferruginibacter sp. Lineage (GTDB taxonomy): Bacteria > Bacteroidota > Bacteroidia > Chitinophagales > Chitinophagaceae > Ferruginibacter. The sequence continues at coordinate 23,457 of JBBKWE010000135.1, forward strand.
TACAGGAGCGGGTGAAGCTACCCTCATCTACAATACTAATTCAGACAATGTATGGTATCATCATAATACCTTGATGGTAGATGGGGCCGGTGGTACAGGTACGCAGCTGGCACGAGGCTTTTATCAGACAACAGATGCAGCAGGAATTCGTTTCGAAAATAATATCGTTGTAGTAAACCGGGCAAGTACCGGCGCTAAATATTGTTTATACTTCAATACTATAAGTTCTGATATCGTATCTAATTATAATGATTTATATCTTAATCCTGGTACTACAAATGCATTTACAGGTTTCTATACATCTGCCAGAGCAACACTTGCAGACTGGAGAGCAGCATCTTCGCAGGATGCTAACTCTGTAGCCAACAATCCTTTGTTTGTTAACCAGGTAACTGGCAACTTAAGGCCTACGAACGCCGCTATAGATAATTTGGGTACTCCTGTAGGAATACTTGATGATATTCTTGGTCTGCCACGTAGCACGACTACACCAGATATAGGAGCGTATGAGTTTACACCAGGTAATTGTGTAGACCCTCCAATACCGGGCATAGCGCAGGCTAACCCAGATGTAGTATGTGAGGGTGCTAACGTGGCACTAAGTGTTACTGGAAATAGTGTAGGCTTATTGCAATCCTACCAATGGCAGAGCAGCCCTACGCTGGCAGGGCCTTACACTAATATAGGCACACCTGTAAGTAATCCATCTATTACTGTTGTAGCTACCACAACCCGTTACTATAGGGTGGGTATTACCTGTGATGGCGGTGTTACTGTGTTCTCTACCCCGGTATTAGTAACGGTAAACCCGGCATTGCCTGCTGGAACATATACCATCAACAAAAACAACCCTACCGGCGGTACGAATTATACCAGCTTTGCAGATGCAGTTTCTGCACTGTCTTGCGGTATTGCCGGTCCTATAGTATTTAATGTAGTGAGTGGTACCGGACCATACAATGAGCAAATGGTGCTTGAAGCCATTAACGGAACATCTGCTACGAATACAATTACGTTCAATGGTAACGGAAACACAATTCAGTTCAGTTCTTCTGTAAGTGCAGAGCGTGCAGTTATAAAGCTTAGAAATGCTGATCATATCATCCTTGACAATCTTGTGGTAGATGCTTCCGGGCCAAATATCTATGGCTTTGGAATTCAATTATTCAACAATGCAGATAGCAATATCATTCGTAATTGTACGGTAAATATTCCTCAAACCAGTACAAGTACAAACTATGCTGGTATAGTGATAAGTGCGTCTGAAACGGGAGCCACCACTACGGGCTTGTCTCTTTGTGACGGTAACAAGATTCTTAACAATACAGTAAACGGTGGTTACTACGGTATCACCTGTGTGGGCGGAGCCGGTACTACCCAGGATCCTAATAAAAACAATACTATAAAAGGTAACCAGGTATTAGAATTCTACCTATATGGAATTTATTCTTCTAGCAATGAGAACCTGCTTATAGACAGTAATTTCATGGCCAGGCCAGCCCGATTGAATGTAAGCACACACTATGGTGTATATGGTGGCGGTAATAACAACAGCAATGTAGTGATTAGCAGAAACAGGGTCACCAATCCATTTGGTGGTGAGCCAACGGCAACCTCAACCTTCTATGGTATCTATTTTACCAGCATTAATGCTGGCGTAGGTACAGAGACAAAAGTTATTAATAATGCCATCTACAACATATCTGGCGGGGGCAGCCAATATGGTATGTACAACACTACGTCTTCTAACGTAATTTATTATCACAACACGGTTTCTCTTGATAATGAGGCTTACACAGGAACTTCTCTTGCCTACGGATTTTATCAAACCGGGACAGTAGATAATGTAATCCTTAAGAACAATATTTTCAACATTACCCGTACAGGAACCGGAAACAGGGTTGGTTTGTATTTTAATGCTTCTGCAAGTACCATCACCTCTGATTATAATTCTTTCTTCTTTAAAGGAACGAACAGGTATATTGGGTACAGCACAGGATTGCGCATTACGCTCGCAGACTGGAGAGCAGCCACTGGCCAGGACATAAACTCCCTGGTTGCAGATCCATTCTTTACAGATGTACCGGCAGGAAATCTTCGTCCTCGTTCTCCTTTGCTGGACAACAAAGGAACTCCAGTGGGTGTACTTACAGATATTGTAAATGCTGCGAGAAGTACTACAACTCCAGATATAGGGGCATACGAATTTATCGTACCGCCTTGTACCGCACCTCCGGTAGCAGGCACGGCAACCGCCACGCCTAATACAGGAATTTGCCTTGGTACACCTATAGACCTCAACTTAAGTGGCAATTCCATAGGAGCAGGTCAGTCTTACCAATGGCAGTTTTCTACCACTGCTACCGGTCCATGGACTAATCTTGGCAATCCATTATTATTCCCGGATACCACCATCATTTCTACAGGTTCTTTCTTTTACAGGGCAATCGTTACCTGTAGCGGACAATCTGTAAACTCAACGGTTGTAGCAGTAACGCTAAACCCTGCTTTCCTTGCAGGAACGTATACAATCAATAAAACGATACCGGCTTCGGCTACTAACTTTACCTCATTCACTTCTGCAGTAGCGGCATTGGATTGTGGTATCACCGGTTCTGTTTTCTTTGATGTAAATGCAGATACTTATAACGAGCAAATAAGAATAAAAGATGTAGCAGGAACTTCCCCTACAGTTGGCGTTACTTTTAGAGCCGCTAATGGAGTTCCATCCTCTGCGATCTTAAGCTTCGCTGCTACGGGAACTGCTAATAACTACACAGTACTATTAGACAGTGCCAAGTACTTCACTTTTAGAAATATGACGATACTTGCAGCTGGAACTACTTTCGGCAGAGCTGTGGTATTTGATAATACTGCTGCAGCTGATAGCCTGGTAAATTGTATTATTACCGCTCCTACTACTACCTCTACCAGTACAAATACTGCTGGGGTGTATGGTGATGATGTAATTGGTGGCAATCACGTACTTAAAGGAAACACCGTAACAGGTGGTAGCAATGGAATTTACTTCCGCGGTACGGGCACTACGGCTCTTTCTTACGACAACCGCTTCGACAGTAACTTCGTTTCCAATAACTACAGCTATGGTATGAACCTTGGCTATAACGGAAGAGTAAAAGTGCTGAAGAATGTAGTAGACCTAAGCACAACTGGAAGCACAAACTATGGTATTTATAGCATAAGCAGTGATACAGCCTATGAATACGTAGGTAATAAAGTGACAATCGGAAATACTACCAATACTACTTACGGTATGTACTTCAGTGGTTGTAATGGAGGCGAGCTATATAATTCCCGCATAGCCAACAATACAATTATGGGACTTACCGGAAACAGCGGAACGCTCTATGGTATGTATCAGACAGGTAGTACTTACAGTACTACCGTAAACAACCTGATAAGTATTTCTACTACAGCCGCTACTAGTTATGCTTCTTACAGCACAGGAAGTGGTGGTAATGCTTACCTGAATAATACTTTCCTTAATGGAAGTGCATCTACCGGTACTGCAAATGCAGCCGCCTACTTCTCACAAACTTCTGGTCTGAGACCAAATGTAAATGTGCAGAATAATATCTTCTACCACACTGGCGTAGGTAGAGCGGTGTACTATCAGAACTTTAATTTCACTTATAGTGATTACAATACCTTCTGGAGTGAGGGGCCTACATTGATCAGGTTCAATGCTGCTGACCTGCCTACACTACAGGCCTGGAAGGATACTTCGTTCTGGGATTTCAGCTCTATAGCTATAAAGCCAGAGCTTATTAGCAATACAGATCTAAGACCAAACCTTACAGCTCCTAATGTATGGGCAATACATGGTCGCGGTAATCAGATCCCGGGTAATAATGCTGACTTCACAGGCGCAGCCCGCCCCGTTACATTGACTACAGGTGTGCCTGATATGGGAGCTTACGAGTTCCTTCCTACGGTGGCTCCGCCATTGATCGCCGGTATACCAGCTGCTCCGGCGGCAGGTAGTACACTCAGATTCATGTTTGGAACGGATACTATAGCCAAAGTAAGCTTTAAGGCAGGTGCTCCGGTACCGGCAAGTATGACTATACAGCGCTACTCTGGCGTGATTCCTCCGGGACTTGCTACCGGCCAGCAGAGTATGTATTACTATACTAAGATAAATGTGCCGGCTCAAGGTGCGTACGACTATGGTATTCAACAACATTATGTAGACTCATGGCAAGGATTTATCCCTGTAGAGCGCACTATTAAACTAGGGGTAACGAATGCGGCAAATGCCTGGTCGGTAAGACCTAATAGTATGGTAGATGCTTCCCTCAATTTCTACCAGGATTCTGCACTTACTTATGTAGATAAATACACCGGTCTTACAGATGGCAGCATAGTGCCGCCACCAATTGTAACTTATCCGATAGACAGTAGCAATAGCGGAACAAGATTCTGGGTAGGGTATGGTCATCATACATCCTTTACCAGCAACGGGCAGGATATGGTATTGTACCTGAGTACGCAACAGGCAGCTAGTGTAACCGTAAAAGTAAATGGTACACCTTATTCTAAAACGTATCAGATACCTGCTAATACGGCTATTACTTCTTTGGTTGTTCCAAAGAGCGGATTGATAGATGCAAGACTTACAAATGAAGGTAAGTATGACAGAGGTGTGAGCATAGAAAGTACAGTTCCTATACAGGCATACGCACATATATATGATGGAGCTAACTCAGGCGCAGGTTTGCTACTGCCCGTAGGTGTGTACGGTTACGAATATCAATCTCTTAATTATAAACAATACTACCCTGCCTCTAATGCTTACTCATGGTTCTACGTGATAGCAGACAGAGACAGCACAGTAATAGAAATTACGCCTACGGCTACCACCCTGGGAGGACGACCAGCAGGCGTGCCTTTCCAGGTAACACTTAACCGTGGGGAAGTCTATAATGTTATGGGTACCACCACCGGAACAGCGGGATCAGACCTGAGCGGTAGTACAACAAAAGCGATAGCGAATGCCAGTGGTGTTTGTAACCCATTTGCAATGTTTAGTGGTAGTAGTCGTACTGCAATTTGTAACACCACTAATGGTGACAACTTTATAAATCAGGTATTCCCTACGCAGGCCTGGGGTACTAAATATCTCACTTTTGCCACAGCAAACTCTACTTCCAATACCACTTACAACTCCAACATCTGGAGGGTAATGGTAAAAGATGTAAATACAGTTGTGAAAAAAGATGGCGTTACATTAAATCCTGCCACACTGCAACTACCAGGTAAATTCTATGAATTTAGTTCTCCATTAGGAGCAGGGGCAGGAAGTGCCAGCTATATTGAAGCAGACCAACCGGTAATGATGGGTCAATATATGGTTTCCACAGGTGCAAACTCTTGTCCTGGTGTTTCAGCAACCGGAAGTGGCGATCCATCTATGATCTACATCAGCCCAATAGAGCAGGGTATAAAAAGTGCGATATTTTATAACACGAATAACAATAGCATCACTTCAAACTATGTGAATGTTATATTGAAGACGAGTGCTTTACCTAGTTTAAGAATAGATGGCGGTGCTACGTTTACTGATGTGTTTGCCCACCCTAATCTTGTTGGTTACTCCTGCGTAAGGCAAAATCTTCCTGCAACACCGGGGCAGCATAGCATCGTTTGTGATTCATCATTTAATGCGATCACCTACGGTCTTGGAAGTGTAGAAAGTTATGGCTACAACGCCGGTACCTTGGTAAAGAATCTTAATGGAATACCTTCCTTTGAGAATACACTATCTACTACGGGTCAAAATGATTACACTTGTGTGAAAGCACCATTCAGATTATCTGTAAGAATACCGCTTCGTCCTACTTCTATTACTTGGCAGCTAGGCCAGGTTCCACAATTGGCTCCTGCTACAGATACATTGGTGACTAACCCTATACCTACAGACAGTTCTATCGTAAATGGTAGAAAGTTTTACACCTATACACTGGCAGTAGATTACAGGTTTAACCAGGTAGGAACATTTAATGTACCTATACAAATAAGCCACCCAAGTATAGAGGGTTGTAACAATAAGCAGGTAACCTTCCTTACCATAAAAGTATTGCCAGCTCCAAAGGCTGACTTTACCGGAACCCTAGCTGCTTGTCTTGGTAGTACCATCTCGCTTAATGGTTCTGGAAGTACCAGCAATGGAGTACCTATTACAAGCTACACCTGGAACTTTGGTGATAATACAACCGCTACGGGGCAGAGCCAGGTGAAAACCTACACTGCCGCCGGTACATACAATGTGAAATTAAATGTAGTAGCGCAGGATGGTTGTATAGGCGATACCACCAAAGCAGTTGTGATAAGTGCATTACCTGTTGTAACCGTGGTGCAGGATTCCTTCGCTGTGTGTGGCGCTACGCCGGTTACCTTTACGGTACAAAACCCGGTAACGGGTACAGTGTACAACTGGTACACTACCGCTACAGGTGGTACGCCGGTAGCTACAGGACCTACCTTCACTATCCCTGCTGTTACAGGCACGGTTGTATACTATGTAGGAGCTACTACCGCGGCGGGTTGTATAAGCACTGTTCGTAAGCGGGTAACCGCAACCGTATTGCCTAATCTTGCTACGCCTGTTGTGGTAGCAGACAGTATAGGGGTAAATCAAATTACCTTCCGCTGGTCTGCCGTGCCGGGTGCTACACG
>JBBKWE010000136.1:0-28195 GCA_037968795.1 Ferruginibacter sp.
ATCTACTTTTTTAATTTCTTCCACAATATTCTTCTTCCATTTTTCCCATTTATCTATATCAGGAATGAAGAGGGCAGTTTTGTTTGGGCCTTGAATATTGTAACCCACCGTTTCAGAAAACTCATCTCTGTGCGGTACAAGAAAGGGCGTTACTTTTATAAAAGATGTGAGCGGTAAAGTTTGTTCGTTTTCTATTGGGGTTAAGGCGATATTATTGTTCTTCACCAACTGACTCCAGGGACCATTTTCTTCTAAAAACTTCTTCATTCGAGGCATGGCAAATACAGGAATTTCGGTAGCGTTTCCTGCTTCTTTACCCAAGTACATTAATCCCGCATAGTGGCCTATATGTGCATGGGTGAGAAAAATACCATCTGGTGTTTCCTTACCATTTGTAAATCCTAATTTACTGAGGGTTTTCAATTGTCGGCTCAGATCCGGTGTCGCTTCAAAGAGGTATTTCTTCTTATTTACATTATCAATTAACCCTAACGAAACCACCTGCCGGTCTGGGTCTGGTTTTACAAATAAATCTTTGCAGCAATCTTTTTTGCAGCCGATGTGTGGTGAGCCGCCGTCTTGTATAGTGCCGAGGATAGTGAGGGAAACGGCTGATATGTAATTATTTCTGACAGAGCTTATTTTATGATTTGAAGATGTGCAACTTATAAATGCAAGTACTAATATCAGAAGGTTTTTACGCATCGTGTAATGTATGATTAGGAAGTAAAATAACACTTTTCCTGCAAGTCTTTCTTCGTGTTCCTTCCTGCCTAGCGACTCTGTGGCTATTGTTTGAACCATTATTCCTTATAGTTTTCGTAGGATTATTTTTATTGTACTTCAATACTATTCTCCCTACCAGCTTTAACACATAGACACATAGAGAAATGCGGCACATAGCAACATAGTTATCTATATTCCGATGGGTTTAAAAAAGTAATTATTCCTATGTACCTATATGGTAGGATAAAGTAATTGTATTCCTAGTGGCAAAAAAAATCCCCGTTTACCACTCTCGCAGTCCGGGGATATAAAAACCACTATCAAAAAACTTCCTTTATTAAAACCAACTCTTTATCCACTTCTCACTTGCATTTTTATCGCCTGCTAGTTTTCTGCGGCGGCGTGCGTTATCGTAACCATGCTTTATAATCGTACCCAGCATAAGTAATAAGAAGATAGGAGTGAATGGCGGAATGCCCATAAAACTCACCCATCTACCGCCATACATGTTACGCATTGGGCGCTTTAGTCGCTCTGCTATGAGGTACATACTTGGTACCATTATAAGCGTCATGAAGAAAGCGAAAGCAAGGCCAAAAATAATTGTCCAGCTCAGAGGTTTCCAGAAGGCAACGTTATCGCCACCAAAGAAAATATGCGGATTAAGCTCTGAGAACAACGTGATAAAGTTGATATTGAAACCTACTGCAATTGGAATAAACCCAAGGATAGCAGCCACAGCTGTAAGTAATACAGGAATGATTCTCGTCTTACCTGCCTCTATCACAGCGGGCAAGGTTTTATAGCCACGACTCCGAAGCTCATCTGCAAACTCTACTACGAGGATACCATTCTTCACCACTATACCTGCGAGTCCTACTACTCCCAAACCAGTCATCAATACAGATGCCTGCATACCCGTAATAGCAAAACCGAGTAGAACACCAATCACACTAAATAAAATTTCTGCCAGGATAATTACCGGCTTACTTACTGAGTTAAACTGGAATACTAAAGTGGCCAAGATTAGGATCATAGCTATAATGAGCGCTTTCAGTAAAAATGCGCCTGTTTCTGCCTGCTCTTCTCCTTCTCCCGTTTGGGTTATAGTTACGCCATCTGCTTTCTTGGTAAAGTTGGCAATATGGCCCTCTATCACCTTATTCACGCCAGTAGCGTCATAACCTTGTGTAGTAAGTACATTGCTTCGTATACTTATAAGTCGCTTCTGGTTTTTTCTTTGTACGCTTCCAAAGGTGCTGGTGGGTTCTACATCTACCAATGCACTGATGGGAACTTCTTTTACCTGGCCGCCGCTGGCAAAATCTCTAAAAATAATTCTCATATTTAAAAGATCGCTTAAAGTGCTGCGTTGCCCTTCGTTATTTCTTAGCTGTACTTTGTATTCATCTTTTCCTTCTTTTATCTTGCTTATTTCGCGGCCAAAAAGAGCAGTACGCATTTGCATACCTATCTGCGCCGTGCTCACACCCGCAGTAAGGGCTCGCTCTCTGTTTACCGTAAGTGTAATCTCAGGGTTATTAAGGTCTACATCCATCTTTAATTCCTCTACGCCGGGCACTTGTATACTATCCAAATAATTTTTTAAATCAACAGAAGTCTGTACCAGGTTATCAAAATCCTCACTGGCAACCTCTATGTTCACCGGGGAGCCGGTGGGAGGTCCGCCACTTTCCTGGTCTACGCTTATTTCTGCGCCGGGCACGCCGGTTACAACGGCTCTTATCTGGTCAAGGTAAGGTTTGGTACTTACCCCATCTCTCTTTTCGTATTCTACAAATGATACCTGAATTCTGCCTAGCTCGCTCCTTGTGCTGCGGTCATTTGCGGCAGGGTCACTTGCCCCAATGGCCACATTGCTAATGATACTTTCCACTATTGGATTATATTTTCCGGTAGCATAATCTACGCCTACGACCTTGGCAACTTTGGTTTCCAAAGCTTTGGTTACTGAGTCTGTATATTGTATGCTGGTTCCTACAGGCAATTTTACATATACAAAAATCTGATTGGGATCTCCCTTTGGGAAAAATACAATACCTACCCAGCCGCTGCTTACTGCTGCTCCAAAACCTATCACAGAAACGATGAGTAACGCAAATGTGCTTAGCAGTAGCCACACCGGCCGCCAGCCTTTGAGCGCCCAGTTTAGTAAATTTTCATAGTGATTCATGATCCAGGGCAGGGCTTTATTCTGAAACCTATGAATGGCGCCATCTAGCACATATCTGTACAAGACCATTAATAGCATAAAGAAAATAAGTAGATTACCGGTAAATACTAAGCCGGATATTCCTTTGATAACCCCTATGGCATCCAGGAGGAGACCAATGATTATGGCTATCCAAAAGAAAGGCTTCCGAAATATAGCAGATTTACGCTCTGGTTCCCCTTCCGGGTGATTCATGAAATCTACCGCAAAAACCGGGTTCATAATAAATGCCACAAACAATGATGCGGTAAGGGTAAATATGAGCATCGTAGGCAGATAAATCATAAATCGCCCAATAATTCCCGGCCAAAACATCAGAGGGAAGAATGGAGCAAGTGTAGTGATTGTACCAGCAAGAACGGGAATAAATATTTCGCCAGCTGCCATTTTGGTCGCCGTCTTAATGGGAATTTGTCCTCTGCCATTAGTAAATATCCTATGTACATTTTCTATAACTACAATGGCGTCATCTACAATTATTCCCAGCCCAAATAAGAGAGCAAAAAGCACAATAAAGTTGAGCGTAACGTGCGAACCAATAATAAGATCTGCAGCAGGTAAGAATACAAATGCCACAAACATACTCAGCGGCACACTCAGCGCCACAAAGAAGGCATTGGTCACACCCATAAAAAACATCAACACAATAAGCACCAGGATAAATCCTATCACAATACTATTTACCAGCTCATTAAAACTGGCTTTGGTTTTTATACTTTGGTCGCCGGTGATGACTGCTTTTAAATTTTCCGGGTATATGATTCCTTTACTTTCTTTTACTACCTTTTCAATTGCGGCACTGGTTTCTATCAGGTTTTCGCCACTCCGCTTTATTATATTAAGGGTTACCACATTTTTGCCATCCAATCTTGCAAATGATTCCGCATCTCTCGTCGTATCTTTTATAGCTGCAATGTCTTTCAGGTAAATGGGCTGCCCGCCGGTGTTTCTTATAATTAACTCCTGTATGTCCTGCACATTGCGAAACTGTCCTTTCAATTGTATGTTGCGTTTCATATCGCCTACATCCAATTGGCCACCACTTATATCAAGATTTTCTCTCGCGACAGCATTGGCTATATCATCAAATGTGATATTGGCACTTTGCATGCGGTAGTTATCTACATTTATCTGAAACTCCCGCTCAGGCGCACCTACAATATCAATTCTATTTATTTGTGGTACTTCCTCTAACTTATCTTTAAGGTCATCGGCATATTTCTTGAGCGCAACAGGGCTATAATCGCCACTCAGATTTACATACATGATGGGCTGGTCACTCAGATTTACTTCCAGTGCGGTGGGCTCTTGTGTAAGGTCGTTTGGTAAGTCTTGCTTTGCTTTATCTATCGCATCTTTTACTTTTGATACCGCTATGTCTGTTTTTACATCGGTATCAAACTCTACTATGATAGCACTAAAATCCTGCTGAGATGTACTGGTAAATTTCTTAATCTTCGCTCCGGATATCGCCTTTATCTGCTTCTCTATAGGCCTCGTTACCAGGTTTTCTATATCCTTGGGAGAGTTTCCTACATACACCGTTTGCACAAATACGGTAGGAATCACGATCTCCGGGAATTGCTCCTTTGGAAGGGTTATAAATTGAAAAATTCCTATCAGTGAAAAAATAAGTATCACAAAATAGACACTCATCTTATTATTTATGCTCCAGGATGTGGGTTTGAACTCCTTTATCTTTTCTTTAATATTTTCAATTGCACTCATGGCAGATTTTCTTTGATGCTTAAAAATGTATTATCGCAATTGCGTAAAAACAGCAATTATGGAGTTACAGATGTTTTCAAATGTTGTCCCTCATATAGACCACTATATCCTCCTGTTACGATCTGATCTCCCGCTTGTAAACCCGTTGTAATTTCAATCTGCTCTCCGGTCATACGGCCGGCAGTTACCATGCGCTTTTTAGCTATGAGCATTCCTTCTTTGTCTTTTACGGCCACCATTACAAATTTACCATTCTGGTCATTTTGTAACACTTTCAGCGGCACTGCTATCGCATTGGCAGCACTGTAGTCTTTTATTTTTATAATTGCTATCTGGTTAGGCTTTAGTGAGGCATCGCTAGGGAGTTTTGCTTCTACTGTAAAGCCGCGACTTATAGCGTCTATACTCGCTCCTATATAACTTACAGTCGTATTGTACGTACGATTAATATCGGGCATATTTACAATAACAGCGCTACCAGTATTTACCTTACCTAAGTAGTTTTCCGGAATACTGCTTACTACTTTAAGGCTGCTGGTATTCACAATTTTTATTTGTGGACCCGCTGCGGTCATACCCTGGAAAGTCTCGCCTGGTCTTATATTCACTACATCTGCGATGCCACTCACATCAGCATATACATTGGCAGTATTGAGCTGCGCTTTTGCTACGTTTACATTTTTAGCCACAAGATCTAGTTGGTTTTCCAAAGAGGTTACATTGGTTTGCGCTTGTAATAATTGTACTTCTGTGCCAATGCCTTTTTCCCAGAGATTTTTTTGGCGTTCGTATAAACTCTTTGCAAGGGTAAGCTGTGTACGTATGCCCTGGGCCTGCTGCTGTGCAGCATTCACTTGCTGGCTCATAATGCTGTTGTCCAGTTTTAAAAGTAATTGTCCTTTGCGCACATATTGCCCTTGCTTTACGAGAACTTGCTTTACTTGCCCACCCATTCCGGTCGGAGATATGTAAGCACTGTTCTCCGCTTCTATCTTTCCCTGCAACTCTATGAAGTGGTCAAAATTGCTACTGATTACAGGAGAAAGCACAACCAGTTTTATTTTAGCGGGATCTATACTTGTGGTATCAAGATCAGCAATTTCTTTTTGCAATCTTGCTATTTCTGCATCGGTCTTACCGTTCTCAGCTTTTAGTTTTGCCAGTGCGGTTTTCTTTTCCTGCAAAGCAGCGTCTTCTTCTTTTTTGCTGCTACAGGCGCTTAGCAAAAGCATTACAAACAATGCAAGATTTTTTAAAGATGCGTATTTCATGATATTATTATTAGTCTCTGAGGTTTATGGTTGTTGTATGGTTGATAATTTTCCGGTGGCGGTGAGGTAGTCTATTCTTGCTACGATACCATCATACATGGCACTGTAGTAATTGTTTTGTGCCAGCGATAGTTCTGTTTGTGCGGTATATATTTCCTGGTTGCTGCCCAGCCCTTGCTCATATTTTATCTTGGTAGTGTTATACACTTTCTCTGCCAGTGCCACATTGCGTTTTTGGTTATCTAATGTTGCCAGCGCTGCTGTAATCTTGAGCCGCGATTGTACTACGTCATTATCTATACTATTCTGCAGATTTGTAATATCATTCTCCGTTTTTTGCAATTCTAATTTTGCTTTTGTAATCCGGGCATCTTTTGCAAAACCATCAAATATGGGCATGCTCAGTCGAAGTCCTATAAGTGTAGTAGTAAACCAGGGACCACCTTTAAAAAAATCAAAACTGGTACGTTGTGCATTTTTATTGTAGTTAGCAAATGCAGAAAGCGAAGGCAAGTAGCTTAGTTTGTACCTTTTTATATTGTATTCCCCTAATTGCTTTCCTACTTGTAACACCTGGTACTCCAGGCGATCCTCATATCGGTAATCTGCCAGGAGTAAATCAGACTTCAACCCGTCTATGCTTAATGTATCTGTAAGTATAAGGCTATCTTTTAGCGGCATACCTATAAGATACCTCAGTCCTGCATTACCGGCATCCAATTGGCTTTGTACTTTTAATCTTTGCGTTTGCAGGTTGCTTAGCTGTACCGTTACTTTATCTATATCTAATCGCTCAGCAAAACCTTGTTTATATATTTCTTTTACATCTCTCAGTAGTTTTTCTATCCGGCTTATGTTACTATCTAATGTATTAATCTGCTGGTTACCTACCACAAGTTGATAGTAGATCTTTTGCACATTACTATTGATCAATTCTTTAGTGAGAGTAGACTGCTTCGTTACAAAATCTATCGAAGCCTTTCTTGCCTGAAGGCCTACGAATACTTGACCGTCAAAAAGCAATTGATTGAGCTCTAGTGCACCAGTTACGTTATACTTGGTTCCAAATCTTACCGGCACAAATGTACCGGCAGGACCACCTGTTATTTCAGCAGGTAGGAGGCTTACCGGAATATTTAAAAAGTCATTGAGCGTACCGGTCCCCGATACCTGCGGGTATGCCGCGGCAGTAATTTCTCTATTGGTTTGCTTTTGTATGTCTATCTGCAATAATGCATTTTTCACTGCATTGGCATTGATCGTAGCATAGCTTACCGTTTGTTGCAGGGTAAATGAATTTACCTGTTGCGAATGCACTGTCCCTGTAATAAAGACAAGTATTGCAATAAACAAAACCTTTGGCTGTTTCATTTGCATATTTTGAAGATTCTTATTTTATTTATTAATTTTTCATTTCCGCTTTGTACGCTTTTATTTTTGCAGCGCCTTTCTCAGAAACCACACCATGTAAGAAATGCCACATGATAGCTTCTTCTACATCTAACAAAACGTAATCTGTTCCTTCATAAAAACTTGGGTCAAAAGGAATAAACATACTGGTTATTCTAAATTTTGCCATTATGTCCACCTTCATTTCCTCCCTGTATAAGCCTTCAGAAATACCGCGTTTGAGATTATTAAGCATTACGTCCAGCAAAAATTCCTGTTTGAAGGCGATGATTTTTTGAAAAGCTTTGTTGTGATATTTCTGCAGGTCAAATATGATAGAGGGATTCATCGTTTTGTGTATCCTTTTTATCATATCTAATGCGAGGATCACTTCATGCACTGCATTTTCTGATTGCTCTATATCGCTGGCGCAACATTCTTGATGCTCCTCTATAATAGATAATACAATCTCATCAATGAGAGCTTCCTTATCCTTAATATACTGGTAAATGGTTTTCTTGCTCATTCCAAGATGGGTGGCAATGTCGTCCATACTTACACTACGCACACCATATTGCATGATTAGCTTCTTTGCTTCGTCTCTGATCCTTAATTTGGTTTCTTGCTCCATAACTCGGGTGCAAAACTATGGAAACTATTTGAGTTGTCCAAGTTTCCACAGGGGGATTATAGTACGAAGACTTGGAGAACTTAATACTTAGATTTACTATTATTTTGATTAAAGTATTATGTCACAATAATTAACTCCGAAGCGTGGCATTTTTCAGTTCATGGGCAATGATATCTAGAAATAGGTATTCAGCAAAGTTGCCTTTATAGGTATAATAAACAACTTGAAAACCCTTGTTTCTTGTCTACATACTTAATACCAAGTACTTAAGGTCTGTACCTCCTGTTAGTCAAACTCCTTTGGGGGTGTATTTTCATAATCAGCATCATAACTCACGAAAAAGTACAAGTATAAAGTCCGGCTAAGCCGCATAAGGTAAGGTTGTAAAACAACGAGCAAAAACCCATTGACTCCCAGCCAATAAAATATTCTGTTATCGGTACTACTTACTCCTATGAGAACCCACCACGCCACAAAAGTAGCTACAGATAAGGCTACTGTAAGTGCATAGCTCACGTAGCCTGTACCGTACCAGAAGCCGGGTTCCATGTCATATTTCTGCTTGCACACCGGGCAGCGCTCCGGCATTTTCATAATATATTTCAGAGAAAATTTTCCGTATGCATTGCTGTGGGTAAACATATCGCCTCTTCTGCACCTTGGGCAGCGCAGCGTGAGTAAACTCCAGAAATAATTTGGCTTTGGTTTTTTATTCTCCATCACAATTTCGGCTTGAATTTCCATTTAAAGTATAATAAAATTAGCCCCATGATGATTACCATGGAGTTTGTATATATAATAGCGGCATTTTCTAGAATAATACCGTACGCCAGCCACATAAATACACCCAGCAACAATAGCAACAACATACCCAGCGATATATCCTTAGCAGATTTTGTCTTCCATACATGTATTACCTGCGGAAGAAAAGTAATGGAAGTGATGGTGCCGGCAGCAAGGCCCAAGATTTCTGTGGCGGAAAGTCCTATGAAATTAAATAAAGTCATTTTGGAGATTTTTGATTTTTGATTTGTGATTTGGGATTTTTGATTGCGATAAGTATCTTTTGTCGAAGGGCCTTCCTTGCCCTCGTTAAGTAATTATTTATTTATTCTTGCTTTTACTGTAGCATTAGACGCAACAAAAATAGAAACGAGTTGATTTGCTTCATTCAGTAATTTTTGTATCGTAGCACCGGCATCTGTTAATGCGTTTGCCGCCTCTTCATTTAGCAATCCCAATTCGTCAATCATTTCTAGCCAAAATAAGGTTTCATCTGCTTCTTCTATCACAGTGCCCATCTTACTAATAAAATCTTTGTCGCTTTTAGCCCGACAAACTGCCCTATAATTAGAGGCTACAGAAGTACAAGCACGCATTATTTGGTCAGTGATTGTCCAGCCTATTCTCCTATTTGGGAGGTGCTCTGCAAGTCTGATTACTTCAATGGCAAATGCTTTGGACCTTAGCTTCAATTCGGTACTATTCATATCTTAAAAGTTAAATGTTATAAAATCAAATGAAAACTAAGCAGGCATATACAATTTACAAATACCTAACCCCTTATTCTCAATTCACAAATCTTACTTTTAAAAGCTTGTGTCACAAAGTCTCTTTCTCAATAACAAACCTTCTCAATCAAAAATCCCAAATCCCAAATCAAAAATCCCTACCTCCCTCTTTCCCCTATCTGCTGCCTCCACATAGCATAATACAAGCCCTTTTCGTTCACCAGACTCTCATGCGTCCCGGTTTCTGCTACCACGCCTTTTTCCAGCACATATATTCTATCTGCGTGCATGATGGTGCTCAGCCTATGTGCTATCAATATTGTTATCTGGTCTTTTAGTTTCGAAATATCTCTAATGGTATTTGTAATTTCTTCTTCGGTAAGACTATCCAGCGCAGAGGTGGCCTCGTCAAAAATCAAAAGTTTGGGCTTGCGCAGTAGCGCTCTGGCTATGGATATTCTCTGCTTTTCTCCACCAGAGAGTTTTAGTCCCCCTTCGCCTATTACCGTTTCTATTCCCTTCTCTGCCCGGCTTAGAAGTCCCGTGCAAGCCGCTTTTTCCAGTGCATCTTTTATTTCCCATTCTTCGGCAGTAGGGTTTACAAATAAAAGGTTTTCTCTTATTGATCCGCTAAATAAATTTGTATCCTGCGTTACAAATCCTATTTGATTTCTGAGGTCGTCAAAATGAATCGTATTCTCATCAAGACTATTATATAATATCCTTCCATCTTGCGGGCGATACAATCCTACAAGCAACTTCATGAGTGTAGATTTTCCGCTACCGCTTGGTCCTACAAAGGCAATCGTCTCGCCCAGGGTAGCTTCAAAACTAATATTATCTATAGCTTTATGGGTTGCAGATTTGTGCTTGAAACTCACGTGGTCAAAGGCCAGGTTTTGCACCATCCCTAAGGCTTTGGGGTTAAGCGGTTCCGGTTCCGGTTCTTTATCCATCAACTCTTTAAAGTTTTGTAGCGACGCTTCTGCCTCTCTGTAGCTCAATAGAATATTACCTATCTCCTGCAATGGCCCAAAGATGAAAAAAGAAAACACCTGCATCGTTACCAGCTGGCCAGCATCCATCACATTTCTAAAAATTAGCCACATCAGGATAAATAATATTACCTGCCGCAGTGTATTTACCAGCGTGCCTTGCAAGAAACTTATACTGCGTATGCGTTTTACTTTGCTCAGTTCCAGCCCTAGAATTTTGAAAGTATTTTTATTTAATCTCCCAACCTCTTGCTTAGTGAGACCTAAACTTTTTACCAATTCGATATTTCGAAGCGATTCTGTTGTAGAACCTGCCAATGCATTAGTTTCTGTGACTATATTTTTTTGAATAGATTTTATCTTCTTACTCAGCTTATTCGTAATAAAAGTAAGGATGGCTATGCCCACAAGATAAGCCACCGGGATGCGCCAGTTGATATATATCGCTGCATATACAAAGACAAAAACTACGCCTACCAGTATTCCAAAAAGTATATTGATAAAGCTGGTCATAAAACGCTCTACATCACTTCTCACTTTGGTAAGTATGCTTAAGGTTTCACCACTACGCTGGTCTTCAAAATCCTGGTAAGGCAGCTTCATAGCGTGCTGCAAGCCTTCAGTAAATATGCTGGCACCAAATTTTTGTATAACCACCTGTAGGCAGTAATCCTGAAAGTTCTTTGCCAGCCGGCTTATCATGGCCACGCTAATAGAGAAAAGTACAATATAGAAAACACCCAACTGCAAGTAAGGTGCGCCCTTTTTGGTGATGGTCTCATAGCCCCAATAAAAATCATCTGACGAAAACCCCGTAGCCTGGTGTTCAGCTGCCAGATTTACCATCTTGCCCAGCAGGATAGGATCCATAAGCGAGAAGCCAATGTTAATGGTAGCTAGAAAAAGCGTGAGCGCCACCAGCCAGTATTGCGGCCGTAAATAATGTATTAAAACCTTCATAGCGTGCAAAAGTAATGTATTAGGCTATGGGGTGGTTTTTGATAAACAGAAATAATTTATCTGTTACCACGGGTTTAGCAATTACAGATTTAAGAATCATGATCATTGCAGCAGGCTGTACATGTCCTAGTCGCTTGTGCCCATTAGTTAGGTCTTTGGTAGGAGGTGCTACATCGCAGAATTCCTATAACAACTTTACTGCAGTTTTTGCCTTAAAATCCAAAAAAGTACCTAAGAACTAATCCAATCATCATACCTACAATTATTCCTGTAGCGATGCCCCTAGACTGATTTCCCATCCTTTCTTTGAGCTTTTGTGGCAAAAAGAAAGATCACAAAACCTCCAACTCTAACTTGTCTATAAAACTGAAAATCAATAAAATGGTCTGGAAGTAGGATTTTATGGTTTCTTTATTACCCGGGTCTCTTCCTGCCTCAAATAAATTCTCTTCAAAAGGAACTGCTACGTAACAGTGATGATTTACGAATGAAAAGGATATATTTCTATTTATTTTAGAATAAAAATTCAGCATTGCTTGCATGCGTTCTTCTGTAAGAATGGAGTAAGCATGAGCTACATTTGTAGCGCATGTAGTAAACTTACTCATAAGTGCTGGAGGTAATTTTTTCAATTTTATTACCTCTGGCATCTTTCTCATTAGATAGTTTTCCTGCAATACACTTTTGCCAAGTTGTTCATTTCCTCTACTCCAGCAATAGGTGCCAGTACCGCCGCAGGTTTGTATCTGTGCCATAAAAAATAAGCCTTTAAAAATATTGCCATTGTCTTCAGCAACTTTAATTTCAGAGCATTTAAATGGAACATTTTTGTAATTGCCTTTAAAGAAATCTTCTCCTGTAAATGTGTCGTAATGGGTTCTGTATAAACAACTGGCTGCAAAATGTTTGCTTGAAATATACTTATCCTGCTCAAAACTGGTTCCTGGATATACAAGTTGCAGTATGTTATTTATAACTGCATTCTTATAAGTTTCTTCCAGCGCTCCTTCGAAACTGTAATATTTATACAGACTGTAAAAAAGAGCTATTCCTGCTATAACAATTATTCCAATTTGTCCGTTTTTTTCATCTACATAAATGAAACTTATTATTAGAAAAACAAGGCACACTATGGCGCCTATAAACCAATATTGCTTGTGATGCGCAAGCTTGGTCATGCCTTTAACATGAGGCGCTATCTTTAGCTGATAAAATGTTTCAAAATCTTTGATGTCTTCCATTTGGCGTTCAGAAATCTAAGTTCTTTTTGGGTAAATCATTGTGTCGGAAAAGGAAGATATTTTTTTATATAGAAAAGGCATCTTGCCAGCAAGTCACTAAGGCTCAAGTAAACACTCAAAACTTAAAGAGCTGTCATTAAATAATAAAATTAATCAGCCAATCAAGGATGTCATGATCAATTAAGCTAGTCATGTTCTATCACGATCAATCCTCTTTCATCATAAGCAACTTTTCCTTCATCTTAAACATCTCGTCTCTCAATCTTGCCGCTTCCATAAAATCTAGATCACGAGCAGCTTTTTCCATGCGTTTTTTTATTTGTACAATTCCTTTTTCCATTTGGGGTATCGTTTCCAATACCTGCTCAGACTCTGCAGCTAGTGTAAGGGTATCATCCTGCCGCAATGCCCGCGGATTACTGGGGTCATAGCCTTTTACATCCAACACACTGCCTTGTGCAAAAACCTGGTCTTTTGTTTTGATGATGGTGGTAGGGGTAATGCCATGCTCCAGATTGTATGCCACCTGTTTCTCCCGGCGCCTCGTGGTTTCATCTATCGTCTTCTGCATGCTTTCCGTCATCTTATCGGCATAGAAAATTACGAGTCCGTCTACATTGCGGGCGGCTCTTCCTGCCGTTTGAGTAAGGCTTCTTTCATTTCTTAAAAATCCTTCTTTATCCGCATCAAGAATGGCTACCAGCGATACCTCCGGCAGGTCAAGGCCTTCTCTCAATAAATTTACACCTACCAATACATCTATAATTCCCAATCGCAGTTCCTGCAATATTTCCACTCTTTCTAAGGTATGCACCTCACTGTGAATGTATTTACTTTTTATGTTTATCCGGTGTAGGTATTTATCCATTTCCTCTGCCATGCGTTTAGTCAATGTTGTTACCAGAACGCGGTCGCCTTTTTTTATGCGATTGTCTATTTCATCCAATAAGTCATCTATCTGATTTACACTCGGGCGTATTTCTATCGGTGGGTCTAGTAGTCCGGTAGGCCGTACAACCTGCTCTACTACTACGCCGCCACTTCTCTCAAGTTCATAATCACCGGGAGTGGCACTTACATAAATGGTTTGCCCTTTTATGTTTTCAAATTCATGAAAGTTGAGCGGTCTGTTATCCATGGCAGAGGGCAGGCGAAAACCATAATCTACCAGCACGAGCTTTCTGCTTCTATCGCCACCATACATGCCACTCACTTGTGGTATGGTTTGGTGGCTCTCATCTATTATCGTAATAAAATCTTTTGGGAAATAATCGAGGAGGCAAAAAGGACGGGTGCCGGGGACACGCCGGTCAAAAAAGCGGGAGTAGTTCTCTATACCATTACAATAGCCCAATTCCCTTATCATTTCCAGGTCATATTCTACTCTTTCTTTAATTCGCTGCGCTTCAATGTATTTGCCATCCTTTTTAAAATATTCTTCCTGCAAAAGCAATTCGTCCTGTATCTCATGTATTACTCGTGTGAGCATATCTTTTGGTGCTACATATAGGTTTGCGGGGAAGATTGCCGCATTGTCCACCTTGCCTATTCGCTTGCCGCTGCTCAGTTCCAGGGTTTCTATCGTTTCTATTTCATCGCCAAAAAAACTTATCCGGTAGCCAAAATCAACATAAGGAAGATTAATGTCTATCGTATCGCCATTTACCCTAAATGTACCTCTTCCAAAATCGCCCTGGCTCCGGTGATAAAGTGAATTGACCAGGGAATGTAAAAATCCCTGTCGCGAAACTACCTGCCCGGCATGTATACGAATGATGCTGTTCTCGTACTCGGTGGGGTTTCCCATACCGTATATGCAACTCACGCTCGCTACTATGATAATATCCCGCCTGCCGCTAAGCAATTGCGCCGTGGCCTGCAAGCGAAGTTTATCTAGCTCTTCATTTATACTAAGGTCTTTTTCTATGTATGTATTGGTGGTAGGCATAAATGCCTCGGGCTGATAATAATCGTAATAGCTCACAAAATACCCCACGGCATTATCAGGGAAAAACTGCTTAAACTCGCCATACAATTGAGCCACCAGCGTTTTGTTGTGCGTAAGTACAAGGGTAGGACGCTGCACACTTTGTATCACATTGGCTATAGTATAAGTCTTTCCGCTACCCGTAACTCCTAGTAGCGTTTGGTGTTCTTCGCCCTCCCTTAAACCCTTAATGAGTTCTGCAATGGCACCCGGCTGGTCGCCTGCGGGAGAGTAAGGAGCTTTAAGATTGAAACGCGGCAATGTGTAAACTTTTGTGGTGAATGGGTGTTTGTAAAAATAATGAAATTGGGATACAAATATTTGCGTATGAACTTAGGAACCTCGACAGTTGGTTCTCTTAGATCTTTAACACGCCGGCGCAAACTTGTCTGAATGCTCAAATTATACAGTATCTGATGAAAAATATTGTTAATGAATGACCTCCTCATTTTTATTTTCATCTTTATGTGCTTATTTTTAAATAATTACTATCTATCAACAAATGTTTAAATGATATGGAAGATTTTGAAAAATTACTTTTAGAAAATAAAGCCTGGGCCCGTGAACAAAAAGAAAACGACCCGGAGTTTTTTACCCGCCTGGCAGAGCAACAAACCCCAAAGTTTTTGTGGATTGGCTGCAGCGATAGTCGTGTGCCGGCAGATAAGATTACGGGTACAGATCCGGGAGCTATTTTTGTACATAGAAATATTGCGAATCTTGTAGTGAATACAGATATAAATATGCTTAGCGTACTTCAGTATAGTGTAGAGGTACTCAAAGTAGAACACGTGATCGTGTGTGGACATTATGGTTGTGGGGGTGTAAAAGCTGCGCTGGGCAATCATCATTTTGGTATAATCAATCATTGGCTCAATGAAATTAAAGATGTGTATCGCTCAAATAAAGCAGATATAGATAAGCTAAAAACTGAGGAGGAAAAAACAAATAAACTGGTGGAGCTAAATGTGCAAGAGCAGGTATTTAATCTCTCTAAAACAGACATTATACAAAACGCCTGGAAACAAAATAAAATGCCAATGCTGCATGGCTGGGTATATGGCCTTAACAACGGAATTTTAAAACCCATAGTGAAGCAAGGGGCAGAGGATGGAGCGAATCCAATTTATGCTTTTGATAATTTGTAATGAATAGTCTTATAAATCACATTTCTTTTAAATGGATTATAAAGCAAAAAATAAATTTTCCTGGAACCAATGCGTTCCGCACCATCTGGAATCAGAGTTCTATGACATGAAAGCTTTCCGTGCAGGAAAGAGCTCACTGCAAGAAATTGACATAGAATTACTTGGCGACGTGAAGGGTAAAAGTATCCTGCACTTGCAATGCCATTTTGGGCAGGATACCCTCTCGCTGGCAAGAATGGGGGCAGAGGTTACTGGAATGGACTTATCTGGTGTGGCTATAACTACAGCAAAAGGGCTTGCAGCAGAATTAGACTTGCCCGCCACTTTTGTATGTAGCGACCTCTATGAACTGCCACTAAACCTTACAGGAACCTTTGATATCGTTTATACCAGCTATGGTACCATAGGTTGGTTACCCGATCTGAAAAAATGGGCGGAGGTCATCTTTAAGTTTTTGAAACCGGGGGGCAGATTTGTCTTCGTAGAATTTCACCCGGTAGTGTGGATGTTCAATAACGAGCTCACTGCAATTACGTATTCTTACTTTAACGTAGAAACTATAGTAGAAAAACAGACCGGTACCTATGCAGACCCGTCCTCTGGTAAGACTTATGAGTTTGAAGTATGGAATCACAGCCTGGCAGAAGTAATCAATAATCTTGTACAAGCGGGAATTAAACTTACGCACTTTGCAGAATACGATTATTCGCCTATAAATTGCTTTCAAAACACAATAGAGATAAAGCCTGGCCGCTGGCAAATAAAGGGGATGGAGGGAAAGTTACCTTTGGTTTATTCGGTGCTGGGTGAGAAGGAGTAAAAGCCACTAATTTCAAAAAATAAAACTAAAATTTTTATCAAAATAATACTAAATAAATTAGTTTATTAAAATTCCTTGCATTACATTTGTTTTCCAATTAAATTACATCGATCATAATTTATAGATACAAGGATTAAAAAAAACAGAATGAGTACAACAGATAAAATGTCGGATAAGCTTAAAGCCCTTAAACTTACCATGGACAAAATAGACAAGGATTTTGGTAAGGGTTCGGTAATGAAGATGGGCGATAAAGGCGTGGTAGAAATTGGATTTATTCCTACTGGTAGTTTGGGATTAGACGTGGCTTTGGGAATTGGCGGTTTACCCAAAGGCAGAGTAGTAGAGATATACGGCCCGGAGAGCAGTGGTAAGACAACGTTAGCAATACATGTAATAGCAGAAGCGCAAAAGCAAGGTGGTATGTGTGCCATTATAGATGCGGAGCACGCTTTTGATGCCATGTACGCTCGTAAGTTAGGCGTAGATGTAGATAATCTTTTGGTGTCTCAGCCTGATTATGGTGAGCAGGGACTAGAGATAGCAGACAGGCTTATTCTGAGCGGCGCCTTAGATGTAGTGGTGATAGACTCTGTGGCGGCGCTTGTACCAAAAGGAGAACTTGAAGGAGAAATGGGCGATAGTAAAATGGGCTTACAGGCAAGGCTTATGAGTCAGGCTATGCGAAAGCTTACGGCTACTATAAGCAAGACGAATTGCTGCTGCATATTTATCAATCAGCTAAGAGAGAAGATTGGAGTTATGTTTGGTAACCCGGAAACAACTACAGGTGGTAATGCATTAAAGTTTTATGCTTCTGTGAGATTGGATATACGCAGACTGGCTCAAATAAAAGACGGCGATAATGTGGTAGGTAATCATATAAAAGTGAAGGTTGTAAAGAATAAAGTAGCACCTCCCTTCCGCATTGCTGAGTTTGATATCATTTACGGACAAGGTATAAGCAAAGTGGGAGAGATTGTAGATATGGGTGTTACGCTAGACATTGTACAGAAAAGTGGAAGTTGGTTTAGCTACAATGGCGACAAACTAGGACAGGGCAGAGAGTCTGTAAAGCAGCTTATGGTAGATAACCCGGAACTGGCAGCGGAGATAGAAGGTAAAATAAGAGCCAAGATCAGGCAAAATGAGGGAATAGATGTTGCAGAAATAGAAGTTGCAGAAATGGCAGATACTGCGAAAAAATAGATTTACTTGGGTTAGTAAAATACAGCCGCTTGCTTATGCAGGCGGCTTTTTACATTAAACTGAGGCTTTAAAACATCAACAAACTCATCAAGTTTATTAACATAAAACAAAAAGCCTTTAGCTTCGCAATAATTCACATTTCGTCATTGATTATTTAAACTTTTGACAAGTACAAAAAAGGCACATCTTGCTCTTCTCGGAACCAATTTATTTTTTGCTGCTAATTACACCAGCATAAAATTTATTGTAAATGGTGGATATGTAGAAGCCTTTGGCCTCAATCTTTTAAGGGTGGGAGTGTGTTCTATTTTACTATGGATTCTGTTTCTTTTCAAAAAGCAAAAGCAAAAGATAAAACGGGAAGATTACGGAAGATTGTTTCTTTGTGCACTTACAGGGATAGCCATAAATCAACTTATGTTTATAAAAGGATTGAGCTATACAACCTCTATCCATGCCTCTCTACTTATGCTCACAACGCCTATTCTCATTTCTATTTTGGCGGCTTTTGTACTCAAGGAAGCGCTCACCAGGATGAAAATCTTCGGCTTATTTTTAGGTTTATCTGGCGCTATACTTTTGATTCTTGGACGAACAAGTTATGCAAATGCACCTAATATCATTTTGGGAGATGTTCTTATAATTATTAATGCAATTTCCTATACATTTTATATTATTCTGGTAAAGCCCATGATGACAAAGTATGAGCCCATAATGATTATAAGAATGATTTTCACCATTGGTTTTTTTCTTATCCTTCCTTTTTGCTTTACAGAATTTGTTGCTGTAGACTGGCCTGCACTTCCGGGTATTGCTTATGGTAATCTGGTGCTTATAGTTTTGTTCGGAACTTTTCTAGCCTACATTATGAATCTATATGGGATAAAAATTTTAGGGGCTTCTGTTGCAGGTGCATACATTTATTCTCAGCCTATCCTGGCGGCCAGTATTGCAATGATTTTTCTGGGAGAAACACTTACCTGGCCTAAAGTAATGGCAGGTGCGCTTATAGCCATAGGTGTATATTTATCTAACAGTAAATCACGTAAGTAAGTGGAGTTTATCATTGCTACAACAAGGGAAGAATTTGAAGCCGCGGCAGTTTTATTCCGGGAGTATGCCAGTTGGCTTCAGGTAGATCTTTGCTTCCAGAACTTTGAAGAAGAAATGCAACAACTTCAGGTAATGTATGGGCCGCCACAAGGAGCAATTATCTTGATGTTGGAAGAAGGAAAGTATATCGGTTGTGTGGGCATTCGTCCATTAAAAGATGAATATGGTGCCGAGTTGAAGAGAATGTATTTGATGCCAGATTATCAAAGAAAAGGTTTGGGGTCACTGCTTTTGAACAAGGCTTTGGTAAAAGCAAAAGAGATGGGTTACAAAATCCTTAAGTTAGACACCCTCAGTACCATGAAACCTGCTATGAATTTATATTTGAAAAATGGATTTGTGCAGACCCAGTCTTACTACCATAATCCCCTTGCAGATGTGGTTTATTTTGAAAAGGAATTGTAAGGTAGTAATCATTATTAATTACTAATTATTAGCGAGTTTGCAAAAATGCTCTCACATCACATAAAACCTGTGAGCAATAATCAGAAACTTACATTCCAAAGCACTAATTAATAATTAATCATCAATAATTAATAATCCCCTAATGAGCCTCTAACCAATTATTCCCTTCTCCTATCTCTGCCAGCACCGGCACCTCATTTGGTAGTATCATTGCCGATTGCATCGCCTCCAGGATCACGGGTTTTACTTTTTCCAGCTCATCTCTTCTTACGTCAAAAACCAATTCATCATGTACCTGTAAAAGCATCCTGCTTTCAAACTTATTTTTCTTAAAAGCCTCCTGCACTTTTATCATCGCCAGCTTTATCATATCTGCTGCCGTACCTTGTATGGGAGAATTAATGGCATTACGCTCAGCAAAACCTCTTACAGTAAAGTTGCTGCTATTGATGTCTTTTAGCCAGCGTTTCCTGCCCATAAGGGTTTCTACGTAGCCGTTTTCTTTGCAGAAGTTTATGGTATCGTCCATATACTTTTGTATACCTGTAAATTCCTTTTTGTAATTGTCAATGATTTCTTTGGCTTCTGTTCTTGAAATGCCCAGGTTATCTGCCAGTCCAAATGCACCCTGACCGTAAATGATTCCAAAGTTTACGCTCTTAGCTCTGTAGCGCATTTCTTTCGTCACTTCTTCTACGGGCACAGAAAAAACTTTTGCAGCCGTAGCGGTATGTATATCCATTCCGCTTCGGAAAGCCTCGCTCATATTCACATCGCCGCTTATAGCCGCTACTATGCGGAGTTCTATTTGCGAGTAATCTGCTGCTACAAGAATATGGCTTTTGTCCCGCGGTACAAATGCCTTTCTAATCTCTCTGCCTTTCTCTGTTCGTATGGGAATATTTTGCAGATTAGGATTGGTGCTGCTCAGTCTGCCGGTTACCGCCACCGCTTGAGCATAGCTCGTATGTACTCTTCCGCTTTTTGGATGAATGAGCAGTGGTAACGCATCTACATAAGTATTCTTGAGTTTTGTAAGTTCTCTAAAACTCAGAATGTCATCGCAAATTTTGTGGGTTACTGCTAGCTTTGTAAGAATATCTTCTCCTGTAGCATATTGACCCGTCTTTGTTTTTTTAGGCTTTTCCAGCAATTGTAATTTATCAAAAAGCACTTCGCCCAATTGCTTAGGACTTGCAAGATTAAAACGCACGCCCGCTTGTTCGTACACCGCTTCTTCAGATCGGGAAGCTTCCTCCGCGAGTTCCTTGCTGTATTTATCCAGGAAATCTACGTCTACGTTTATGCCTTCAAATTCCATATCTGCAAGTACCCGCACGAGCGGATTTTCCACCTCTTCAAAAACCTTTTTTACTTCGTTGGTTTCCAGCAATGGCACAAAAACATTTTTCAATTGCAAGGTAATATCTGTGTCTTCTACGGCGTATTCTTTCACTTTTTCTACTTCCACGTCCCGCATATTGCCCTGGTTTTTTCCTTTCTTACCTATTAGCTCTGTTATGCTTACCGGTTTGTAGCCCAGAAATTTTTCACTCAGCATATCCATGCTGCTTTTACCATCGGGTTCAATTACATAATGCGCCAGCATAGTGTCAAAAATATTTCCTGCAAGCTCTACGCCATACCATTTGAGTACAAGAATATCATATTTAAGGTTCTGTCCTATCCAGGTAATGTTTTCATTGGCAAAAATATCATTGAACAGCGAAAGCCTTTCTCTACATTCTATCTCACCTTCGGCAAATGGAATATAGTAACCACTGCCCGGTTCTGTAGAAAAACTTATACCCACGAGTGCGGCCAGGTTAGGATCTACATTAGTGGTTTCTGTATCTACACATATTTCTTTATGTTTTGTAAGATCGAGTAAGAGTGCCTTTATTTCCTCATCTGTATCTACCAGTTTATAATCGTGCTTTGTATTCTCTATGTTTTTATCCACTACTTGCGGTATCTCTACCTCCTCTGAAGCCGCCGCTGCTGTAGCCACGGCATTGCCAAAGAGGTCAAGTTGCTGGCCTTCTGTATATTCTGGTTGCGCTGCTGTGCCGGTAGCGGTACCATACTCTCCCAGTACCCTCTTGCCCAGTGTTTTAAATTCCAGCATTTCAAAAACTTCTTTTAGCGCATCCTCATTCATCGGGCTGAGCGTATAATCCTCTTCATGGAATTCTACGGGCACGTTCAGTATGATGGTCGCAAGCTTTTTACTCATAATAGCATCTGCTGCACCGTCGCGAACTTTTTCTCCCAGCTTTCCTTTTATCTTATCCGCATTAGCAAGTATTTCTTCTATAGAGCCAAACTCTTGTATTAGTTTCGCTGCCGTCTTTTCCCCTACGCCCTTTATGCCGGGGATATTATCTACAGCATCGCCCATAAGCCCCAGAATATCTATCACCTGGTCCACATTTTCTATACCCCACTTTTCACAAATCTCCTTCGGCCCATAGATTTCTATTTTTCCACCTTGATATGGAGGTTTATACATTTTTATATTTTCAGACACCAGCTGTCCGTAATCCTTATCTGGCGTAACCATAAAAACTTCGTAACCTGCTTTCTCTGCCTGCTTAGCGAGCGTGCCTATTATGTCATCTGCCTCGTAGCCATCCAGCTCTATTACAGGAATATTAAAACCTTCTATTATTCTTTTTATGTCTGGTATGGAGCTCAGGATATCCTCTGGCGTCTCCTGCCTATTAGCCTTATAATCTGCAAAATCCGTATGCCGCTCTGTGGGCGCATGCGTATCAAAACACACCGCCATGTGCGTAGGGTTCTGGTTTTTTATAAGATCTATAAGGGTATTGGTAAATCCAAATTGGGCATTGGTATTGCGCCCTTTGCTGGTAATGCGTGGACTGCGAATGAGGGCATAGTAAGCTCTAAAAACTAATGCCATGGCGTCCAGGAGAAATAATTTCTTCTTCATATATTTAATTTACTGCTGTGAGTAATTTACAATATAAGAAAGCGAAAGCTAAGAAACGGTTGCTTTGATTTTTTTCTTTGGGCATACCCCTGACGGGTCGCGCTAATTCTTAGCCGAGACGAAGAGCCGCTTTGAGCTTTGGCGCAAGTGCTCCGCTGCTATCGCTCATGCAAGGAAAATGTCGTTTGCGGCTGGTATGCTGGTTTACAAGCAGAGTAATTTACTGCAGCATAAACACAGTCGTTTAATTGCGCAACACAGTATTTTACCTAGTTTTTATGCTCTTCTTCCTTTAATCTTTAACTGCGCTTCTTTCTTCTTTGCGCTCTTTGCTCCTTTGCGAGCCTTGCAATAAACCTCTTCCGCCACATTGTGTATTATTTCCTAATAACTCCTTTAGGTAGATGAAAGATTTACTTTTACTTTTACGCACGTAAAAAAACAACACAAATGATAGACGTTATTCTGGGAATGCAATGGGGCGATGAAGGAAAAGGTAAGATTGTAGACTATTTTGCAAAGGATTATGACTTGGTAGCGCGGTTCCAGGGTGGGCCCAATGCCGGGCATACCTTGTATGTGGGCGATAAGAAAGTAGTTCTTCACCAGATTCCGAGCGGTATTTTTCATGCAGATAAAGTAAATCTGGTAGGCGCTGGTGTGGTACTGGATGTAGTGGCGCTGCAAAATGAAGCGGCAGACGTGGCTGCTTTTAACCCGGATTATAAAAAGAACCTGTACATAAGCGAGCGGACAAATCTGATTCTGCCTACCCACCGTGCGCTAGATAAGGCAAGCGAACTGCAAAAGGGTGCTGGTAAGATAGGGAGCACGCTTAAGGGAATAGGGCCGGCTTACATGGATAAAACAGGACGAAATGCCCTGAGGGTAGGCGATATACTGGATAAAAACTTTACCACTCAATACATAAAGCTGCGATTGAAGCATCAGCGCCTGCTGGATAGTTTTAATTTTCAGGAAGATATAAGCGACTGGGAAGAGGAGTTCTTTGAAGGCCTGGAATTTCTTCGTAGTCTCAAAATTGTAAATGGTGAGTATTTCCTTAATGATAAGATATCTGCGGGGCAGAAAATACTAGCAGAGGGAGCGCAGGGAAGTATGTTGGATGTAGACTTTGGCACTTTCCCATTTGTGACGAGTAGCAGCACCATCACCGCCGGTGTATGTAGTGGGCTGGGAGTGGCTCCGCAAAAGATAAAAAAGGTAATAGGGATTACGAAAGCCTACTGCACCAGAGTGGGGAGCGGGCCTTTCCCTACTGAGTTATTTGATAATAAGGGGGATTTTCTGCGTGAAAAAGGCAACGAATTTGGAAGTACAACAGGTCGCCCACGCCGCTGTGGTTGGATTGACCTGGTGGCACTTAAATTTGCCTGCATGATAAATGGTGTTACAGAAATGGTGATGACAAAGGCAGATATTCTGGACGAATTAGAGACCCTGGAACTATGTACCGCCTATAATGTAAATGGTCTGGAGACTACCCAAGTGCCCTATCAGATGCATAAGCAGCCGCTGGAGCCTGTATATAAGGCAATGACGGGATGGAATACGGACATACAGGCTTTCCCAAGTTTTGAGAGTATGCCGGCGGCAATGAAGGATTATATTGAGTTCATAAATAAATATTTAGGAGTGCCGGTAAAGTATATAAGCAATGGCCCCGGGAAAGAACAAATAGTAGCGATATAAAAAAGATGCAGAAAAATTTGGCAAATTGAAAAAGGTTAATAATTTTTACAGTGTCAAAAATGAGTAAAGCACATGGCAAAGAAAACAACGCCTGTAAAAAAAACAGAACAGGCAAATCCGAAAGCAAGTAAAGTATCTCCAAAGAAATTTGATGAGGATGACGAATTAGAAGATGATGACTGGGATGATAGTGATGATGAAGATGACTTAGATGATGTGGACGACGAGATGGATGAGGAGTGGGAAGAGGACTTTGAGGAGTTTGATGAACCAGTGAGTAAAAGTAAAAAACCGGGAGTTGTAAAGCCAAAGAAGTTTAATAAAAAGGCAGATCTGGATGATGACTTTGATGACTTTTCTGATCTTGACTTTAAAGATGATGATGATGAGTTTGAAGATGATTTTTAAATAAATAAGTGCATAGAAATACGAGTAATTATCAGATAGAAAACGTAGAAGTTTTTAAAAGAAGAATGTTGAACTGGGCCGACCGGTTCAACATTTTTTGTTTACTGGACAACTGTGGGTATGATAAAAACCTTCCGGCATTTGATTTTCTGTTGGCAGTAGGTAGTCGCCGGGAATATAAAGTAGAAAAAGGGTTGGGCGGTTTAGATACATTCTTGCAAGAACAAAATGATTGGGTTTTTGCGCATATGAATTATGAAATGCTGGCATCAACACCCGTAGAAAATTCAATTGGTTTCTGTAAAGGATATTTCTTCTCGCCTATCACATTGCTTAGGATTAAGGCAAAAATTTTACAAATAGAAACCCATGAGGAATCAGTAGAAGATATTTACCAGTCTATTCTAAATACGGATTTGAGTACGAAAGAAAAATTTCAATTTACTTACCAAAGCAAATCCGCTCCCGCTAAAGAAGATTATCTCAAAAAAATAATTGCCGTAAAAGAGCATATCCAAAAGGGTGACTGCTACGAGCTCAATTATTGCAATCATTATTTTTTCCATAACGCAGCATTAAATCCCGTAAAATGTTATGAAAGATTAGTAAAAATTTCCCCTTCACCGTTTAGTAGTTTGTATAAAAATGAGGGATCTTATTGTATATGCAGCAGTCCGGAGCGGTATATAAAAAAAACGGAGAGTCAAATAATTTCCCAGCCCATAAAGGGAACGAGTAAAAGAAACTTGCAGGATTCGGTAGCTGACGAAGCCACCAAAGCTTATTTACTCCAAAGTGAGAAAGAGCGTAGTGAGAATGTAATGGTAGTAGACCTTGTGCGTAACGACCTAAGCAGGATATGCAAGCCGGGGAGTGTGCAGGTGGCAGAGCTTTTTGGAATATACAGTTTCCCTACAGTGCATCAGATGATAAGTACAGTGGAAGGAAAGCTGAAAGCAGACTCTTCCTTTTCTCAGATTCTAAGCGCTACTTTCCCTATGGGAAGTATGACCGGTGCGCCTAAGAAAAGGGTGATGGAGCTTATAGAAAAATATGAAGAGGAGCCACGAGGTTTATTTTCTGGTAGCATTGGCTACATAGACCCTGGCGGTGATTTTGATTTCAATGTGGTGATCCGTAGTATATTTTACAATGAGACAAAGCAAATTGTAAGTTACGCCGCCGGCGGTGGTATTACGATAAACAGTGACCCAGAGAAAGAGTGGGAGGAGAGTTTATTAAAGATGAAGGCGGTGGAGGAAGTGCTTGGGATAGAGCAAAACATCAAATAATTATAACTAACCGTAAAACCTTCAGACTTATAAAGAAGCTAAAGAATGCCTATTATTCTTCTCAAGCTGTAAAGTGCTCCCGTTTTCAGTCTCCCAGTCTTAAGTCTATAATCTCTTCCTCACTTCACCACTATTCCAAACTTTGCTGCTGCCTCTTTTATTACTTCCTGCTGGTAAGGTCTCAGTGGCTGTAAACCCGCAGAAGAGCTCAAATATTTTTTAAAACCGCGAAGAATATGGTCAGCTGCTATTTGTCCGTATTGCCTGGTTACTTCATCTTTTATATCAGACATTTCTTTATCTGTAAGCGGTATAGCATTATTATATCTGTTGCCATAGCCATTTTGATTTCTTTCTTCTGCAGGAAGCGAGGGCAAGGATTTTACTTCCTGCTCTAACACTGCTTCCAGTTTATTTAATGCATGCTCATCTTCTCTGAGCCTGCCAGAAATTCCCTTCTGAGGAAACCCCTCATTTTTATTTTCTATAAATTCTTCCAGGATTCTATCGCCACACACATTGGCAGGAGGCATATTGTACTGCTGTGCTATTTCATCTCTTTGCAGCATAAGTGCATAAAGGAATTTTTGAGTACCAGTATCAAATTGTTTTTTCTGCTTGGCACTTAGTTTTACTGTGTATTCAGAAACCTCTATTTCCTCACATTCCTTATTATCCTGGGAGAGAAATTCTACTGTATCATTTGCTTCAACTCTGCTTTGCAGCACTTCTTGTACCTGTAATAGTGGAACTACATCCTGGCTGGCATACTGCAACTGCCTTTTGCTCAGTGGTCGTCTGCGCCAGTCTGAGCGTTGCAGAGATTTATCTAACTCTATATTCATTTCCTGTAGAAGTAGATCTGCATAAGATAGGGCAGTACTATTAGCAAGCTTGGCTGCTATCTGCAAGTCATAAATGTTGCGGGGATTGCAGCCGTGCAATTTCAGTATTTGTACATCTTCTGAGCAAGAATAAGCTACCTTCATAATCTCCTCGTTTTCAAAAACAGGCCATAGTGCAGAGAGGTCTGTTATTTTAATAGGATCTATAATGTAGCAGATTTTCCCATCATAAATCTGTAGCAGAGAGAGCTTAAAGCCATACTCCCGGTAGAAGCGGTCAAACTCTGTATCGAAAGCGATGCTTTTTTTACTTTGCAAGCTTGCGGCAAACTTTTGCAGAGAAGCCGCGTTTGCTATGTAAATGATTTCGTTGTCTTTTTCCATTGCGGGCAAAGCTAGAAAATTATTGACTGGAGTGGACGAATAAAAGCTGCATACCATCGCAGTTTTATAGATGGAGTGCGCTCAATATGATAATTTATTAATTATATAATTGGTTGGAATTTTAAAGCCCAAAACCAGACGCCCCTAGTCCAACTCCAAATAAAGGAGCTAGAATTCTTGATAGTATTGTACTCACTATAATAGAAGCAACAATCACTACAAGAAGAATCACTACAAAGTAGCTGACTTTTTTATCTTCTGGCGTATTTTTCATTGGCCCCAAACCTATGTACAGTAAGTACAGGCTGTAAATACCTCCTACAATGCCGAGAATGCCTAGCATGGGTATGATCGTAAGAAAACTAGCCACAATAGATGCAGTGTAGCCGTAGGCAACCAGCTCTGCTGATTTATTTATATTTTTTTCTGAACCAAAAGACGGAGCAAGTAGATCAACAACATAAGTGGCAATAAAAAACCCGATGACGCCCTGGATAAGCACCATTGCACCCATATATATTCCCACGGTCATTCCTTTCATTTGAATGATGCTCATACTCATCCCAATAAATGCGTAGCCAATAAATGCACAAATAGCACTTACAACAAGGAGTGGCAATAAATAACTTGTGAGGACGGTGGAGAGAGTGCTGTTTTCGGTATCAATTTTTTCCCATTCTGTTTTGGGAGTAGTCAAAATATTCTTTACTCTTTCTATTAAGTTCATGGCAGGTTTATTTATAAATTAAAAATATTTTATGCTAAACGAGATCCAAGGCTTATCAAAGTGATATGCTAATATAATAAGAAAAAATAATATAGTAAGGGTTAGCTTACAAGTGTTCCCACCTTCTCTCCTGTAACTACCCGCATAAGATTACCGGGTGTGTTCATATCAAAAACTACAATAGGAAGCTCGTTTTCCATACACAAAGTAAACGCCGTCATGTCCATCACTTTTAGGTTGTTGGCTATACAATCTGCAAAACTAATGCGGCCATATTTTGTAGCAGTGGGGTCTTTTTCAGGGTCGGCCGTGTATATACCATCTACCCTGGTGCCTTTAAGAATAACGTCTGCTTTTATTTCGATGGCTCTGAGAGAGCCTGCCGTATCTGTAGTAAAATAAGGATTGCCGGTACCTGCGCCAAAAATGACTACTCTGTTCTTCTCTAAGTGCCGCATTGCCTTGCGACGAATATAAGGTTCTGCTACCTGCTCCATTTTTAT
>JBBKWE010000137.1:0-34333 GCA_037968795.1 Ferruginibacter sp.
GTGGCACTTGCCAGAAAATATGCTGAAGATGGCGCAGACGAACTTGTTTTCCTGGATATAACCGCTACTTTGGAGAAGAGAAAAACCTTTTATCAATTGGTAGAAAAAATTGCGGCGGAGATCAATATTCCATTCACGGTGGGAGGAGGCATAAGCACCGTAGAGGACGCTAGCATTCTTCTGCGCTCCGGAGCAGATAAAATAAGTGTGAATAGCTCTGCCCTACGCAGACCAGAACTGCTCACAGAGTTAGCAATGGCTTTTGGGAACCAATGCGTAGTAATAGCAATTGACACAAAAAATATAGATGGGAGGAACGAAGTTTTTTCGCACGGCGGCAGCAAGCCTACAAGCAGAGAAACCATTGCCTGGGCGCAGGAAGCAGAAAGACTGGGAGCAGGCGAAATTTTACTCACCAGCATGAACCATGACGGCACAAAAGATGGATTTGCTTTAGAAATAGTGGAAGCCGTAACTGAAGCTGTGTCTATTCCTGTGATAGCCAGCGGCGGCGCAGGAAAAACAGAGCACTTTGTTGATGTTTTCTCTAAGACTACGGTGTCTGCAGCATTGGCTGCCAGTGTATTTCACTTTGGCACTATACCCATTCCGGAATTAAAAAAAATACTTTCAGAAAATAATATTGCAGTACGATGAATGTAAATTATGATACTACCACGAGCCTGGTTCCTGTAATTGTGCAAGATGCCACAACTCAGCAGGTTCTAATGCTTGGATATATGAATGCAGAAGCCCTTGCTGAAACGAATAAATCTAAAAACGTATGCTTCTATAGTCGCAGCAAGCAAAGGCTCTGGACAAAGGGAGAAACCTCCGGAAATTTTCTTAAAGTGCAGGAAATTTTGTTGGATTGTGATGGAGATACTTTGCTTATAAAAGCATTTCCCGCAGGACCTACCTGCCACAATGGTACCACTTCTTGCTTTGCTGAGGAAACCACAAAAGGATTTGCTTATAAATTAGAAGAGACGATTGCAAAGCGAATTGCAGAAAAAACAACAGATAGCTATACTTACAAACTGGTGCAGAGTGGCATAAACAAAGTGGCGCAAAAAGTAGGAGAAGAAGCGGTAGAACTAGTGATAGAAGCTAAAGACGACAATAAGGAATTATTTGAGAATGAAGCGGCAGATCTGCTCTATCACTATATTATTTTGTTGCAAGCGAAAGGGAGTTCACTGGTGGAAGTGGAGAGGATATTGGAGCAAAGAAGTAGAAAATAATGGTTTGAACGATAATTCGCTCTAGGGCGTAGGGCAATCACCCTTCTCAAGAATATTGCGATAATTGGCGGGTTGGATATTTCAAATACTTTGTTATCTGTAAAGATAAATTCATGAATACCAAAGCATCAAAATCATTTTTAGAGCTTAAAAGTGTTTGGCAAGATGATCATATGTTTGAACTGCAAGTAAAAGTTTCGAACGGACGATATGCAGGCCGGACTGAAGTATATGAAACAAAGGAGTCATTATTCAGTTTTGCTCAAAAACTAATTGGCTATCCAGAAAATAAACTTGATGACTTATTTTATGAGCTAGGTGAAAAAGATAGCTATGCGTACTGTTCTATCAATTTCTACATCATTAATACGGTAAAACAGGTAGGTCTTGAAATTCATTTAGAAGAAAATGTGGCAACTGAATATAGAAAACAAGAAAAAGACAAGCTCAAATTGGAAATTATAGTTGAAGCAGAATCCATTAGCAAATTCCAAAAAGAATTAAGTCTCCTAGCGACTAATCAAAATGGAACTGCAATTCTATATGGAAAAGACTTTTTGTCACAATAAAACAAAGTGCTAGCACCCCTCGAAACCTTTGGCCAAAGCAATTCGCAGTTGTAACCTTCGTGCTCCTTTCTGCCTTAGAGCCTTCGTGGCAAAAAGACCAAAATCACTCCCCTATTTCCTTCACCTCTTTAGGAGAAACTTTCCCCACCTTCCCCGCACAATAGGCATTAAAAACCTTCTGCTCCTCCTGCGTCATATTCACATTCGGAAGGGTAAATTGTAAAAGCTTATTGTCCTTTTTATCTATCGTAAGTACATCGTCTTTAAGCAAAACCTTATTAAGCGTATCCCAGGTAAAGAACTGCTTAGGGAAAGAGGGATAATGCAAGCCATGCTCCCCTACTACTACGAAAGGAGGCTGTAAGGTACTGTAAGAGACGGCTGCCACCGCTCCCATAAGAACACCCAACATGTAATCGCCTATGATAATCCAGGAAACTGCTGCCAGTGCAATACTTATGACTGTAAGTTTGTTCTGAAGTCTTATATTTTTACTAATGAAGGTAAATAATGCTCCGGAAATAATAAACATCATACACAGTGCTGCTATGTAAGCTGGCAAAGTATTTTGCTTAAAGAATAATAGACCGAAAGCGAGAAGATTGATCGCGAGTACGATTATAGATATTCTATTGTAAGCCTTCACCTTTTCGTTGGGTAGGCGTATTTTAAATTCTTTCATGAGGTGGGGTTACTTGCTATGAGGAGATTGCACATACGATACAGGATTCGGGAGGCTACATTTTCATCCCACTCATTTGCACTTACGCCTACTTCATTGAGGTCAAAACCAATAATCTTTCTGCCAGATTCTCTCACGAGCTTAAATAGATAAAAAATTTGTTCCGCTTCAAAACCGCCTTGCACCGGTGTCCCCGTTTGCGGACATAATTTTGGATCAAGCCCATCTATATCAAAACTAATATAAACTTCCTGCGGTAGCGCATCTACTACTTCCCTGGCCACCTGCCCCCATTGCTTACCCTCGTAAGCTGCGGCTTTAATATCCCGGTCAAAAAATATTTTTATTCTGTCTGGTTGCTCATTGGCATAAGCAAGTTCTTCATCGCAATAATCTCTGATACCTACCTGCACCAGCTTTTTCAATTCAGGAATTTCTTCCATGGCATTATACATGATAGAAGCATGCGAGTAGTTGAACCCTTCGTAGGCCTTGCGTAGGTCGCTGTGTGCATCTATCTGTAAGATTCCAAAAGAAGGATGTTTTTCTGCCAGCGCTTTGAAAAATCCGAGTGGCGTGCTATGGTCTCCTCCCAGCAAGGCTACTAGTTTATTCTGGTCAAGAAGCTCTTTGGTCTGGCTATATACCCAGTCATTGAGAAAAAGGGAGCCCGCATTTATTTCCTTTTGGCTTTTGCACATGAACTTGTTGTCGCTTACGATTTCGCCCTGCGATATATAGTTAATGTAGAGTTCTGCTTCTTTGCGTAAGTAATCACTTTTTGTGAGTACTTTTTTATCTACAGGTCGCATGTATATTCCTTGTTGCCACATATCTGGCAACTCGGGGTCAAAGAGATCTACTTGCAGGCTCGCAGTGAAGATATGGTCTGGTGCTCTTGCAGTACCAGCATTGTAGCTTACCGTTACTTCCCAGGGTATAGGAAGTATTACAAGCCTTGCTTCCTCTTCTGTAAAGGGTAATCCAAAAATATTATTATTGATATTGCCTACGCTGTTGGGGTCAAAATCTTCATGATTTTCTATCATATTCTTACACTCATTATTTGTGCAAATATAGCCGTTCAATGGGAGCATTTAAAATCATCGCAAGGGTTATCAACCTTTAGTGATGGTGATTAAGTTTATAAAGGCTTTCAGAAGGCTTGACAACCCTTGACCGCAATAGTAAGAGAAATGAGCAAATATTCCCAATTTAAAAACCCTAATTGCATTACCTTTGCGGCTCTTTCAAAAACGGCTGTATGCCATATTAAGAAAAATAACAGCTATCATAAAGCTAATTATTTATGAAGAAAACACACATAATTATTCTGATAGGTATAGCGGCACTCATAGTGGCCTTGATTTCGTACTCTGCAGACTTTTCTACTTATGATACTATAAAGTCTGCACAGCAAAAAGAAGGACAATTTGTACACCTCATTGCCAAGCTGGATAAGTCTGCGCCGATAGAATACGACCCTATAAATAACCCGAACTACTTAAGTTTCACAGCGGTGGATAGTCTTGGTGGTACAACTAAAGTTATTTACAGAAATAGTATGCCTGGAGATCTGGAACAAAGCGAGCGTATTGTAATGAAGGGAAAGATGCAACAGGATTATTTTGAATGCAAAGAAATCCTTCTTAAATGCCCAAGTAAATATAAAGATGAGAAAGGCACGCTGGAAAAAGATATTGAAACAAAAACTTCTGTTACAAGCAACTAGGTTCTGAGAAACTTTATAAGCGCTGATGCTGTTTTGTTGGTAAATGAATATAATAATTAAGGAATGCAATTTATAGGGGAAACATTGTGGATAGGGAAGCTCGGCCATTTTCTTGTCCTTTTATCTTTTGTGGCTTCCCTCGTTACAACGATCGCATACTTCTCGGCGTCCAAAAAGTCTGATATTGTTGAAAAAAATAAATGGCAGCGCCTGGCAAGAAAGGTTTTTATTGTGCATTCCGTTGCACTTGCCGGAATTTTCATTTGCATATTTTACATCTGTAGCAATCATATGTTTGAGTATATGTATGCTTATAAGCATGCTTCCCTCGAGCTGGAATACAAGTATTTACTAGCCTGTATTTGGGAGGGCCAGGAAGGAAGTTTCCTTCTGTGGGCGATTTGGCATGCGGCATTAGGATTAGCATTTATAATAAATAGAAAAGCGAGTTGGAGCGATAAATGGGAAGCACCTGTGATGACAGTAATTTCTTTTGCTCAGGTTTTTCTTACTATGATGCTCATAGGGATATATGCAGGAGATGCACAACTAGGCAGTTCGCCATTCACCCTCACCAGAAATGAAATACAAGCTCCCATATTTGCCCAGGCAAATTACCTAAGCTTTCTTACTGATGGTATGGGTCTAAATGTACTCCTTCGCAACTATTGGATGGTAATACACCCACCTGTTTTATTTCTAGGTTTTGCTTCGTCCATCATTCCTTTTGCTTATGCCTATGCAGGAATTCAGACAAAAAAATTTGGAGAATGGATAAAGCCTGCTTTGCCATGGGCGCTTTTCTGCGCTGCTATTTTGGGAGTAGGGATAATGATGGGTGGTAAGTGGGCTTACGAATCATTAAGCTTTGGCGGCTACTGGGCATGGGATCCTGTGGAGAATGCTTCGCTGGTACCCTGGCTTATACTCATTGCGGGATTACATACCATGGTCATTTACAATTCCACTGGGCAATCTCTAAGAGCAACTTATTTATTTTGTTTCTTGTCATTTGGCTTTGTGCTCTACTCTACTTTCCTCACCCGCACCGGCGTGCTGGGCGATACTTCCGTACATGCCTTCACAGAGGCGGGAAAGGCCATCAATATTATGATAGGTTTATTTGTGGCAGCCTTTGTGCTTCCGGCGCTTACTTTACTTATAATAAATTATAAAAAGATACCCACCGTACATAAGGAAGAACAAAGTAATAGCCGGGAGTTCTGGATGTTTATTGGTTCCATTGTATTTTTCTTATCGGCTTTGTTTATTATTAGCAAGACCAGTGTACCAGTTATAAACAAAGTCTTTGGCACGACCATAGCACCACCAGAAGAAGTGGAATTTTCATACAATAAGGTGATGGTATTGATTGCATTTATTGTGGGAATGCTTACGGCAATTGGTCAATATTTTAAGTATAAATCTTCTCCTAAGGGCTATACATTAAAACACATAGCAGTTCCTACCGTAATTGCCGCTATACTTACGCTCGTGCTGGCATTTGTTTACCCATTTACCTATAGTAAATACGGTCCTGGCTTTCTGGGAGCTATTTATATAGCAGCTTTTGCTACCTTGTATGCAGTCGTTGCAAATGCCTGGTATCTCATTACCGTAAGCAAAGGCAAGATCTTAAAGGGAGGAGGTTCTGTTGCTCATTTTGGATTTGGGTTAATGATATTTGGAATGCTTGTAAGCAGCGCCAATAAAGAAGTAATAAGCAGCAGCACCGTAAACGGGATTACGCTCCCTGGCAGCACAGATCCTATGACAAAGGAAAAAGATGATCCCAGAGAAAATCTTACGCTTATTAAGGAAGTACCTACTCGCATGGGGTCGTATGAGGTTACTTATACTAATGACTCCCTGGGACATGAAAGTGGTAGGAAGTTTTACCATCTTCAGTTTGAGAAGAAAAATGAGGAAGGGAAATCTACAGAATCATTTGCACTCTCTCCAGATGTGTATATGATGAAGGACAACAATATGAGCAGTAATCCAGATACCCGCTCGTATTTGAGTAAAGACGTATTTACTTATATCAGCTATGCCATTAATGATAAACGTGCCTCAGAAGATACCAGCAGCTTTACCATAAAAGAATTATTACCGGGCGATACCAGTTTTTATAGCAATGGCATGGTTATCCTGGAAGGAATTGTAAAAAATCCTGAGACCAAAAAACATCATTATCACGAAGACGACCTTGCACTTATGGCTAAGGTGAAAGTAGTTACAAAAGAAGGACAGGCCTACAATGCAGAGCCGCTTATAGAGGTGCAGAATGAACAACCGATTTACAAAGATGATACTGTCTTTGCGCAAAATTTATTCCTACGTTTTGCGGGCATAGGCGAAGATGCCAAAATAAAAATAGGCGTAAAAGAATCTGACAGACTTATAGACTTCGTTACCGTAAAAACCTATGTATTCCCTTACATAAATCTCGTATGGCTGGGCCTTATCATTATGGCAATGGGTATTGTGCTAAGTATGTTGTATCGCGGCAAGATGGGTAAAATAGGTACAATTGTATTTTTAAGCCTCGCATTTATAGGATTAGTGTATATGTTCTTGCTGGCGAATGCGTAAATGTCTGTTTTCATAGATTTTTGAGTATCCGAGCCTGTGCTGAATTTATTGAAGTGGGATCTTCCCAGTACTCCCACCCTCATGTTATCGAAACAAAACCCTATTATGCTTTTTCAGGATAATGAAATAGAGACTGACAGTGATGGAAATTTTGTGGTAGAAGCTTCTAAGACAAAGAGATTCTGTAATTTTTTAATAGACACAACTATTTGGTTTTGTCTATTAGTTTTTTTGGGATACCTCGCAAGAGAGTTTAAATCGCTGGAGTATATTTTTATAGGATTAATGTGGGCTTTTATGGGCGGCGCTTACTCCATTATAAGTGAGTATTTTTTCAGAAAGACAGTAGGCAAATATTTTACAAAGACAAAGGTTGTTTTCAAAAAAGGTGTGAAGCCGGAGTTTAGGTTGATAGTTATAAGAACATGGGCCAGAATACTCCCTTTCGAATTTTTATCTCTGGGTTTAGGCATTGACGCTAAGGCATGGCATGATGTACTATCTAAAACTATGGTAGTAAATGATAAATAGAAAATTGAATTACGCACCACATAAAATACGACCAAGGTATAAAAATTGAGATTTGCAAATTTCTCAAAAGATTTATTCTTAATTCAACTTATTCGCCCCATCCGGAAAAGCTATAGCAGCCTTAAAAGTCTTCGCTTCTTCAAAATCCATTATGCCATAAGCAATGATAATGAGGATATCGCCTGGAGCGCCTCTACGGGCGGCAGCTCCATTAAGACACACCACACCACTACCCCGTTCTCCCTTTATAACGTAAGTTTCAAGCCGTTCCCCATTGTTTACATTTACAACATGGATCTTTTCATTCTCTATAAGGTTGGCGGCGTCCATAAGGTTCTCGTCCAGGGTCAGACTTCCTACGTAATTGAGATTGGCTTCTGTAATCGTGCAACGATGTACTTTAGACTTTAAAACTTGAATTTGCATGGCGCAAAGGTAAAGAAGCAAGGGTGAATTATTCCTTAAAAGTGAGGATTTCAAACCAATTCCACTCACTTTGTTTTAAGTCCATTGGATGTCAATATTTTTTCAAGTATAATATTAATATCTGCAGCCCTATCCAGCACCATAAAATGATTTCCTCCTTCTACAACATGAGTAGTATGGGTATTTTTTATTGGAAGTACGTTATCACTGGTGCCGTGAATATGAAAATAGTTTTCAGGTTGGCTATCATTTTTCCAATCCAGAATAGCCTGCATGCCCCACCGTATAAAAGTAGGTTCTGTTTTTCTTATAGCCTTTATGAGAATATCCCGATCCGCTTTTTCGTATCTGTAAAAAAATTTCTTAAGGATAGAAGCGTTTTTCATTACACTTATAGGCGCAATATTTTGCAAATTCCATTTACCCATAAATTTATACCTTGCTGGTAATTCACTTGCCGTGGCCGCACTAGACAATAGTATGAGGGTCTCTGGCTTATATTCTTTGGCAATCTCCACTGCTATCATACCTCCCATAGATAGACCAAGTAAAGCAAAAGATTGTGAAGTATCTATATTTTTAGCCATCCTTAAGGCATAATCCCTTAGGCTCTCTCCATGTATCTGCGCTGTATAGGAAAGGTGCCTGATTTCAAATCCTTTCGGAAATTTTATCTTATAAAAGACCGTTTCATCTGCGCCAAATCCGCTTATGCAGTAAATCTTCATTCCTTATTCCTCCTCTTTTTGGGGTAAGCCTGCAATGTATTGTTTCCGGCTTTGCTGAGTTTCCAGAATTTCTTTTTTGTAAGGCAAGATAACGCTCATAAGGCTATCCAGACTTATGTCCATTTTTTTAGGCAAGGTATCTCGAGCTACTTCCATCCAGGGTTTTGGTTGGCTCCAATCGTATTGACCAAAAACAATGACAGGAGTCCCCTTCGCCATCTGCTTTCCTTCGGATAGCTTCCATTGTTCTGCCCAATAGTAAAAATATTCAGCATCTGCTGCTTGCAACCGAAGACAACTGTGCGAAGCAGGATAACCCGGCAAAGCATATTCATGGAAGCCTACACCACCAAAATTAGAGATATTATAATTCCATTTAAGAAGCCACTCATCATTCACCGTACTTATAGTCTCTTTTGCTTTCCAATTTGTAAAAAATAACCCCTTAGGAGTAGGTTTGCTTTGTCTTCCCATATTTGTGGGGCCCGTTCTTGTAATCTTGCCATTCTCATACGCTGCAAAGGCTTGTGCAGGATCGGAAAAAATAATAATCTTGTCTACATCATATAATTCTGGAACAACAAGAGGAAATGGCATGTAAGCAGCCAGACTATCAGATATGTCTGTAGGAATAATAATGCTATCTAGTCTGCGGAAGTAGCGCTCATCTACTCTGTTGAGGGCATACAATATTTGCTTCTTCGCCGCTGTGAGGTTACTATCGTTTTCTGCCAGCCAGGATTTTCTTTCTACTTTTTTATAAGTAAAAACCGGCTTCTCGGGTAATGGTTCTTCTTTTGCCTCCTCTAACCTGGTAGTAGAATCCTTCTGCAGATTGGTATTATTAGTAGTAGCAGAATCACTATTATTACAGGCAGTAAGGAATAGAAGAGCTGGCAGTATGAAAAATGTAGAATTGAAAAATAGTAGACTTGGTCTCATGGTTTTGTAAGTAGCTTATTCGTGCAATATTACTTGGAGATTTCATAAGATGACGTTATAAGATGAAAATTTGATAAAAAAACAACATAATAATAATTTGAAAAAGTGACAATGAGAATTACCCGTCGTAAAAGCATTATTTCTATAAAGCAAAGAAAACCTGCCGATAACAAAAAAAGGAATCACTGCGATTATGGTACAAATCTTGAAATAAGCTTTATATTGTTATATCAAATACCGCACTTATCTTATTATAAAACAAATCATATTATGAACAAATTACTCATTGGATTTACTACAGGACTTATTTTAGGCGTATTGTATGCTCCTGCAAAAGGTGCTAAAACAAGGGCGAAGCTCGCTAGAACAGGTGGCACAATAAAAGAAGGCTGGGACACGCTTGCAGATGTCTTTTCTGCTTCAATAGAATCTATAAAAGGAGAGAAAGTATATTATGATGAAAGCGATTTTACTTCATCTAAATCAGACATGGTTTTATAGCCGAAATAACAAGATGAGTTCATAAGGAGCTTGTATTTCTACAA
This sequence comes from Ferruginibacter sp., assembly GCA_037968795.1. GTDB lineage: Bacteria > Bacteroidota > Bacteroidia > Chitinophagales > Chitinophagaceae > Ferruginibacter. The sequence continues at coordinate 9,995 of JBBKWE010000137.1, forward strand.
GCTCCTTATTATTGCAGCAAAGTCAGCAGCTACAAGGCTGGCTCCCCCTACTAGTCCACCGTCTACATCTGGTTTTGAAAAAATTTCTTCTGCATTAGAAGGCTTTACGCTACCACCATATAGTATAGAAATATTTTCTCCGATTGATTCTCCGTATTTTTCTGCAATTAGAGAACGTATATGCTTGTGCATTTCCTGTGCCTGCTCGCTGCTGGCAGTAAGTCCGGTACCTATTGCCCAGATAGGCTCATACGCTATTACCACCTTTCCCATTTCTTCTTCACTCAAGTGAAATAGTGAGCTTGCTATTTGCGTCTCTACATGCTCATTTTGTGTATTTCCTTCCCTTATTTCTTTGGGTTCGCCACAGCAAAAAATAGGAACGATATTATTTCGAAGACAAGCATCTACCTTCTCCGCAAGCATAGCCTCATGCTCATTAAAGTATTCTCTACGCTCGCTATGCCCTACCAGTGCGTACTGAATTTCCATAGAAGCCAGCATTGTTGCGCTCACTTCACCGGTATAAGCGCCGTTATTTTTAGTATATACATTTTGAGCAGCACAGTACACAAACTTTTTATCGCCTATCTTTTCTTTTGCCATAGCTAAATATGGAAACGGAACTGCTATCACCGCTATCTTGTCTTCAGAAACTTCATGTTCTTCGGCAAATAGTGCATCAAACAAATCCTTCCCTTCTTCTATAGTTAAGTTCATCTTCCAATTGGCTGCTGCTATTTTCTTCCTCATAAATTCTATTTTTTGTAGTTAAATAATTTTGTAATGATATCAATTTCTTTATCAGTAATATCCTTTCCTTTCATTTTTTTCCAGGCAGTGATGTGTTCTATAGCCTGATCTAGCTTGTACCGTGTATTTCCCCAGGTAAAAGCAGGATAGTACTTTTCGGGTTCTTCTGCCCCAAATATATGACAGCAGGGTTCTACCACAGCGGCAGTAGTAAAACTCGTATTTATAGCACATCTACTATAATCCCCCATGAGCAAACCGCCTTTTATATTTCCTGTGCCAATGACTTCTTTACCATCAATATTGTATGCCACTGCTGATAAGGTATTTTTCACATTACTATTGCTGCTACCTGCACCTATGTTGCAATAATATCCCAGCACACTATCTCCCAGGTAACCATCATGCGCCTTATTACTGTATCCAAATAATATGCTGTTTTTTATTTCCCCGCCTGTCACACAGTAATTTCCTATGCTGGTAGCACCGTATATTTTCGTCCCCATTTTTACCACTGCATTTTTGCCTATAGACACTGCACCTCTTATCATAGAGCCTTCCATTATGATAGCGCCCTCTCCCACATATATGGGTCCTTCAGTGCTGTTAAGTGTACTGTGAAGCACCGTTGCCGTTTCATGGATATAGATAGGATTACTGCCAAAATAGCTATTACCATTACCGTCTGCTCGCTTATCTGTGAGATTCAATAATTCAAAATCTTTTTCTATTGCCCATGCATTATACTCAAAGAGCTGCCACGGATAGCTCAAGACCTTTACCTCGTCCGTTTCCATAATGGCAACCTTGTCACGGGCGTACTTAATTATTTCCCGGTGATTTTGCTTTGTAGGAATATAATTTGCATTTACCGTAATAGCATCTTCTGGCAAACTATTAGCCTCTGTAAAAACAATATAATTGTCTAGTGCCTGCCATTTTTCTTTTATGGTAAGTATACCCACCCTATAGTCTCCTACATGGCATGTAAGGCTGAATGGTCTCAGCTGCTCACTGCATTTGCTATCATCTAAAAATATATTCAAAAGAAAAATGTGATTTATTGTGGCGAAATATACTCAACCTTTTATCATTTAATGTAAATAAATATATCATTTCTATCGTAACATTGCTACTTTTACAAAAACTGATTAGAATGAAGATTTTTACTGCAGGCCTGCCCTATGACCTAGATGACGCTGAATTGGAAGAAATTTTTGAAAAATTTGGCCCCGTAGTATCTGCCCGTGTAGCCATGGATAGAGATACCGGCAAGAGCAAAGGCTTCGGATTTATAGAAATGGAAAAATCTGAAGATGCTCAGCAAGCGATTAGCCTTCTTAATGGTATCTCTCTAGGCAAAAAGCCATTGGTGGTAAAAGCCGCAGATGACAAGCCATCTGCGCCTCGCGGCAATAGCAACAGAGGATACTAACTTACTTTTTTTTTCTGCGCTTTTTTTGAGTAGATGCAAATTTTGCTTTGCCCCCATATTTCTTGGCGGCTTCTGCATGTTGTTGCTTGTAAGATTTCTTAGTTACAAACGCTGCTTTTACCTGGTTACGCTCGGGTAGGCGTAATTGTATCTCTGGCATTGTCTTCTTTTCCACCTCGTGCGGAAGCAGCTCTTCGCTTACCTCTACTTCTGTGGGGAAATCAATTTTCTCTATAACCTCGCCCATGAGCTCTTCTATGGCATTTATATATTTTTCTTCCTTCTCTGTGAAGAAAGTTATAGCCGTACCCTGCGCTTTTGCCCTACCGGTTCTTCCTATGCGGTGCATGTAATTCTCTGCCACGTCTGGCGCATCTGTGTTTATCACATGGGTTACATCGCTTATATCTATTCCTCTCGCTACAATATCAGTTGCTATGAGGATTTTCACATCTCCGTTCTCAAAGGCATTTACCATTCTAAAACGAAAATTCTGATCCTTGTTGGAATGAATTATTCCCATCTCAAAATCCCCGCTAAGTCGCTCAAATAAAAGGTCTGCCATTTTCTTGCTTTCTGTAAATACCAGCACTTTATCCATTTCTTCGCTTGTAGTAAGAAGGTGGCGCAGCAGGTTCGCTTTGGTATTAAAGTTAGGCACCGCATAAGCAGACTGCTGTATATTTTCCAGTGGGGTGCCACTAGGTGCTGTTTCTATCTTTACCGGATCAATAAAGAAATCATCAATAAGATTTTCTACTTCTGGTATAAGCGTAGCACTAAACATCAGGTTCTGCCTGCGCTCTGGCAGCAGTTCCAGAATATTCATAAGTTGCGGACGAAAACCTAATGCCAGCAACTCATCTACCTCATCTATAACGATTTTTCTTATTTTACTTAGTTTTATAACACCGTGCATGGCAAGGTCATACAGCCGCCCAGGTGTGGCTACTACAATATCTACTTTATCTAAAAACTGTAACCTTTGCGTATTTATGTTTACCCCGCCATAAGCACCTTTAGCCACAATATTCATTCGCTCTGTGAGCATTTCTATAGTATCGAGCACTTGCTGCACTAGTTCCCGCGTAGGAACCAGTACGAGCGTGGTAGGAATTTTGTTTTTGGTGAATGTGTGCAGGCGCAGTATCGGAAGTAAATAAGCAAGCGTCTTACCTGTTCCTGTTTGGGCTATACCGCACATATCAGCTCCTGCCATAATAGTGGAAAAAACTTTTTCCTGTATAGCGGTGGCGTGGGTAAACCCATGCTCTGCAAGGGCTTCCTGTAAAGTGGCCGTAAGGTTAAATTCTGTAAATGGAATTCTATCCATCTGCGTTCTTTCTTTTAATTCTTCTTTCATGTTTCATCTATTTTGCCTTCCCTGCACATAATCATTCTCTGCTTCAATCGTTTCCAACTGCTCCGTTCCGCTTTTGGCAAGAGCTGCTTTTATGCTTGTTTTGTGTTTCTCCCAACACCTATCAGGCATCACAAAGTGCCAATGGCAATAACTGCAAAAGTACCTAACCTTTTTTTGTCATTCTTAATGTTTTCATCATTGCTTGCTCCTTTTTTACGCAAATTATTAAAAGGAGGTTTTATCATTTATGGCCTTTGCTATAATTACTCCTGCAAAATATAATTGTATTATTGTGTTTTGGAAAATGAAAGGCAAACAAAAACATATCTATTTCACCGTTACAAATGATCTTACTTACGATCAGCGCATGATAAAGATATGTAGCAGCTTACAAGCGGCGGGATATGCAGTAACCCTTGTAGGTAGAAAACTGAAAAGTAGTGCGCTACTGCAAAATAAAGCATTTGATCAAAAACGGATACGATGCTTTTTCACACGAGGGTTTGCTTTTTATGCAGAATACAACCTCCGCTTATTCTGGTATTTAATGAGCAAAAAAATGGAGGCAATATGCGCCATTGACCTTGATACGATAATGCCTGCGTATCATGTTTCCCGGATAAAAAAAATTCCCCGCATCTATGATGCCCATGAATTTTTTACAGAAATGAAAGAAATTGTAACTCGACCCAGCGTGCACAAGTTCTGGTTAGCGATAGAACGAAGATATGTTCCACAATATAGTGCTGGATATACCGTAAACGAGTCACTGGCAAAGCTTTTTAAGGAGAGGTATGGCGTAGAATATTGTGTGATAGCCAATATGGCAAGGAAGTACGAGACAACAGAAAATATTAAGAGAGGAAAGCATCTTCTATATCAAGGGGCAGTAAATGAGGGAAGAAGCTTTGAAACACTTATTCCTGCCATGCAGTTTGTAGACAGAGAATTGCATATTTTTGGAGACGGGAATTTTTTAGCCCAAACAAGAGAATTAATAACAAAACACAGCCTTGAGGACAAGGTATTTCTAAAAGGAAAACTCCCACCTAATAAACTAAGAGAAGAAACCGAGAGGGCTTACATAGGACTTATGCTGGTAGAAAATAATGGGTTGAACAATTACCTGTCGCTGGCAAATCGCTTCTTTGATTATACACAGGCAGGCACGCCGCAGATATGTGTAGACTTCCCCGCTTACAAGGCGCTAAATGAAAAATTTGAAGTAGCCTTGCTAGTGCATGACCTACAATCCGAACCACTGGCAGCGCAGATAAATAAATTGATAAAAGATGAAGCTTTGTGGTCTGAATTGCAAGCAGAAACAGACAAAGCAAAGAGTGTCTGGTGCTGGGAAGAAGAAGAAAAAAAGCTTATTGAATTTTATAAAAAACTACTGCCATGAAGCATCTGCACATCGTAAGCTTTCATTGGCCATTTCCGCCTATTAATGGCGGATTAATGGAAGTTTTTTATAAGATAAAATGGCTGCATGCTGTAGGCGTAAAGATTCACCTCCATGCCTTTGTAGAAAAGGATAATGATGAAATAGAACTGAAGCCATACTGTGCAGAAATACATACTTATGCTCGCAAGAAAAACCTTGCTGGAATAAAGCCTTCCCTACCCTACATCGTTTCTTCTCGCAGGAGTGGAGCCCTGCTACAAAATTTACAAAAAGACAATTACCCTATTCTCTTTGAGGGTGTGCATACTACGCATTTACTGTATACAGACAAACTACCTGGCCGACAAGTTTTTATTCGCCTGGCAAATGTGGAGCAACTCTACTATGCAAGACTAGCCAATGCAGCGCACAATAAGCTTAAAAAAACTTACTACACATTTGAAGCTAAATTATTAAAAGCCTACGAGGATAAAATAGCAAACAAGGCAATGATACTTACACTGAGCGAAAATGATAGGAGCTTTTACAGCAATAAACTAAATGCAAAGGAAACTATTTTTATGCCTGCTTTCACTGTTTTCTCAGAGGTAGAATCACAGAAAGGAAAGGGTGCTTATGTTTTATATCATGGCAACCTATCTGTAGCGGAGAATGAGAAAGCTGCTATATTCATCATTAATGAAGTAGCCGACAACACTACTTATAAGTTCATTATAGCTGGTAATAAACCTTCAAAAAAATTACAAAAACTTATCGTAGAGAATGAAAATGTATCTCTGGTAGCCAACCCCGATGAGGGAAAAATGAAGCAACTCATTAGCCAAGCACAAATTCATTTATTACCATCTTACAATAACACTGGCGTAAAATTAAAGTTGCTTCATGCGGCATATCTCGGCAGGCATATTATTACCAATAATGCAGGGGTAATCGGCAGCGGCTTACAAGACATTGTACACATTGCTGATACTGCTGAAGTTGTAATAAAGCTAATACATGAACTCATTACCGTAGAGTTTTCTGAAGAAATTCTGATTAAGAGAAAACAGATCCTCGCCAGGAATTATAATAATGAAAAGAATGCCATAGCACTTAGTGCACTGCTACAGTAGCATTGTCAAGCACTTCGCCGTGTTCTGTACGTAGTGTGCGGGCAGGATATTTATTGATTACGATATAATCATGGGTAGCCATCACAATAGTGGTGTTATCGTCTTTACAAATCTGAAATAAAAGTTTCATGATCTCATCACTGGTTTCGGGATCAAGGTTTCCGGTAGGCTCATCTGCAAGAATAAGTTTTGGTGTATTTAGAAGAGCACGAGCTATATCTACTCTTTGCTGCTCTCCTCCACTTAGTTCGTAAGGCATTTTAAAACCTTTTGTGCGCAGATATACCTTATCCAGAACGTCGTTTATTTTATCATCCATCAGTTGCTTGTCCTTCCAGCCAGTAGCTTTAAGAACAAACTTGAGGTTTTCGTGCACATTCCTATCTGTAAGTAATTGAAAATCCTGAAATACCACGCCTATATCTCTTCTAAGAAATGGAACAGTCTTCCATGTAAGGGTAGACAAGTCATGTCCCGCTACCCAGCCCTCGCCTTCTCTCAGTTCAAGGTCGCCGTACATCGTTTTAAGCAAACTGCTTTTGCCAGTTCCCGTCTTACCTACGAGGTATACAAACTCTCCCTTATCTACAGAGATATTTACTTTACCAAGGATAAGACTCTGACCCTGATATATATTTGCATTCTTTAATTCTATGATGTTTTGAGACATGTTTACAGACTTTTTTATACGAATTTATGAACACGGCAAATGTAATGGTTTCGGCTTTTAGGGAAAGGAAGTTTTTTCTAAGGGGGTGTTAAAAGGCAGCGTACATAATTCTATATAAGATTACAATATACTTTCATTATTTATTGAAAATTCAGAAACTATAGTGTAACTTTATACCAGAAACTAAGGGATCAACCACAAAAGTGTATGACCATGAATGTAATCGCCTATATAACTTATCTACTTCTCACTGGCTTTATCACCTTGTACGTAGGGCAGGTTTTTTACAGGAATGGAAGACATTATATCCTTAGGATTTTCCAGGGACAGGAAGGACTTACAGACCTTGTAAATAAGATTCTTCTCACCGGGTATTATCTCCTCAATCTGGGCTATGCAGCTATAATGCTTATTGGCTGGGAAAGTATATCTACAGTAGCGGAACTAGTAGGTAGCGTGAGCAAGATGACCGGACAGATCGTAACCACACTAGCAGTGATTCATTACTTCAATATGTATATCATTAAAAAGCTGGGACAAAAAACCCTGGCTTCTCACCATTAAAAACAAAAATCATGAAACCCGATTTCACCCTCATCGCTTATGTAATTTATTTACCAATCATTATTTTGCTTACCTGGTACGTGGCGCATACCTTGTTTAAGAACAGCAAGGTTTTCATGCTCGATATTTTTCATGGAAAGGAGGGCATAGCCTACTCGACCAATAATCTCTTTCGCACTGGCTTCTATTTGCTCAATCTCGGTTTTGCCCTCTGGATCATGGAGATAAGCTACAGTCTAGAAGGCAGCCGTAGCCTGATGGAAGTCCTCAGCAGCAAGATTGGTGGTTTTGCAATATATCTTGGTATTATGCTGTTTTTAAATTTGCTTTTGTTTATGAAAGGTAGAAAGGCTTCAAGAAGTAAGATAGTCGTGACTGCTCAATAAATATCTCTTTCTACAGCCCCGTTTGTGGCACTCAAAGGAGACTGCGATAATCGCTGCCTATGCGTCGTGTGCCACCAAACAGGGCGCTAGGATAAGATAAATAAAAGATGTAAGTACAAAGGATTAATAATATTATATAAAATGTTTATTATATATAGATGAATTTTTGTAATTTGTTTATTTTAAATCTGGTTAGTCCATACGTAGAAAATGTGTTGGGCGTTTAAAAATTTCAAATAGCGAAACTTATACTAAATAATAAACTTTTATCATGATGGAATTTTGTAAAACCAAGAACACATTTCCTGTTGCATTAGTATTCGTACTCCTTTCATTTAGTAGTTGCTACACTTACCGGGTTGCTACACACGCACAAGAAGGCACAGTGCTCTCCAAACCAGTAACAGCTCATATGTTTTTTTGGGGCCTGGTACAAAAGCCTAAACAGATCACCACACCTATTTGCGATTCTTTGCAAGTAAATGGCATGTCAGAAGTTACATACAAAAGTAATTTTGGATATTCCCTTATCACTGTAGTAAGCTTGGGTATTTGGAGTCCTGTAAAAATGCAGTGGAGATGCAGTAAACCTTGTAGAAAAACTGAAACGCTATAAAACTTTTATTATGCTACTGGTAAAAACTGGAAAAAAGCAATGGCAAAATATGCTTGGTACATTTAAGACAGCTATTAAAGATTTGTATATAGTAGGCAACGAACCTAGTCTGGGTGCATTAGCCGGGTACATTGATACTACAAATGGAATTAAAAAATTGATTGGTGAAGCATTAGACAAAAATTTACCAATTCGCTTTATAGGTTCAGGTTGGTCCTGGTCAAAAATTGCTACTGCAGATGATGGTTTAATGGTAGACACCAAACAATTGAACACTACGCTTACTCTTTCTAGTAGCAGTGTATTACCTAGTTATCCGGGGCAGCTTAATAAACTAATATTAGCTCAATGTGGCAATGGCATTTGGGAACTAAATGATCTACTAAAAGATCTTACTCCAAAACTGTCACTTAAAACCTGTGGCGCAAGCAATGGACAAACTATTGTAGGTGCAATGAGCACTGGTGCTCATGGAGCTACTATTGATGTGGGCGGGGTGCAAGATTATGTTGTGGGTATGCATATTATTGTGGGTAGAGATAGGCATGTTTGGTTGCAAAGAAAATCGGCTGCCGTTGTTACCCCTTTTTTTACAAATGCACTTGGAGCAGAATTAATTGAGGATGATAGTTTATTTAATGCAGCACTTGTGAGTTTTGGTTGTTTTGGTTTCATACATGGTGTATTGCTAGAAACCGAGCCTTTATATTTACTAGAAACCAATATGCATAGAGTGCCTTATGGCAGTAATCTTAAAAACGTAATGGAAACACTTGATTTTAGTAGTTTACCTACACCAAGTATCAGTGAACGACCTTTTCATTTTTCGGTTTCTATTAACCCTTACGACTTGGCTAATGGTGCTTTTTTATATACCCATTACAAACGACCATACAAAAACAATTATATAAAGCCAGAGCGAAATGCTGCTGGCATAGGACCGGGAGATGATGCACCTTGTTTCATAGGAAAACTCACAAAAGTGTTACCGAAGAGCGTTCCATTAATTGTAAATAAATTAATAGGTGCATCATTAACTCCATACAGTATGCAAATGGGAATCTTGGGAGAAATTTTTGATAACACTACCCTAAGGGGTAAATTATCTAGCACTGCATTGGGTTTGCCACTTAATAAAGTAAACCGTGTTACCGAATTATTGTTAGAGCTTAATAAAACCGACGGACCGTTTACTGGAATATTTGCTTTTCGCTATGTAAAGAAAACAAGCGCAACATTAGGTTTTACACATTTTGGAGATTTTACTTGTGTCCTGGAACTAGATGGAATTTTTTCGGATGAAACAGAAAAATTTTACAAAGCCGTGTGGAAAAAATTAGATGATGAAAATATTCCTTTTACATTCCATTGGGGTAAAATGAATGGGCTAACCCCGGAAAGAATTAAAAAAATGTACGGTAGTGATGCTACGGCATGGGTTGCAGCAAGAAGTAAATTATTAAAACCGGAGGCATTGAAATTATTTACAAATCCATTGATAAAGCAATGGGGATTGGGATAAACACACACATAAACAGGACTACATTACCTGATAAAGTCCAACTTGTCTTATTAGCAGTTGCCGGTAGACCGACAGATTAGAGTCTTAAAATTTATCAAAAAATATGATTTACGAAGAATCAAGTATAGTATTGGTCGAAACTCCTTAGCTTCTCTGGATGGGTTGAAAATAACTGGTGATGGACATATTTTAATAAGCCCTTGCATGGTTTACCAGATAACTACAATACCCCTCTCAAGAAATTTGCTAGAGATTTCATATTCTGAAAGAACAAACTGTTATAGATTCAGATAATAATCCCCCGCTTTTAACTTCACTTTCACTATTTTTGCCGCCAAATTATACAAAAACAATATGAACAATTTGATTTATGTAATTCCTGCAATGGGAATTGTTGGTTTGCTTTACACCTTTGTAAAATATGCATGGGTGAGCAAGCAGGATGCCGGTACTGACCGCATGAAAGAAATAAGTACTTATATAGCCGAGGGAGCCATGGCTTTCCTTAAGGCTGAGTATAAGATCATGGCTTATTTTGTTGTGATAGGCGCTTTGCTGTTAGGAGTAATGGGTTACACTAATGAAAATAGTCACTGGAGTATTGCCGTGGCATTTGTCATAGGTGCATTCTTCAGTGCTCTGGCAGGATATATAGGAATGCGTATAGCTACAAAAGCTAATGTACGCACAGCAGAAGCTGCCCGTACAAGTCTGAGAAAAGCATTATCTGTGTCATTTACCGGTGGTTCTGTAATGGGACTAGGTGTGGCAGGTCTTGCTGTACTTGGCCTTGGAGGGTTGTTCATTATTCTTAAGATGATTTTTGCTCCGGAGTCTGCAGTAGATAGCGCAGAGATGGAAAAAACAATAGAAATCCTTACCGGTTTCAGTTTGGGTGCAGAGAGTATTGCACTTTTTGCCCGTGTAGGTGGCGGTATATATACTAAGGCTGCAGACGTGGGAGCAGATCTTGTAGGTAAGGTAGAAGCGGGTATCCCGGAAGATGATCCTCGTAACCCTGCAACTATTGCAGATAACGTAGGAGACAATGTTGGCGACGTAGCTGGTATGGGTGCCGATCTTTTTGGTTCTTACGTAGCTACCGTTTTGGCAACGATGGTACTCGGTAGAGAAACTAGTGCTCTTGGCGATAATTTTGGAGGTATGTCTCCAATCTTACTGCCTATGCTTATAGCTAGTGCTGGTATTATATTCAGCATCATCGGTACTTTCTTTGTGAGAGTGAGTGATAATGTAGGTCTAAGTACACAGAAAGTGCAGAATGCTTTAAACATGGGTAACTGGGGTTCCATGGTACTTACAGCGATAGGTTCTTACTTCCTGGTTGTGTATCTACTACCAGATAGCATGGAACTTAGAGGAACAGTTTTTACTAAAATGGGCGTTTTTGGTGCCATCATGGTAGGTCTTGTGGTAGGTGCTCTTATGAGTATCATTACAGAATATTACACCGCTATGGGCAAGCGCCCGGTGATGAGTATCATTCGCCAGAGTGGTACAGGTCATGCTACTAATATAATAGGTGGCCTTGCAGTGGGGATGGAAAGTACGCTCCTTCCTATTCTTGTATTGGCAGGTGGTATTTATGGATCATACGAATGTGCAGGCTTGTACGGTGTGGCTATTGCTGCCGCAGGTATGATGGCTACAACTGCCATGCAACTTGCGATAGATGCTTTTGGCCCTATTGCAGATAATGCCGGTGGTATAGCAGAGATGAGTGAATTGCCTCCGGATGTAAGAGAAAAAACTGATATCCTCGATGCAGTTGGTAATACAACTGCCGCCAGTGGTAAAGGATTTGCAATCGCTTCTGCAGCGCTTACAGCTTTGGCCTTGTTTGCGGCTTTTGTAGGTATTGCCAAGATAGATGGCATTGATATATACAGAGCAGATGTACTTGCAGGCTTATTTGTAGGTGCTATGATTCCTTTCATATTCTCTTCCCTTGCTATAAAGGCTGTGGGAGAAGCAGCTATGGCTATGGTAGAAGAAGTTCGTCGTCAGTTTAGAACCATTCCTGGTATTATGGAAGGCACAGGCAAGCCGGAGTATGATAAGTGTGTAGCTATATCTACAGATGCTTCTTTAAAGAAAATGATGCTTCCGGGTGCTATTGCATTGCTCTCTCCTATCATAGTAGGTTTCCTCCTTGGACCAGAGGTGCTAGGTGGCTTCCTTGCAGGAGCTACAGTGAGTGGTGTGTTGATGGGTATGTTCCAGAATAACGCCGGTGGTGCCTGGGATAATGCTAAGAAGAGTTTTGAGAAAGGAGTAGATATAAATGGCACTATGGAATACAAAGGTTCGGAGGCGCACAAGGCTTCCGTAACTGGTGATACCGTAGGTGATCCATTTAAAGACACCAGCGGACCAAGTATGAATATCCTAATCAAGCTAATGAGTATTGTATCCCTGGTAATAGCCCCTACCCTTGCTAAAATGCATGCAGTAAGCATACAGGAGCAAAGAGATGCTAAGATAAAAACGCTTATGAGTTTTGGTAATGGTGGTCATACCATCATTACTGATGATAATACAATTACCGTAAGCGGCGATGGCAATACAACTGTAAAATCTGGTTCTGTAAATGCAGATGGCGATTACGTGTATGATCTTGGTACTAATAAAGACGTGATACTGGCAGATGGAACTTCTATAACGGTAGGCGATCAAAGTGCAGAGAATAAATTGGTAAATTTTATCGCTGATAAGAACGCAACCGTAAGCAAGGACACCTGGTTTACGATGGATAGATTGTATTTTGTAACGGGCAGTTCTAATCTTCGCCCTAGTTCTACTTTGCAGCTTAATAACATAGCTGCGATCATGAAAAATTATCCTTCTGTAAAATTAAAGCTGGGTGGCTATACAGATAATAGCGGTAATGCAGATGCTAACATGACGCTTTCACAACAGCGTGCAGAATCTGCAAAAGCAGAGCTTGTAAAGCTAGGCGTAGCAGCAGACAGGCTTGAAGCAGAAGGCTACGGAGATCAATTCCCTGTATGTCCGGGCAATTCAGACCCTTCTTGCATGGCGCAAAACAGAAGAATTGATGTGAGAGTAGTGAGTAAATAATTATTACTAATTAAGGTTTAATTATTAATTGAGCTTTTTAGAAGAAAACCCGTGTGAGAGATTGCACGGGCTTTTTTGTGTTTAGGATATTTGAAAACAAAATTCTGCGCAGCAATTTAATATTCAGGTTTTTGAACAACAAGAAGGGATATGAAAATTAGAAAGAAGATTGAAAATTCATGTTCATAATAGCTAACTTGTTTCCTAAGTCATTAAAATATCGTTATGCAAAAATCCTCCTCTCTCAAAAAAGTTTTAGGTCTCGCTTTCGGAATTGCTGTAGGGGTTGGTGGTACGATAGGGGTTGGCATTTTAAGAACTCCCGGCGACATAGCCACGCTCCTACCCAATGCATGGCTTATGATGGCCTGCTGGATAGGTGGCGGCATCTTTATTCTGCTTAGTGCAGGTACTCTGGCGGAAATGGCAACAATGCTCCCAAAGGCTGGAGGTACTTATAATTATGTAGAGCTAGCTTTTGGGCGGCGAGCAGGATACCTTGTAGGTTGGTTCGATTTTTTTAATAATGGAATTGCACCCTCATTCTTCTGTATTGTTATTGCAGAATATCTGGCGCTCCTCTTCCCTGCCTTGTCTGGCTATGAATTTATTATTGCTGTAAGCACTTTAGTCTTCTTTACCCTGCTCCATCTGAGTAATGTAAAGACTGCAAGCTTTATACAGAAAGTTACCAGCTTTGTAAAGGTTTTGCTTTTTCTATTTCTTGTGGTAGCCATTCTGAGCTACACGGGTATAAAGCCTAAAAACTTTTCTGCCATCGCAAATAGCGGCATAGTAAAAGCCGGACTGGCACTTAGTATTTTCAGAGCTATGCAGCTGGTAATGGGTACTTATGCCGGCTGGATGTCGGTTTGCTTTTTTGCCGAAGAAGATAATAATCCTGGTCGCAATATTCCTCGCTCTTTGTTTATAGCTGCTTTGCTTATCATTGGTATTTATGCCTTAGTAAACTATGCCATCTTTGCTGTGGTACCTATGCAGGATATTGCTGGCAATAAACTAGTTGCCGCTACAGCGGCAGAAATAGTCTTTGGGTCAATGGGCGGAAAAATTGTTACCATTATTTCGCTCATCTCTATCATAAGCATTATGAATGTATATATGATGGTGCCGCCCAGAATATTGTATGCGCTGGGCAGAGAGAAAATGTTTATCCCCGCTAGTACGAATGTAAATAAAGGCGGCGTTCCCGTGCTGGCTTTGCTTTTATGCTCCGGTATGTCATTGATATTTATCATCATTGGTTCTTTTGAAACCTTGTTTGCCATGTCAGCCTTTCTGCAAATTATCGTAATGGCGGCAGCCTATATGGCACATTTACAATTGAGGAGATCACACCCACAGTTGCACAGACCTTATAAATCCTGGGGCCATCCTTTCACCAGTATCTTTCTTATCCTCGGCACAGTGGCGCTACTCGTAGGATTTGCAGTTTCTGATGTTATTAATTTCGGAATCCTTATTGCATTGGCAGGTCTCTTACTAGTCATATATCAATTTTTCATTTCTAAAACGAATGAAAATGTAGGTGGGTAATATTGCTATACCAGAACTGTATTACTATTATATAATCCAATAAAATCGTGATGTGCCAAAAAACGATTTCATTTCTTTTGGGTAATTAATGCCGCATCAAGAATTTCTTCTTCCCGAAAAACCTGTTCACAGAAATAAAGTATCTTGAGCCGCAAATCACTATATGAATAATACGATAAAAGATCTGCGCCTTGCAGTACTGATAGATGCGGATAACGTTCCCTACGCTCAGGTAAAACCCATGATGGAAGAAATAGCAAAGTATGGTACGCCTACCTTTAAACGCATATACGCAGACTGGACTAAACCTACTGTAAGCGGCTGGAAAAGAGTGCTGCTTGATAATGCAATTACTCCCATACAACAGTACAGCTACAGTAAGGGAAAAAATAGCAGCGATAGCGCAATGATTATTGATGCCATGGATATTCTCTACAGCGGAAAGGTAGATGGCTTTTGTATAGTGAGTAGCGACAGTGATTTCACCAGGCTGGCAATAAGATTGAGAGAGGCTGGCATGACGGTAATAGGACTAGGCGAGCGTAAAACCTTACCACCATTTATTACCGCCTGTGATAAATTCATCTACTTAGAAATACTAAAAGAAAGAGCCGAAGCAGAAGATGAGAATGACGAGGAGGAAGAAGACAATGAAAAAACAAAGGCTAAAAGCAAAGGAGCTAAAAAAGCATCTGTAAAATCTACCACTGCACCTGCGCTTCGTTCCATAAAGAAACTCATTACAGATAGCATAAAGGACATTGCTGATGAAACGGGATGGGTCTTCCTGGGCGATCTTGGAAATTTCATTATAAAAAGAAAAGCAGATTTCGACCCCCGAAACTTTGGTTTCCAGAAATTACTTCCTCTTATAAAAAGTCTTAATAATGTAGATATAGATGAGCGGGAAACGGGTAAAGGAAATATCAGGCATATCTTTGTAAAGGTGAAAGAGAAAAAACCTCCTGTGAAAAAGAAAACGTTTTAAGAATTAAAAAAGCTGTAATAGTCTTATGAGAAAAGAGTTTTATTTTCTCTCAATTATTTTACTGGCATTTTCTTGCACCTCTTGTAGTAGTGAAGATGCAAATAAGCTGGCCGTAAAGGATAGTGTGCCTGCAGTTGTAGTACCGGTGATACGTACGGCAGGAACGCCGCAGTATACTTCCTCTATAGACAGTGCCGACAGTACCATCCTGCATTTTCAGGAAGATTTTGATCAAAGCTTGCTATCCTTTGCAGAAGAAGTGCAAGGAGCACAACTATTCACTTTTTCTTTTTATGATATTGATAAAGATAGCTCTAATGAACTGCTCACAAGCTATTACACCGGAGGGGCACATTGCTGCGACGAAAACAGCATCTTTATCCGGACAAGTAAAAATGCATATAAGCAAATTTTCACCTATCCCGAAAGACTATCAATTAAAGGAAATGTTATCACATTGAGCGCACAGCAGCGGCTAGGATATTTTTACACTTGCTACGCTTGCCTACCTCCTACCATGAGCGCAGACCCGCAAATACAGATTCTATATGATAAAGAACAATTCTACTTTGTACAGAATAAAAGTCTAAATGATAGTATCGTAAATTATTTGGGCGAATTACAGAAGAAACCTATTCCTCAGATTAATACTGATGATATTTCTGCCGCAGATGATGGAGAAAGAAAAGGATATGCCTGGAACTTGTTTGCATATTATTACAATAATTTTCAGGACAAGAAGGCGACGGAAGCCTTGTTTAAAAATTACTATACTGGCACCGATAAAGATGCAATATGGCAATCATTACTGGAAATCATAGAGCAAACGGACGAAGACCTCTCGAAGTACAATATAAAACCATTGCAATAAGTATACATCGGCAGAAACACATACAAATATAGAATTATGACCTGGGAAGAATATGAAGAATTGTTTAAAGAAATTTTATCGGGTGAAGAAAATCATCCTCCTTATGACGATCCAGATTTTCTAAACTATACTAAGTTAAACCATGCCCGCCAAAACCGCTGGTTAAAAACAGGTAAGTTAAATGAAGATCTCAGAAAGCACCTGCATTCCCTGGTGCACAAGCAAGTGTGGACGGTAATAACAGAGCCGTGGTGCGGCGACGCATCTCATATAGTACCTTTTATGGAGAAATTACAAGTAGATGTGCCGCTGATAAGTGTAGATTATCTTCTGAGAGATAGTTCTGACCTCATAGATAAGTATCTGACCAATGGAGGCAAAGCAATTCCTATACTTGTAGTAGCAGACGAAGAAGGAAGAGAATTATTTCACTGGGGACCTAGACCAGCAGCTTGCCAAAAATTATACTGGCGATTAAAAGAAGACGGAACAGATCAAAACGAAATGAAAATAGCTTTACAGAACTGGTACAATGATGATAAAGGGGAATCCTTACAAACAGAACTGCTATCTCTTTTCAGTAAAAAATAATTGAACATGACAAAGCTCTCTGTAAATATAAATAAGCTCGCTACGCTGCGTAATAGCCGCGGACATAACAACCCTGATCTTCTGCAATCTGCAATGGATATAGAGCGATTTGGTGCAGAAGGAATAACGGTACACCCGCGGCCTGATGAGCGACACATAAGATATGAGGACGTGAGGCAATTAAATAAACTTGTACAAACGGAGTTTAATATTGAAGGCAATTGCCGGGAAGATAGATTTGTGCAACTAGTATTAGAGAATAAACCTACACAAGTTACCCTCGTGCCCGATGAAGAAGGACAGCTAACCAGTAATCATGGATGGGATACGATAAAGCACAGAGATTATTTAAAAGAGATAATTTCTACTTTTAAAAATGCCGGAATACGGACTTCTATTTTTATAGATGCAGATGTAGAAATGGTAAAAGCTGCAAAAGATACCGGCACAGATAGAATAGAATTATACACCGAAAGCTATGCTAAAGGCTACACCGAAGGCCAACAAGAAAAAGCGGTTGCGCCGTTTGTAGAAGCTTCTAAAGTAGCGACTTCATTGGGCATTGGAGTAAATGCGGGTCACGATCTTGATCTTAAAAATTTGCAATATTTTGCCGCTAATGTCCCAGAACTTTTAGAAGTAAGCATTGGACATGCACTAATTTGCGATGCTATTTATCTTGGACTGGAAAATACTGTGCAGTTGTATAAGCGGTGTTTGCAGAGAAATTAGATTGGAACCATCTAGTTTTTCTTGCTAAAAAAATATTCAATTATTTGCGGTAGCGTTTATGCTGCGTACATGAGGCAGAGCAAATATGGTTATCAGCCTGAGCCTGTCGATATTTCCTTTAAATAAGCCTGTATACTATTCACAAGCTTATCTCAATAAAAATGCCTCAAACCAATTACAGTATGAGGCATATTAATTACTAAAAATTTAATTACTTAAGCACCTTCTCAAGCTTTGCCATTAAAGCTTCCCCTCTTAGGTTTTTACCAATCAATATTCCATTGGGATCTATCAAAAAGTTCTGCGGAATAGAAGTAACATCATACATGGCGGCTACGTTATTTTGCCAACCTTTAAGATCACTTACGTGCTGCCAGGTAAGACCATCCTGTTGTATAGCCTGCATCCAGGCATCTTTCTTTTGATCAAGGGAAACACCTAATACAGTAAAGTTCTTCCCTTTAAAATTTTTGTATGCTGCTACCACATTTGGGTTTTCCATACGACAAGGCTTGCACCAGCTAGCCCAGAAGTCAATTAAAACATATTTCCCTTTGTATGAAGAGAGGTCAAGTAATTTACCATTAGTATCTTCCTGAGAAAAATTCACAACGGCCTTTCCAATAGGATGCTTTCGATTCTCAGCGATTTGCGAAGCAAGGTACTGGCTTATGCTGCTTTGTTTTACTTCATTAGATAAAATATTATAATTACTTTCAAGTAAGGCCTCATCATTATCAAGCTGAAAGGCTCTGTATATAGCTAAAGGCGTTATAAATGAATTTTTATTTTCTTTAATAAAGTTGTTCAAATCTTTGGTTGCCTTATTTACACTCTCGGGTGTGCCGGTTTCCTCTCCTGACACTAATTTTTCATAAGGCATCATCATTTTAGCAAAATTCTTAAAATCATTATGAGAACCAGAACCATTGATAACTGCATCTTCTTCTTTACCTTTCGCTGCTGTCACAAACACATAACTATTATCAAGAAACAAAGTGATATACGGCTGCTCATTATTAATCATAAGCATTTTGAAATCAGGAACAGATACGTCGCCAGAAATCTTAAATTTGCCATTGACGAGTTTGGCAGTTCCTTCCGGGGCACCACTATTTCCATTAAGTAAAGCTACTTCTACCCCTTCAGGATAACCGCTGAGTGTACCCACAATTTCATAACCAGTTGCGGGCTTAACATTATTTTTTTGTACAGCATTTTGAGCAGTGGCAGTTACACTCACAAAGCTGGCAACAAAAATGAATAACCAGGAGAAATAATATTTCATATAAATTCTTTTAAATTTTGCTTGCACAAGATACTATTGTTCTGTCAAAAACGGAAGGCTGGTAAGGGTAATTTAACAACGTATTTAAATGTTAGGCTGAAGATCATGTTCTTAAATTCTGGACAAAGGATTGGGTAGTGTCTGGGATATTTTCTCTATATGAAATAGCTTTTATATAGGCGGAGCCTACTATACCGCCAGATGCGTATTTCCCCACAACATCAAGATCATCTTTGCTCCTGATTCCAAACCCCACCAAAACAGGCAACCTTAATTTTAATCCTTTTATTTTTTCAAAATAGGATTTTTGTGCGACAATATTATGTGCCGCACCAGTAATTCCTGCGCTACTTACTACATATACAAAACCTCCTCCTAGTTTATCATATAATTTGATCCGCTCCGCGCTGCTTTGTGGAGTTACTAAAAAAATATTGTGCAGCATATTTGCGGCAAATGTCTTCTTATATTTTCTTTGGTATTCTTCTGCTGGCAGGTCGGGAATAATAAGGGCAGTTACACCTACCTCAGCCGCTTTTTTGCAAAAGGCTTCTACGCCGAACTGCATTATGGGATTAAGGTATCCCATAAGCATTATGGGCACAGTGAGTTTATCCTTAATGCTTTCGAGTTGACTAAAAAGCATTGGAATACTCATACCATTGGCTAATGCCTGATTGTTACTGGCTTGTATAACCGGGCCATCGGCAATAGGATCGCTGTAAGGCATTCCTATCTCTATCATGTCTACCCCGCTCTCCTGCAAAGCCAGTATTACTTCTGTTGTGCTATGCAAATGTGGATAACCTGCAGTGCAGTACACATTCAGCAGGTCATTTCTCCCTTGCTTAAAAACTTCATCTAGCTTATTGGTCATGCTGTTTGTTCAAGGTTTTGGATATAGGTTTCTAAATCTTTATCGCCTCTACCACTAAGGCAAATCACAACAGTTTCATTTTTATCAAAAGATAGTTTGCCGAGAACTGCTAAGGCATGAGCCGATTCTAAAGCGGGAATAATTCCATCCGTTTTTGCTAGTTCATAGCCTGCTTGCAGTGCTTCTTCATCGGTAGAACTTAAAAATTGCACCCGCTTAGAAGCAAATAAATGAGCATGTAATGGTCCAATTCCCGGGTAATCAAGACCGGCACTTATGCTGTGCGGCTCTGTGACTTGTCCATCAGCACTTTGCATTACGAGGCTTTTGCTACCATGTAAAATACCAATGGTACCCAAGGCGGTAGTTGCGGCCGAAGCGCCACTTTCCACTCCCAGTCCTGCTGCTTCTACTGCAATAAGTTGCACTTTCCTGTGCCGAAGAAAATGATAAAAGGCGCCAGCAGCATTGCTGCCTCCGCCTACGCAAGCAATTACATAATCGGGGTTCCTACTTCCTGTTTTTGCTTTTAGCTGCTTTTGTATCTCCTCACTTATTACGCTTTGCAGCAAGGCTACAATGTGCGGATAAGGGTGTGGTCCTACTACGCTGCCTATGAGATAATAAGTAGTCTCAGGATTATTTATCCAATCTCTCAGCGCCTCATTAGTAGCATCTTTCAAAGTCTTACTTCCGCTGGTCGCGGGTAAAACTGTGGCTCCCAGCATTTTCATTCTGGCAACATTGGGTGCCTGTCTTTTTATATCCTTTTCGCCCATATACACGATGCATTCCAGCCCTCTGAGTGCACATACTGTAGCTGTGGCTACACCATGCTGCCCCGCACCGGTTTCGGCTATGATGCGTTTCTTACCCATTTCTTCTGCAAGCAAGATCTGGCCAACAGTATTGTTTATCTTATGAGCTCCTGTGTGGCAAAGGTCTTCCCGCTTTAAATAAATATTGCAATTATGCTTTGAACTCAAGGCCTCGCTATAGAAAAGCGGCGTCGGCCTGCCCACATAATCTTCCAGCAGTTGAAAATATTTTTTCCGGAAACTAGATGAGCCAATAATTTTCTTGTAAATCTTGCGCAAGCCTTCCACATTCTCCCGCAGAAGCTCAGGAATAAAGGCTCCTCCAAAATCGCCATAATAGCCATGCTTAGATGGGGAGAAAGCCCTTGACGTTTCTTTTATTTTTCGCATGGATATTATTTTACCGCCAGTTTAAATTCCAGCACCTTACCCATGTCTTTCTCGCCGGGAGATTTCTCAAATTGACTGTTGATATCAACGCAGAAAAAATCAGGATGTTTAAATGCTTTCAACTCTGCGGCATCTTCTACAGAAATGCCACCACCAAGGAAAAACGGCTTTTCTATTTTGGCCTTTTTTATACTCTCCCAATTAAACTTTTTACCACTTCCACCCTTTCCTTCTGAGGCTGTATCAAACAAATAATAATCGCAAACGGCATCGTAAGGCGCTACCAGCTTATCAATGTCCACATCCTTGTCTGCAGGTATGGCAAACACTTTGATGACTTCTATCTCTTCGCTTAAGTCTTCACAGAGTTCAGGTGACTCTTCTCCGTGCAATTGCACAATGTCAAGATTGTAAGTTTCTACCGCTTCTATAATCGTATCATAATCTGCATCTACAAAAATGCCGATTGTCTTCACATCCAGATCTGCAGAGACAAGCTCTTCGGGATTTATATTATCGCCGATGTAGCGAGGAGACTCTTTATAAAAATTCAACCCGGCAAAGTCTACATCCAGCCCGTCTAATTGTTGTAATTGCTTGAAGGAGTTTATCCCACATACTTTAATGTTCATGTCTGTTATTTAATACTAATTCTAAAATAATTAATGTTCAAAATAAATGCAAATAAACGCATTTTCTTATCCTTTTCTCTCACCATCCAGCCAAAATCTGAGTATAATCATGGGAAATATGAGCTTTACATCAAAGGAAGAAAAATGCAATACTTTCCCTGAAGGTATTTTGTCTATACTCACGAGTTTTAATCTGCAATTTCTTGGCTTCTCTTGATGAAATTTTGACAAGCCTGTGCTGGTTCATTTTCTTTCATAAATTTTTCTCCTATAAGAAAACCTTTAAAGCCTGCATCTCTGAATTGTGCAATGCTCTTTGGGTCCGTGATACCACTTTCTGCAATAAGTAAATAATCCTTACTTAGCATTGCCCCCATATGCATCGTCTGTTTTAAATCTACTTCAAACGTATGCAGGTTTCTATTATTTACACCCACAAAATCTACTGTATCACAAATCTTTTCTATCTCTTCCTCACCATGCAATTCTAACAAGACTTCCAGTCCAATGTTATTTGCAAGAGCAGATAAAAATTGTATTTCTTTTTTTGAGAGGCACGCTGCGATCAATAACATTACACAGGCTCCCATTGCCTTCGTTTCTTCTACCTGATATTCATCTATGATAAATTCTTTACGTAGCAGAGGAACAGCTACTGATGTTGCTATGGAAAAATCTGTTTTCTGTGCACCAAAGAAGTTTTGATCTGTAAGGACTGACACTCCAGCCACTCCAGCTTTTTTGTAGCCGTTCACGATTTTAGAAACATCAGCATTTTTATGAATCATCCCTTTGCTGGGCGATCTTCTTTTAAACTCAGCTATTACGCCGTTGCTCTCTGCGGCCAATAAGTTTTTTTTAAGGGAGAGAGGTGAGGCACTATACAAAATATGCTTCCGAAGCTCTGCAAGGCTCACTACCTTTTTTGCCTCCTCTACTTCCAATCTTTTACTGGCAATAATTTTGTCAAGTATGGTCATTGTAAGGATATTAATTTCTTAAAACAATGTAAGGCCATACCCGACTCCAGGCTTTTAACTGCTTCTTGATAGCATTGCTCATAGCTTAGCTTTAAATCGCATACCTGCAAGGCAGTTGCGGCATTGGCAAGCACTACAGCATTTTGTGCCCAGGTGCCCTTTCCTTCTAAGATATTGGTGAAGATCTTTGCCGCTTCTTCGGCTGTTGTTCCAGCCTCTATGTCTTTAGCGATCACCAGCCTTTTTCCTATTCCCTCTGCACTCCATATTTTTTCTCCTTTGTTAGTGATGATTTTAGTGTCTCCGGTTAGCGATATCTCATCATAGCCGTCCAGGCCATGCACAATCGCATAATTTGTATTGCCATCTTGCAAGAGGTAATTATAAATTCTTGCCATCTCCAAATTATAAACTCCTATAAGTTGGTTAGAAGGCTTGGCAGGATTTACCAGCGGCCCCAGCATATTAAAAAATGTGCGAGCACCTAATTGTTTGCGTACCTTTCCTACATTTTTAAGCGCTGGATGAAACAAGGGCGCATGCAGAAAACAAATATTCGCTTCTTCTACTTCCCGGGTTAGTGACTCAGATTCTGCTTTAAATTTATAGCCGAGCAGCTCCATTACATTACTACTGCCGCTCATAGAAGTAGAGCCGTAATTACCATGCTTGGCTACTTTCTGCCCTGTACCTGCTACTATAAAGCAACTGAGTGTACTTATATTGAATGTGTTTTTTCCATCGCCGCCAGTCCCTACGATGTCCAGAAGCTTTTTTTGCTCCAAGTCTACGGGCATACTCATTTGCCAGAGCGCATCTCTAAAGCCTAATAACTCCTCTATTGTAACGGTACGCATAAGGTACACCGTTACAAGGGAAGCTATCTCTGTGTCAGTATACTTGCCCTCGCCTATACGCAGCATAAGATCTGAGGCTGCTGGTCTGTCCAGGCTATCGTGGCCATATAGTTTCTTTAAAATATTTTTCATTTCTTATTTTCCTATTTACATTTTTATCCAGTTCTCCAGCATCCTGTTTCCATCTGGCGTAAGTACACTTTCGGGGTGAAACTGCACGCCTACAACCCGATCTTTTTTGTGCGCCATCGCCATTATTCGTCCATCCTCATCAGTTGCCAGTACAGTGAGTTCATCTGGTAAATTTTCTGCGTCTACAATCCAGCTATGATACCGCCCTACGATTACTGGGTTGTCCAATTTTGCAAAAAGGGCATGGTTGTCATCATTCAGTTTTATAGGAGTTCCCACACCGTGGTATACCTGGCTTAGGTTAGAAATGCTTCCGCCGTAGTTTTCTGCAATACACTGGTGTCCCAGACAAACTCCAAGGATTTTTTTTGTAGAAGCATATCTTTTAAGCAAAGCTGGCATTTGCCCAGCCTCAGAAGGTATCCCGGGTCCGGGCGACAAAATTATACTGTGAAATTCTTCCACTTTATCCATATCTACTTCATCATTTCTCCACACAATTACTTCCTTTCCTGTTATGCTTTCTAGGGCATGTACGAGGTTATAGGTAAATGAATCGTAGTTATCAATCATTAATATTTTGTCCATCATAAACTTGTCATTTTAGAAGCAGCCTCTATTGCGGTTTGCAAAGCGCCCAGTTTGTTTTTTACTTCCTGCAACTCCCCTTCTGCTGTGCTGGCAGCTACCACGCC
>JBBKWE010000138.1:0-6186 GCA_037968795.1 Ferruginibacter sp.
ATTAAAATATTTTTATTGTTTATCAATAAATTTTATTATTTTTGTTTTTCAGATATAAAACTTAGATATGTCAAAAGAAAACAAAGTAATATTCACAATTCTCAAAATTGTAGCCTGGATTATATTCGTGGGCTTATGTATAGAAGCTGGCGGCTTAATAGTCAATTTTATATTTAGTATTTATAATCCAAGCTTTGTGCAAAATCTATATCAAAAATTGGATTTAAGTCAGATATACAATCAGAGTCAATGGGCTTTCTTCTGCGTTTATAGTCTCATACTGGCCATTACGGTTTTAAAAGCCGTTTTGTTTTATGTTGTCATACAGCTTGTAAGTGATCTTAATCTATCAAAACCCTTTAGCCCTTTTGCTTCAGAAAAAATAACGCAAATAAGTTATTTTACTTTATCTATAGGACTCATCAGTTATATTGCCCGCCAATGGAGTAAAAGTTTATCAAATCACTATGATTTTGACACAAGCCAGTTAAATCAGTTTTGGGCGGACAGCCAGGCATTTATATTAATGGCGGCTGTGTTGTACATAATTGCTACTATTTTTAAAAAAGGGATAGAACTTCAAAACGAAAATGACTTAACTGTATAACTTATGCCTATAATAGTAAATCTTGATGTAATGATGGCAAAGCGGAAAATGTCATTGAATGAGTTATCCGAGAAAGTGGACATCACCTTATCTAATCTATCCATCTTAAAAACTGGAAAAGCGAAAGCAATCCGATTTAGCACCTTGGAAGCAATTTGTAAAGCTATAGATTGCCAGCCGGGCGATATATTAGAGTATGAGAGTGAAGAAGAGGAAGAGCTATGAGCCTTGTCTTTTTAGAGTTAGTGACAGTAAAACAATTTATAAACAACCTACAAGACTTCTGTGTCTTGCTCTATGCGCACAATTACTGAAATAGGTTTTATTTACGATAAACTGTATTTTCACTTCCATGGCTAAAAAGAAAAAAATCGCACTACACTGGCAGATACTAATTGGTATGATTTCCGGTGTTATTTTCGGATTGGTAATGGCGCAGTTAGGTGCCAAAGAATTTATCCTTGATTGGATAGCACCCATCGGAAAAATATTTGTCAACCTGCTTAAGTTGATTGCCATCCCGCTTATCATTGCTTCTCTCATAAAAGGGATAGGCGAACTCAAAGACATTTCCAAATTTTCTAAGATGGGTGGGCGCACCATCGTCTTATATCTCTGTACCACAGTAATTGCTATCAGCATAGGATTGGTAGCTGTAAATGTGCTGCAGCCCGGCAAAGGTATACCGAAAGAGACTATTGCGAAGATGACAGAAACTTTTTCAAACAATTCTGGCGTAGTCGATAAAATAAACGAAGCGCATAAGCAGCAAGAAAGCCGTCCCCTAGACTTTCTGGTAGAAATGGTACCCGATAATATTTTTATGGCGGCATCTAATAACAGCAGCATGTTGCAGGTTATTTTCTTTGTGATATTGTTTGGTGTTTGTTTGCTCCTGGTAAAAGAAGAGAAGGCCGAAACCGTTTATAATTTCTTTGATGGGCTCAATGAAGTCATCCTTAAAATGGTAGACGTAATTATGCTTACAGCGCCGTATGCCGTTTTTGCTTTGCTGGCCAATGTAATTGTAACCTCAGATGATCCGGCATTGCTATTAAATTTATTGCAGTACTCCGGTACCGTATTGCTTGGATTGATTTTGATGGTGGTAATATACCTGATCGCAGTAAAAATTTACACGAAAAAGTCTCCTGGCTTTTTCTTAAAAGGAATAAGCCCCGCCCAGTTGCTTGCCTTTTCTACTTCCTCCTCTGCAGCTACTTTACCAGTAACAATGGAGCGAGTGGAGGAACACTTAGGTGTAGAAAAAGAAGTCACCAGTTTTGTATGCCCGGTAGGTGCTACAATCAATATGGACGGCACAAGTTTATACCAGGCGGTAGCGGCAGTTTTCATATGCCAGGCGTTAGATTTTCCCCTCACACTCGGTGCTCAACTTACCATTGTACTCACTGCTACGCTAGCTTCAATAGGCTCAGCAGCCGTACCGGGTGCGGGTATGGTTATGCTCGTTATAGTTTTAGAAAGTATTGGTTTGCCAGCAGAAAAATTGGCCATTGGTTTAGCTTTGATATTTGCCGTAGACAGACCATTAGATATGTGCCGCACCGTTATTAATGTAACCGGCGATGCTACTGTAGCCATGATTGTTGGTAAAAGTTTTGGTATGCTGGGTGAACCAAAAGTGAAAGATTGGGATGATAATTATGGGAAGGCGTAGAGTAAAAAGCCTCATCTGAAAAATGACCATACAAGAGAAAATTAATTGAATAAAACATAAACTATCTGAACTCAAAAATTTAGATAGCAGTTTTCGCATCTTTGGAGCGGAAACCCATAATTATAAATTAAACGTACCAAAAACTGAAGAGGACCTTCAAAAGTTTGAAAGTAAAAACGGAATAACCTTAGCAGAAGGATATAGAGAGTTTTTGAAGCAGCTGGGAAATGGAGGAGCAGGACCATACTACGGACTGGAGCCTAT
The DNA here is from genome assembly GCA_037968795.1 of Ferruginibacter sp. GTDB lineage: Bacteria > Bacteroidota > Bacteroidia > Chitinophagales > Chitinophagaceae > Ferruginibacter. The sequence continues at coordinate 2,553 of JBBKWE010000138.1, forward strand.
CGAAAATGGAAAATATGTAGACCTCGATTATAAGGACGATAAAAATCTTATTGACTTATCTAAACCCTTTCCTTTTACCGAACACTGGTATGTGGAGTTTGAAGAATTCACTGATGAAAACTATGATGAGATAGACGAACTAATGGGGAAAACTTATTACGCCAACGAATTCGTAAACGGGCTGTTAAGAATTTCTAATTTTGGCTGTGGAGTAAGTTTTAATGTAGTAGTAAATGGAATTGAAAAAGGGAATATTTGGGTTGATGACAGAGTAAATCAAAATGGTCTGTTTCCAGACCCATATTTTGAAACGAACGAAAAACTAGATTTTTTAGAATGGTATGAGTTGTGGTTGGACAAATCAATCACGGAGATAATGCTGAGTAAGAACTAGAAAAAAATAGAGAAAACATCAGTATAATCAAGATTTAAGTCAAAATAATGATTGCAGTTAAAAAAAGCCACACTCTTTTAATCGAGGCAAATAAATGACCAATATGACAACAACAAAATCTAGCCTATTTCCAGGAATAGAAAAACTGATTAAGGAGCTAAATCCTCAAACTATTACAGATGACCGTAAATCAGTCTTACACCCGCTAGTTGATTTTATTCAATCAAAAGTCTCCAACAAGCAAGAAATAAGAATCAATTTTATTTGCACTCACAATTCACGAAGGAGTCATTTATCACAAGTTTGGGCACAAACCCTGGCTCACTATTTTAATATTAGGAATGTGTATTGTTATTCTGGCGGAACTGAGGCAACGGCACTTTTTTCTATGGTTGCTGAAACTTTGAAAAATTCAGGGTTCGAAATCAAAACAATTTCAGAAGGGAACAACCCGATTTACAGTATTAAATATGCTGATAACGACCACCCTATCATTGGCTTTTCAAAAAAACTAAACGACGATTTCAACCCAAAGTCTGAATTCGCAGCTGTGATGACTTGCTCACACGCTGATGGAGGATGCCCTTTTATTGTAGGAGCAGAAAAGCGCATTCCTATAACCTTTGAAGACCCAAAAGCATTTGACAACACAGCAATACAAGCAGAAAAATACATGGAAAGAAATCTGAAAATTGCTACTGAATTATTTTATGTTTTCTCTCAAATAAAATAATAAAAAAATGCTGACCAAAAAATATTACTGAAAAGCTAGTACTTAAAGTCAGCCAGGTTTGCAACGACTTACAAATTCATTAATCGAGATATCGAAATTTGCATTTCCCGCAATCTAAAGCAATAACAAGAAATAGAACTTTAATAACAATAGCTTATCCTCCTATTAAAACAGTAGGCAGACCAACGACAATAGAACCGCCATGCGCTGTGCTATCCCCCATTCTAGCTGCTGGCCTTCCTCCTATTAATACAGTAGCAGAACCACGAACAATACTATCTACAGCGCCTTCACATACTGCTGAATCACCTACAACAGCTGCAGGCAGGCCGCCTATCAATACGGTAGGCTCTCCCGGTCCTATAATAGGTCCTCCAATATGTGGCAATATATAGCCATCTGCCGCAGTGAGCGGGCAGATATGCATATCTGTTATTCTTGCGGCTGGTGCTCCCATAATATTTTCTTTTATTAATTAATTGATACAAGTGCTCCATTAATAGTAATTTGTCCTGCGGCAGACAGAGCGGCAGAAGCGCCTCCATCTGCTTTCAACTGCTGCGAGGCTTCCATTTCTAGATTCCCACTTGCGGATATTTTTATATCATTGCCAGAAATTGTAACATCATTAGCGCTAATAAGAGTAATTCCCTCAGAAGAAAGCAAGACACTATTATCATTCTGATCTTTTAGTTCTATTGATTTGCCATCTTCGCTTAGCTTTAAGAAATTATTTGCAGGCGTGCTTATTGTGATATCCTTTTTATCCTCATCAAATTCTATTTTCATATTACTTCTCGTCACAATTGCTTTTATATTATTGTCTTCTTCCGCTACGTAGGGCGCACTCTTTTTACCATTATATAAAGAGCCCAATATGATTGGAAATGTGGAATCGTTTTCTAAAAAGCCTAAAACAACTTCATCATCAAGCTCTGGCAGAAAAAAGAATCCGGAATTACTGGTAGCATAATATTGAGCCATCCTTGCCCAGGTTACATTTGGCTCCGCAGATGCAGAAGGTATCTCCACTTGTATTCGATAAAGGCCTTCGGGATCCTGATCTATTTTTCTTACCGTTGCTAATTGAAGTCCTTGTGCGGTAGAGTACTGGTTCATTTTGTCTGCATCTCTACCCTGCCTTTCCTCTTCAGGACGTTCTTCGTCAAGCCCAAATGTTATTATTGTGGACCATTTGCCTTCTATTAATGTATGCTCTACACTAGTGACGAATGCCATCCCACTCAATCTATCACCCACACCACTCAGTTCAATTATAGAACCCGTCTTTACAAGGCTATTTCCCAGAATTTTAATTTCTCCTTTAAAAGCTCTTAAACGTTTTTGTAAAAGGATACTATTTGCCCATAGCTGCAAAGCAGCGCTAGTCATAGGCGTAGAGGTTACGAAATGTAACTCCTCCTGCGAGAGCATTTCTGCCAACTCTCCTATTCCTAGATTACCCTGCGAATTCATCTGTGGCTCAGTAGAAACCGCTGTTAGGAGGTCAATGTCTTGCGGATCCCAGGCTGATGCTTTCACCGAAGAAGGCTGAAATTCTGCACTCAAGCTACCTTGAAAAGAGAAAATATCCATCCCAGCTTCTACTGTAAGAACTGCAGCGGCATTTAAGTTTGGCTTATCTATTACGAGATTAAAATTCTCATCCTGCGTTATTACAAAGCCATTATAATGTGCCCGGGACAAAATAAAATCCCAGTCGGTCTTCTTTTTCTGAAAGATAATAGGATTTACTTCTGCACAACTTCCAATACTACTAGCAAAGTTGTAATAAGAAAAAACACTGCTCATGGCATCATCATCTGTACTATCTTCAAAGTACCTATCCATAAGCTTATAGGTCATTTTTACCGCTTCATGCTTACAGCCCAACTTAAATGTACTTTTTCCTTTTCTACCTGATTTCAAGCTGAGCTTGGTGATAATGCCTTTAAAAATAGGGAGAAATTCTCTACCCATATATCCTGCAGATATTTCGACGTCAACTCCAGGATTAAAGTCATTATCGTCTATGAGTAAAGAATTGCCCAAGCCTATTGCCTCCTCTACAAGTACAATTTCTGCTGTAGAAATCTGATTAATAAAGTGATTTACTTTTATTGATTCGATTTGATAACTTGCTTCTATTGCTTTGCCATCTAATATTACCAAAATAGAGGGTATCGCATTTGCAAGTTTATCAGAAGTAGTTTTGGCCATTGTCTATATATTAATATTGAACAGAAAAACTTAAGAGCAATATTTTCTTAAAAGCGGAAGCGTCAAATACTCATCATAAAATGCGATGTACGCTACAGAATTCCGCCGCCGAAATGATACTTCGCTAAAGTTAATAATATATATTTATAGTATTCTTAATTAGCAGATCGCCATCAAATGTGGTTCGGATAGACTTCAGTATTAAAAAATCATGAATTAATCAGATAGTAAAATGAAATCGTGCTAAGATAGAAAGAACATCACGCCCTTATAAAACCGGCCTATCC
>JBBKWE010000139.1:0-4500 GCA_037968795.1 Ferruginibacter sp.
AACATTCTTTTCAGTTCTATAGTGCTGGCATTATAAGGTTTAAGAGCGCCGCAGCCTACACAATCGCCCAGCTCATTGTAGGCTAGCAAAGCGTAAGGAATAACATCACTGTGATTGTACTGGTTGTAGAATGCATGATCGTCGCCGTCTAAAATTGCCAGTATTTTATCGAGTTCTATCACTAGTTTTTTATAATCAGGGTTTTCGGTCGTTGTTCGAATAATTTCTTTTATCACGAGGTTTTTTTTGCGATAGCAATTAAAGTTTTACTGCGGAGTGTATTCCCAGCTATCTACCTTAAAACTACCCATTGCCGATCGGGTTCCTAAAGTAAGATAACCTTTACCATTTATAGAAAATGCAGCACCGAACCACCTTAGTCCACCACCTGCATCTGCACGCTGCACCCAGGAATTGCTGGCAGGGACATATTCTTGAAAATCATTCCTGGGGTTAGAAGTAGAGTTATTGGCAGCATAAGAAGCCTTAAAGAATATCCTTCCCCCTGTGCTAAATCCGGCTGCACTCATAACCGTACTACCTACAAGTGGCATATTTGCCATTGCAGTCCAGGTATTTGTTGTATCCTTAAATTGGTAAAACTTACCGGTGCCCGCAGAGGCTGTAGGAGCTGAAGGATTGCCGGGGCCAGCATCTAACAAATAACCATGCAGCCCATCTGTAAGACCAGAGATGCCTACTGTATAGCTTCCGGGATAGTCCGTAATTCGTAAGTAGGAATCTGTTGTGGGATCATACCTGTACACATCTTTCAGCATAGTACCTGCTTGTGTTCTGCCGCCTCCTATGTATCCCTTACCATTGAGTGCAAAAGAGAAGGGAGCAATACGCTGCACACCTGGTAAATCTGCTTTTTTTGCCCAGGAATTTGTTGCCAGATCGTAAGACCATAATTGTACTACATCTTGTCCATCGTAGACATTAGTAACGGTAAAGTATAAAACATTGCCAATAGAAAATCCGCTGGAAGAGGAAAAACCGTTCGTGCCTGTAGCAGGTCTACGGTTGAGTTCTGTCCAGCTGTTTGTTGCAGGTACAAATTCAAACAATCGGTTAGCTCTATAAATAAAACCTCTATTGCCCACACTCACACCTGTGGCAGGTATATAGTTGCCGGCCGGAGAAGCAGAGGCTTCCGGGAAATCTACTTTTTGCAGCCAGGGTCCTGCAGGAGGCGTCATTACGGTAAGCACACCCGGGCTCACTCCTGTGCCCCCCGCCCTTGTTATTGTAAAAATATCTGTAGTGGTGCCCGGTAAAACCCAAAAGCGGAGTAGCGTATCACTTATCGTTAAAATCTCTTCTATCGTATTTCCTACTTTAAGTATTGGGGCTGTGAGTAGGGTGCCAAAGCCTCTGCCGGTAACAGTCACAGTGTCTCCAATTTTCACCATGGTATTAAAAAAACTCGTTATCACAATTTCTGGCAATACAGTACTTGTGATCTGCAAGGGAGAAGGGGAAGTCGCTGATTGGCCGCTTTTATTTATCGTAAAAGTACCCGTAGTTGTACCAGCACTAACTATAAATCGCAGCATGCTGTCACTCCCACTAATGATGAATTGCGAAATGTTAGTTTGAGAAATGGTATTGGTAGAAAAAGGAAGGCCAAAACCACTTCCCCTTACAGTAATGGTATCACCAATTTGTGCTGTTGTTGGGCTAAAGGAGGTTATACTAAGTTGCTTCTCTGGTAGTACAAATTCTTTTTGACAAGAGAAAATTATAAAAATCACCGCAAGCAGGGAGGTAATAATTGTGAATAATTTTCCTTTGCAGGGATTCTTCATTCTATTTTCATTTTAAAATTGTAGTGTTGATTTGTAAATGCAGGATTGCAATCAAAAATCTAATTTACACCACTTACCACCGCTTCTTTGTATACTTTGGTCACCAGACCCTGGAGCACTTTACCGGGACCGCATTCTACAAATTTCTCAGCGCCGTCTGTTATCATAGCTTCTACGCATTGCTCCCATTTTACCGGACTTGTTAGTTGCGCTACAAGGTTTGCTTTTATTTCGTTAGGGTCAGATACCGCTTTTGCCAGCACGTTTTGATACACCGGGCAGGTAGGGAAATTAAATGTTGTATTTTCTATAGCTATTTTCAATTCTGCTTCTGCCGGCGACATAAGTGGCGAGTGAAAAGCACCGCCCACAGGCAGTAGCATGGCTCTCTTTGCTCCCGCCTCCTTTAAAGCAGTACAAGCTTGTTCTACTCCTGCCAGGCTACCACTTATTACAAGCTGTCCCGGGCAATTATAATTTGCGGCAACTACAATATGACCGCTATCGCCATTTACCTGCTTGCAAATTGCTTCTACTTTTTCGTTTTCTAAGCCAAGTACAGCCGCCATTGTGCCCGGCACTGCTTCACAAGCTGCCTGCATGGCTTTAGCCCGTAGCGAAACCAGCTGCAGTGCATCCTTGAAAGCAAGTGTCCCATTGGCTACCAGCGCCGAAAACTCTCCCAGAGAGTGCCCCGCTACCATAGATGGCTCTACCAATCCTAATGATCTGTAAGCTGCAACAGAGTGAATAAAAATGGCAGGTTGTGTAATATTTGTCGCTCGTAAGTCTTCATCTGTACCCGTAAACATGGTCTCCGATATTTTGAAACCCAGAATATCATCGGCTTCATGAATAAGTTTTCTTGCCTCACTATTATTGTCGTAAAGATTCTTGCCCATGCCGCTAAACTGCGCACCTTGCCCCGGGAATATATATGCTGTGATCATCGTGATTGATTTATATTAATGAAGTGAAAAGATATAGTAAAGGGATTGAATAAACAAGGGGGGGATAGTAAAGTTAGTTGCGGATTTAGAGGAAAGTTGCAAGGAATCGGCTCATCCGATGAACATTGTAGTTGGTCCCAATTTATATTCGAAAATCTGATATAAAGCTGTTATGTCAGACTTAAATAAAGATCACTAAGATAAGTAGTAACACAATCGCCAAAAATATTCCTGCAAAGGCAAGCACAGAATAAGGATTAGCAAAGTTGCAACGCCAGGCATATTTTCGACTTTTGTATGGAACAAATATTCTTTTATCTTTTGGATTGAAATAAAATATTCCTAATCTGTAATTGTTTGGATATTTTTTTTTGCCCATTAGTTTCAATGTATTAAGCGATCAATGAGCGGGTGTTGCCTGTAAACCGCAGATATTGTTGCCACACTGGCACCAGCTAGCCCGCAGGTGGACCCTGTCCAGTTTCTTAGTTCGGGTTTCTACATGCACTTTATATCTAGCCTTTAGGCAACACATAACCTTAGTTATTGAAGTTATTTCATTCGTGTGCAATAATATCTTCATTATCCATCTCCACTAAATCGTTTGTTTCAAATAGAATAATAATCTTATCAATGTTATTAGTAAATAATGAAAATAGTAAGCTGTTCTTAATATTGCCTGTAGAAATAAGCAGGAGTTTCTTTGGAATACCTTGTACATAAAAGGAATCAACGAAGTCAGAATCTTTGGTAATTACGATACGATTTTGATCTTCTGAAACCTCTCGAATTTCATTATCGCTTGTTCTTTCTCTGTCTTCTAAATCATCAGTATGGATAACATCATGTCCAACACCGGAAAGAAATATTTTAAGGCTGTATGGTAATTGAGCGTCTACAAGAAATCTCATGCAACAACTTTATGTATTGATTTAACTTTTGTTAATCTCGAAGCATAAGCAAGACAAGCCATAATATCCTCATTTTCTAAGGCAGGATAGTCGGAAATTATTTCGTCATTTGACATCCCGGCAGATAGCAAGTCAAGTATCATTTCGACGGGATAACGCATATTTCTAATTGTAGGTTTACCGTGACATATATCTGAATTAATCGTAATTCTCTTTAGTAAATTATTCATCGTTATTTGTTATACCATAAAGTTAGCTCTTTTTATAAAAACTTATCCTCTCTGGCTTGTCAAGTGGCTTTTGAAAATAATTTATCAGTGCTGAATTTCTTATTCATTTTGGCTAGCAAAAAAGTAGTGAGGATATAAACCTTGGCTGTGCTGCGAATCTGCAGAATGGTTATTACTTATTTTGCTCTACAAGAACATTCATTGTGCTCACTGATGTATTTAATTGATTCTATGCAGAGTTCTTTCAAGGCTGTTATGTTAATGTCGGAAAGCTTTTTTACATAGATGCAAGCTTTACTCATTTTGAATTTGCCGAGGTCTTCTAATACTAATTTACTTCTATCAGTGTCAGAATATACGTAAAGCGTAAGTGCCGGTTTTCTTGGCGAAAATGCTAAAACTGGTGCATCTCCTTCGTGTCCGCTTGCATATTTATAATGATAATTACCAAAACCAATTATGCTCGATCCCCACATTTTAGGTTCAGAGTCAGACCATTCTTGCATTAGCTCAATAAGTTGATAACTGTCAACCTTTTTCTGTTCGTTATCAACGTATGAGTTTATGAAATCTGTTACGTTTTCTCCTGTGTAAGTTG
>JBBKWE010000140.1:0-5785 GCA_037968795.1 Ferruginibacter sp.
TAAGCAGAATCCCCACTATGCCGTGCACTATCCTGTCTGCGAAGTTCAATGTTTATACGGGCTGGTATTAGATTGAGGTCACTCATTCTATCTGCCTGAGCCATTCTTGCTTTGTCTAGGGTGTCATTAAGATATTTTTCTATCATCATACCCACCATAGGCGCAGAATAAGTGCCTCCGAAGCGACCACTGTTTTCCACCACGCACATTATAGCAATCTGCGGATTATCCCTGGGCGCAAAAGCACAGAAGAAAGTATGGTTAGGTTGTTTAATACCATGAGAGTAATTTTCCACTGTTCCCGTTTTACCACATACGACAACCCCTTTTACCCGGGCTCCTACTCCTGTTCCATTGTCTACCACACCTTGCATACCATCGTGTACAGCTTCATATGCACTGTCTGCAATGTTAAGCGTATTGTGTTTTATTTTATACTTACTCAAAAGATCGAAACGATCGCCACCTTCAATGCTGTCTACCACATGCGGTGTATAATACCAACCCTTATTGGCCAGGAAAGCCATTTCATTAGCTACTTGTAATGGCGTCGTATTTACCTCGCCCTGCCCTATACTTACACTTCGAAAGGTGCAGTAGTTCCATTTGCCTTTCCCATATATTTTATTAAAGAGCGCAGGAGTAGGTATATCTCCGGCTCTTTCCGTGGGCACATCTACCCCAAGTTTTTTGCCTAACCCAAAGGCGTACATATATTCATCCCAGGCAGCAAGACTCTCCTCTATATTTGCATATTTAGGATTATTTATCACCTTTTGCATAACTGTAGCAAAGTAGGTATTGTCGCTCAGGCGAATCGCATTTCTAAAATCAAATGTACCGTAATCCAGGCAGCGCATTGGCCTGCCACTGCCGCAACCATAGAAAGCACCGCTACAGGAAATTGTAAACTTTGTATCAATAACCCCTTCGTGTAAACCTACTAGTGCCTGCAAGGTTTTAAAAGTAGAACCAGGAGAATAAGCTGCATTTACTGTACGATTAATAAGTGGTTTTGCCGGGTTTAAAAATAAGCTAGACCAGTTCTTTCTTCGCTCACTACCAGTAAGGATAGAAGGGTCATAAGTGGGCGCACTTACCATGGCGAGTATACCACCTGTTTTTGGATTAATGGCTACTATACTACCAAGTTTATTAGCCATCAATTTCTCCCCGAAAACCTGCAGGTCTATGTCAATGGAAGTATAAAGATTATCTCCGGCAACTGAGGTCGTATCATATTTTCCACTTTCCCAACGCTCGGTTAGTCTTCCTTTATTATCTTTTTTCCAGTATTCTATCCCCCGCTGACCCATGAGTGGTTTCTCATAACTACGCTCCAGCCCGGTCATACCTGCATAATCGCCGCCTACATAGCCCTCTCCTTCATGCTTTTTTAGGTAATTACTATCTACCTCTGCAAGGTAGCCCAGCAGGTTTCCTGCTGCAGCAAAAGGATAGTCTCTCACAGGCCGTTCTTGCAAGTAATACCCTGGCGCCAGCTTATACAGGTTTTCATTAATTTTGGCCATTTTATCCTGCGACAAAAGTGGCTCAAAAACGGAAGCCCTGTTACTTGTATTTTTTATAATAGCCGTAAGCAATCTCTCTTTGAATTCTGCACTGTCTATTTCGAGAATATTCTTTATTAGGGCAGTATCTGTACCTCTTATTTTACCAGGGATAATCATAAGGTCATAGATGACTGTATTCTTTAAGTAAGCCTTACCATTTCGGTCGAAAACCATACCCCTGTCCGGGTAAATCACCTTTCGAAAAACACCCTGGTTTTCGGCCATAAGCTTATAATCATCAGAAAATAGCTGAAGAGCCAGAAGTCGCAAAATGATAATAAAGAACATAGCTCCGAATATTACACGTACTACATTCTTTCTTGCTTGATTAAAAACGGACACTTTTGGTTGGTGAGATTAAAGTAAAACGACTAGTTATTTTGCGCAAAATTGCACAATAAAATATAATAAAACTAAAGGGATTTTGGAAATGGGATTTTCCAGATAGTTTTCTAATTGATTTATGAAATAATTAATTGCAACTACGGCACATTGCAGCGCGATTCGAATCAAAAATTTACTACAAAATTTATTTTTTGCAGATGATAATTCTCCCTTTCCCCACTAAGTATATATTAATGCTTTACCAGCTTGCACTCTTTACTGCATTATACTCTTCAGCACCGCTTCATATACTTTTATAGGGTATTTCGCTTCCACCTCTTTTATCCATTCTTCTTCTATCTTATCCTGGTATTTGCTCACCACTTCTCCCCGGGCATCTTTAAACTGGCGACGTTCACCGGCAGGATATAGTTTTAAATAATGGACGAAAGCATAGGTTTGATCTCTGTTATTTACGATCTCAGAATACCCGTTTTCTTTTGGTTCCTGCTTATAGTCCTCACTCATTATTTGAGTAAGTTCGTATCGTCCGCTATCTGCATGCACATTGCCTTCGCTGGCTTTGGCTATTTCATTAAAAGAAATTCCTTGCTTAGACTTTTGCATTGCGGTTTCTGCTGTGGCTTTATCGGCGCAGTTAAATATTTCTACAAGAGCACTTTTGTCCCACACGTAGTCCTCAGGCTTCTTATCATAAAAATTCTGTAGAGCTTTTTCATCCTTACCGGCTACGCCCCATACCTTCTGTTCCATTATTTCAAACAAAAGATTGCCATCTCTAAATTCTTTTAATTGGTAATAAAACTCTGTATTATAGTCTTGCAAATATTCCTTATAGTGTGCTACACTGGCGGTTGTTACATAATCATTCCAGATTTCATCGCTGATTTTTTCAGAGCCATTGGCATCTACATACTGGCCATAGTGGTTGTAAAAATCCTGGAAAGAAAGAGCCTTTCCGTTCTTAAACTTCCCTATTTCATAAGAGGCAACATTACCAGTAGTATTATTCTTAAAATTTGCCTTGGCTTCACCTACTATTGCTTCTATAGTCTTAGGACTGGTTTTCTTAAAAAAAACGGTGCTTACAATTTCTTTTTTATACCTATTCTTTTCGTGCTGCAAGCGATCATCTCTTTGCAACTTTTGCTCTAACCAATATTTGCCATAGGGGTCAGTAAATTCTTTGTAGGGCAGTATTACAGAATCTCTTCTCACAATATGGTAGCCAGCCGCGGTGAGAAAGGGTTCAGTTATAGCACCATTCGTTTTGAGCGCAAATACGGGACCTTCAAAATCTGCTTTATACTTGCCTGTGCCAAATTCTCCCAGCTTACCACCGAGAGAAGTGGTAGCAATGTCGTTGCTATACTTACTGACCATCTCCTCAAAAGAGGCCCCTTTCTTTAACTCCTGATGGACTGCTTTTGCTTTTTGCAAAGTATTTTGCTGCGTAGCAGCATCTGGTGCTGGCGGCAAAGCAAATAATATTTGTGACACCTGCCATGTACCCACTCCTGGCCTGCTTTCGGTCACTTTAAAAATGTGCCATTTACCTTTGCTATAATAAGGTTTGCTTACTTCGCCTTCTTGTAAGGAGTAGATAATATCTTCATAGTTATAGGGCAATGAAAATACTGTGAGATAGCCAAGGTCAGTAAGATTTGCAATACTGTTTTTTTCGGCTTTGGATAAGTCAGCATACAGAGCATTTGCTTTTTGCTCTGCTTCGGCTTCTGCTCCCGTTTCGCTTCTTACTATAGTATGATATACGTGCAAGTCCTTCTGGCTGCGCTCCCAGGCTGTTTTCTCTATTTGTTTTATACGGTCTGCATCTGTAAGATACCTATCCATGATCTGGTAGCGAAAAGATTCTATATCAGATTTTATCTGCGGCAAAGTATCTATCTGCTTATCTTCTGCAGCCTGCACTTTCAACTTATATTTTTTATACAACTCCAAATAAGCATTTACAGACGCTTTTCTATCGTTACCGTTATTATTGTTCCTGTTAAAGGCATTGAGAAACTCCTCCTTGCTCACAGCTTTTTTACCATAAGTAAATAGAGTCTGGCTATACCCTGTACCGGCTATTGCAGCCAGCATAATAAGTGTAAAAATCTTCTTCATAATGAAAGGGAAAAACTATTGTTATTGTATGTTTTCTTTTACAGTGAGCAGGTCATCCATCTGCAAAAAAGTTAGTTTCTTAGCTATAATACGCTTGTCTTTGTCTAGCAGAAGTAGCGTAGGTGTCATGGTTACATCAAACAATTGCCTGTATCCTGGTACTGCTGCTACTTTTTCTGCCTCTGCCATTTCTCGTGGCTGATACACGTGTATCCAATCTGAAATATTATGCTCTTTAATATAATCTTCCCATAGTGGCGTAATGGCCTCATTAAGTACTGCAAATATTTTCACCCCTTTTGCTTTCCAGCTGGCACGGTACATAGAATCTATTCTGGGAAGTTCTGTTTTACAGTGACCGCAAGTAGGATCCCAGAAAAGAAGCAAGGTGTAATTTGCTTCTATATCATATAGGTTTACGGTGTCTTTTTTAGAAGTTAGCATCTGTAGGTTGGCTGCTTGCACGCCTATTTGATTAGCCATCTGCATATAAGCTCTGTCTCTTATTGTTTCTTGCTGCTTATCACTCAGCCACTTGCTCACTCCCTGATTGTGGTACTTCTGAAAAAGGTGAACAAAAATGGCATCCTGTCCCATATATTTAGGATTGAAATACTCATCCGTAAACCAGTTGAGCAGATACTTATACATCTCCGGTGAGGTGCGGGCAAGGAGTAATTTATAGTCAATGTCTTTAATAATGGTATCGGGTTGCGACTGCGGCATTACTTCCCTGTAATAGTTTTCCAACTTTGGCAGAAAAAATGGGGTTCGCACTATTCTATCATCAGAGAAAGAGATATTATCCCAGTAATGCTTTTTATAGAACTGATAATTTGCTATGGAGTCCTCTATAGTTTTTGGTGCCATTGGAGGAAGCGCAGGGTCTTTCATAGCTCGCAACAGCATTGCCATCATAGAAGAAGAATTTTCCTGAATGATCTTTGCCCGGAAAGCATCTAATTCTTTACTTAAATTATTATAAACTGCTTCTTTTTCTGTACTGTCTTTTTTTGTTTTTGCCTGGTCGAAGGCTTTGCGGGCATCATTGAGCAGTTTACCCTGCTTAGCTACATAGTTTTGATAGGATTGGAACAAGACATTTTCTGCACTGCCTTCTATTGTCGTTTTGCTTAGAGCAGTGGTATCTGCTATAATGCTGGGTGACTGAGTAGTATCTATAAGAAAATCTGAACTATACCGGTTGTTACCATAAACGATGGAATAAATGCCGCCGGGAAGTTTTTTATCTGTCTTAAAAATAGCAGCCCCGCTGGGTGTAATTACAGCGGAGTCTTGTAAAACAAGATTACTTCCAGAATAATAGACAAGGTAGGCTTTACCGTAGGTAACATTGCTTTTGAAACTGATCTGATAAGCACTTGCTCCAAAACCGAGGAAAAAAATAAAGGCCGAAAAGAATAAAAAGAATCGCATCATATCTTTATGTTAGAAAATGGCAACAAAAGTACCAAAATACAGTGGGAATAAGTAGGTTGATGCCTTAAGGGCTGGTTAAAAAAAGCAGCTTCTGTTATTAAAATAGAGTATATGCATTGGGAATTACTCTTTTCAGAGATTATTGCCACTAAGTCTGAAAGGCAAAAAGGTATACAAAGACTAAAATCCCTGCATACCTTTCATAATTTAAAAACATAAAACCTAAGGTTTCTTATCCCTGTATTGCCTTGCGCAAATCTTCAATAAGATCCTCTGCATCTTCTATACCCACGCTT
>JBBKWE010000141.1:0-4588 GCA_037968795.1 Ferruginibacter sp.
AATAAATTTAAAGCCGGTGAGGCGGGACAACTTCGTCTTGCTTTTGAGGAAACTACCGGTAAGGATATGAACTGGTTCTGGAACCAATGGTACTATGGCAATGGTCACCCAAAACTAGACATTACTTACAACTACGACATACCTGGCATTCCTAATACAGCAGAGGTAATCGTAAAGCAAGTGCAGGAAGATGCAGGAATTTTTAAACTACCTGTAGCTATAGATGTATACAATAATGGCAAGCCAGAGCGATATAATGTATGGCTGCAAAATGAGGCAGACACCTTCTACTTTAAAGCTACTTCCAAGCCAGAGCTTATAAATGTAGATGCAGAGAAGATTCTACTAGCAGAGAAGGCAGATGATAAAACAGAAGCTAACTACAAAGTGCAATTTGAGAATGCAAAAAACTATATTGACAGAAGAGAGGCATTGGAATTTTTTGCAGAGAAAAATATGCCAGAACTAGCAAAGGGTTTAAATGATAAATTTGCCGGCATTCGCCGTATGACGATAGGTTTACTGGCAGAAACTCCCTACAAATCAGACAAGGTTGTATTGGAAAGTATGCTAAACATAGCCCGCTACGACAAGGATAATAAAACTAAAGCTGCGGCTATAAGCTTCCTGGCCAATAATGGCAGTGTAGAATACCTTCCTATTTTTAAAACTGCGGTGAATGATTCTTCTTACAGCGTAGCAGGTGCAGGACTAAAAGGCCTTATCGCACTAGACGAGAACAATGCTTACACAATAGCGAAAAAATATAGCAGTGACGCTAAAGGTGCTCTTGGCGAAGCTATTTCTGATATCTTAATGAAGAATGGTACAGAAGCAGACTTTGATGTGATCGCTATTAACTTTGACCAGGCGCCACCTAGCCAAGGAAAGATAGCGACAGTAGGCAAGTTTATAACTTACCTTTCTAAGGTAAGCGACGTGGCTAAGCTAAAGAAAGGGATAGATTACGTAATGCGTTTTAGAAATATAATTCCTTCTGAGTACCATCAGTTTACTGATCCTGCCTTTAAAGGACCCTTAGCTAAACTAGGAAAGGAAAAAGGAGAGGCTATACAGACTTATATAGATAAGGGATTTGAGTAAATAGAATTCTGAAATTTCATTTAAAACCTACAATCGATTGATTGTAGGTTTTTTTTCGGTGGGTGAGGACACCCGCCGATCAGAAATTTTTACCTGTGACGATTTGTGTCAGTAGGCTTATTATAGAAAACCACGACTGGGAAACGGTAGTGGTTTTTTTTATGGGATGTATTAAACGCCGTTGGCCGGGAGGGCAGACGGCGGAAAAAATCATTTTGTACTGATGACACGCTGTTGTATGAAATCGTGCACAAACACTTTAAAACTTTGAGCAGACCTTGAAAAATATTATATTTGGGTTATGAAAACATTGACTCTTAATGTACCAGACTCTTTAGATGTGGATAACCGAGACCGTGCAATGCTTGTTTCGACCCGTCTTTACGAACAAGGTAAACTTTCACTTGGACAAGCTGCAGAAGTTGCAAGCTTGACAAAGCGGACATTTGCCGAATTATTGGGTAGCTACGGCGTTTCTATATTCAATTTTCCCGCACCTGATTTATCAAGAGATGTCGCTAATGCATAAGACAATTATTTTCGATACAAGTTGTTTTATTATCTTGACAAACATTGGCGAACTTGAACTTTTGCAGAAAGTTTACGGACAAATAATAACTACACTTAAAATTGCAGGAGAATAGATAAATGATTTTGCCTGTGACGTTTTGTGTCAGGCGGCTTATTATAGAAAACCACGACTGGGAAACGGTCGTGGTTTTTTTTATGGGATGTATTAAACGTCGTTGGCCGGGAGGCTAGACAGCGGATCAAATCCTATGCAACGGATTCTATTTTAAAAAAAGGCAATACAAGCAGCTACAAATCAGTAAAAGCAATAACTTCAATTATTAATTGAAATGCTTAGGACACTATTGATAAAAAACAATGACCCCAAAACTAAAAAATAAAGACATTGACCAAAAAGTCAATAATATAGACCTGACAGATAGCTTTGAAAAAATTGTCTGCGAAATCTTTTCTGATTCAAAACAAGGGACTACATACGTGGCCACTAAAATTGCAGAACTGATAAAGGCAAAACAGAACAGCAACCAAAAAGTCGTGCTGGGATTAGCTACGGGTTCTACGCCTATTGCCTTGTATGCAGAGCTTGTACGTATGCACAGGGAAGAAGCTTTGTCGTTTAAAAATGTGATTACTTTTAATCTGGATGAATATTACCCGCTGGCAAAATCGGCAGTGCAGAGCTATCATAATTTTATGTACCGCCATCTATTTAATCATATAGATATAGACCCGGCAAACGTACATATACCAGATGGGAGCTTGCAAAAAGAAGATGTAAAAGCAAAATGTAAAGCATACGAAGATGCTATAGAAGCCGCCGGTGGTATAGACTTACAGATACTAGGCATAGGTACAAACGGGCACATTGGTTTTAATGAACCGGGCTCTGGTATATATTCTAAAACAAGACTGGTAAACCTGGAAAATTCTACGAGGATTGCAAATACGTATGAGTTTGCTAACATTTCCCAGGTGCCTCGTATGGCTATCACTGTAGGAATGAGTACGATTTTAAAAGCTAAAAAAATAATTTTAATGGCCTGGGGTTCTCGTAAATCTCCTGTCGTTCAAAAAGCGGTAGAGGGTTATGCAACTGAAATGATACCTGCGAGTATTCTGCAGCATCATGCTGATTGCACATTTGTACTAGACAATGCCGCTAGCCTGGAGCTTACAAGAAATAAATCGCCATGGCTTACGGGTGAGTGCGAGTGGACAGCTGCGATTATAAAGAAAGCAGTTGTGAATATGTCGCTTGATTGTGGTAAACCTATATTATCCCTTACCCTAGCAGATTACAATGAATATGGACTGGGAGACTTACTCGTAGAAATGGGTGATGTGTATGAAATTAATTTACAGGTTTACTATATGCTTCGGGATTCTATAACGGGCTGGCCCGGCGGTAAACCCAATGTAATATTGCCTAACCACCCGGAGCGCTCTGTACCCTTTCCTAAAAAGGTGCTGATATTTTCGCCGCACCCTGATGATGACATCATAAGCATGGGAGGCACTTTCCTGCGCCTGCACCAGCAGAGGCACGATGTACACGTGGCCTACCAAACTTCTGGAAATATCGCAGTTACAGATGAGTTTGTTACCCGTTTTATAGATTTTGCTGTAGGCTTTGAAGAGATTGTGGGGCTAGATACAAAAAGGGCAAGCGAGAAATTTACAGAAGTGAAAAATTACCTGGCTCAAAAAAAAGATGATGATTACGATTCAGCTGACATTCGTGCTATTAAAGGTTTGATTCGCAGATGCGAGGCAAAAGCTACTTGCAGGTATGTGGGGATAAAAGAAGAGAATATCCACTTTCAGAATCTGCCTTTTTATGAAACTGGGACCATACAAAAAGCACCGCTTGGTGCGGCAGATGTAGATGCGACTATAGCATTGCTGAGGGAAATAAAGCCGCAGCAGATATTTTGCGCAGGGGATTTGGCTGACCCACACGGCACGCACAAGGTGTGCCTCGAAGCCGTATTTGCCGCTCTGAAACAAATAAAACATGAAGGCGACGAGTGGCTAAACGATTGTTGGATGTGGCTATACAAAGGCGCATGGCAAGAATGGAATATAGAAGAAATAGAAATGGCCATACCTATGAGCCCAGATCAAGTGCAGCAGAAGAAGCATGGCATTTTTATACACCAATCCCAAAAAGATATGATACCCTTCCAAGGCAGCGACAACAGGGAATTTTGGCAAAGGGCAGAGGAAAGAAACAAACAAACCGCCAACTTATATGCTCGCCTCGGCCTTACACAGTATGAGGCTATGGAAGCGTTTGTGAGGTTTAGGTTTTGAGAAGATAATAAGGTTTGAAGGCAAGCTTTGGTCTGATGGAGGCTGTCCTATTTCAATGGCAATTGATTGTGGCATCCGGTGAGTTGCTAAAGCAGAACACTGGCGCCAGAGTGAAAATTTAGCGTGGCATCAAGTGAGCCGCTAAAGCGGAACACTTGCCAGTGGGGGGGTTTAGCAGCTACGAAGCACTTAGGCTTAAATTGCCGCATTTTGTGGGAGAATATAATACCATGCCTCACGATAGCTTGAATGGCGCAACACCCAACGAAATTTTTGCCGGATTCTATCCGGATATCAAAAGGAGAGCGGAGCAATTAAAGAATGCCGCCGCTATTAGGTTGGCAGCAAACAGTAGCAATGGTTGTTGTCTTTAGAATAGCTTTCATTTCTTACCCAATATTGAATAAAGCTGCACAGCAGAGTAAGGATCATGCCTATAATCGCCGCAAATACTGGGAATTTATAAAAGTATAGCATAAAGTTGAAGAAGTGGCTATTTGTGGCGGCTCGAAAAATTCACCACAACTATTTTATCACTATTTTTGAAGTCGTGTACGAATAATTCGTACGTTTTAGCGCGGAGTTTCCGTAGAGACGGAGGGGAGGCCTAATATATTACAAGCATAAAACTAAATAAATG
>JBBKWE010000142.1:0-4144 GCA_037968795.1 Ferruginibacter sp.
TGTTAGAAGCCGTTATTGTATTATTTGTTTCATTCGTTTCCGGAATACTGTTCGTGAGATCTGTATTTATATGCAAGTAGTAATTGCCTTCTGTGAGCCCGGTTACATTAGGTCCTGCCGTAAGCGTATCTAATGCTAATGCAGGCATATTGATATTTTTTGTTTTGATGCCCATCAGTTTTGAAGTGCTATCGTAGGTTGCAGAAGTAGAAAGATATATACCATCAGCACTATAGCCCAGCGCGGTATTACCTGAATTGTTTTTTACCGTCCATTCTAAAGCATTCAATCCATAGCCAAGCAAGGCAGTATCAGCAACCTGCACGGTTTGCACAATGAGGTCTACAGGGTCCGGGCGGAAAACGTTTATGTAAACTGAGCTATAGTTGTTCAATTCATTATCCTCCACAATATCATTTGGTTTGTCTACAAAGGCGACCAGACTATAATTTTTAGCTTCAAGGGTAGCGGGCAAAAATGCCGTGATGGTATCGTATATAAATCCACCCGCTGGTATCTGGGCATACTTTATTTTATCGTTTTGTAA
Organism: Ferruginibacter sp.; assembly: GCA_037968795.1. Classification (GTDB taxonomy): domain Bacteria; phylum Bacteroidota; class Bacteroidia; order Chitinophagales; family Chitinophagaceae; genus Ferruginibacter. Next base: position 548 of record JBBKWE010000142.1, read on the forward strand.
AGCAGCAGCATTATCTATTCCTGACTGGTCATTAGACAGGTATAGTCTTGTCTTAAAATATTCAGGATAGGATTCTCCTTGGCCTTTATTGCTGATCTTATGAATAACCGTTATCGGCTGCCCCGGAGAAGCCGAAGTAGGATAACTTATTATAGAATCTGTGAGGTCTGGCAACGGGTTTTTCACAACCGATACCAATTTTGCTGATCCATCAGGATTACGTAAAAGATTGAGATTATTAGAAAAGTTTCTTTCAGCATAGGTCTGCGAATATGGATAAGATATATCATTTGTATTCGTTCTTACCAAGATGTAATAATTTCCTGTAGGTACATTGATGAAGTTCCGCACAATAGAATGATTAACTGGAATATTAGGATAAGGAACACTGCTGCTTGATATACCAGCTAATCCTTTAGCGTTAGCATTAAAGACTGAATCAGTAGATACGTATACAGAGTCTGTTCTGGGGCTATTTCCTAAATATGGGAGCTGTGCAATGTTGAGGTCTTTCCAGGACACCGCATAAGACCTGCCTACAATGGCGCTGGCTGGGGCATTTACATCAATGACAGTCAGGTCGATCAGTATATTTTTCAAAGTCTTGGTGCTACTACCCATCATATTATTCAAGGTATCTCCAGCTTCATAGACCCCTTTATTGGCATTTGTTTTTACAAAGAAATAGGCAGTATTAAATTCATCATTGGGGAAACAACTGCTTAGCCGGTAAGAGAGATCTATGGTAGAATAAAGTGTATCCGTAACAGCAGCTCCTGCCGCAATATTTCTATTTTTTGTTTTAGTTCCAATTAAGAATGCTGTTGAAGTACTAAATGTGGGAGAGCAACTTACATAAACGCTATCTATAGCAGTGCCTATCGCAGCACCTGTTCCATTGTTAGTAATAGTATATGCAAGCAATGATGGTAACCCGGCCCTTACGGTATCTGCTGTATTGATGGCAGAAACAATGAGATCAACCGGTGCAGGCACTGCAAAATTCGTTGCTGAAGCAATACTCAAATTGTTGGTAGTATCCGTTTCTGCAAATGAATAAGTAGTATTGGTTTTTACAAAAAAGTATTTCGTTCCTGATTGTGCTGGCGCAATGGTATAATTGAAACTATGTGGTACAGGAGAGCCAGTAATTACATTCTCAGTGTAAGACTTTGTAGATATTAATGTAGCAGAAGTACTGAAGACCGGACTGTTACTCATATATATCTTGTCTTGTCTTGCAGCGTTGAACACATTGCCTGGCCCATTATTTCCTATACTGTAGTTAATCGTGATAGGCTGACCGGCTATTGCATTAGCAGGTGTAGAAATGGTAGAAATAATTACATCTGGTCGGCTAATTACAATCGGGCCACTTCTTTTAATTTCATCAGTTCCAGGATATTCAAAAACAGTTTTTGTTGCATTGGTGTACAGATATAAATAGTATGTGCCCGATTCAAGATTATTAGGAACATTAAAGTTTGCAGAATTATTAAAACTTCTGTTGGGCAACAAGGCAGTTGCTGTATTTCTTTCTCCCGGTGGAGCATACCCACATTGACTTAGATTTTGATAAAGCACTCCCTGGTATTCCTGTATACCGTTTTTATATGTGTAGAGTAATTGTGCATTTGCCAGATTCAATCCTGTAGAATCCTGACTTATATATACACGATCAAGCCAATAGCTGCTGCCCAGTAATCGATCATCCCTGAAGTATGTTGGCGGGATGCAACTTGATCCTGGAGTTCCACCGGTTGAACAACCGCATAAAAATAATGGAGTTACCAGATTATGTCCCTGGTTTTTTTCAAAATTATCTGTAAATCCGGTGTTTTTGATTACCCAATTTAAGCCGATAGGCTGTGTAGTGCTTGCTTGTGATACAGGAAGTGTTACACTGTTTACAATCAGATGGGGTGTTGGAGTAAGGTAAACCTGTATTATATTGGTGTTCACATTATTTCCAAATGATGAGCCCTCATACAAAGTTTTGCGATCATTAGTTTTTACATGTATGAACCATTGTCCAAATATCCCATTAGGAATTACGACGGGTATATTATTATAGTAGGAACTATCAGATTGCAGTTGGGTATTTATTGCTGCCAAAGCCATGACAGTATATGGATAATAGGAACCATCCGATTTTGGGAAATTAAGTTTGATCGCATTGGCACTGTCAAACAAGAAACTTTGAGATAAATATATCTGGTCTCCCCAACTGCTGCCAGCAGGTGTCAGCACACCATAGTTTTTTACTTTATATGCAACGTTTATAGTACTGCCGCTAAAGACAGTATTAGGTGTAAACATAGAGTCCACTCTAAGATCTGGTGCCGGAGCCAGTGTGATATTGGTCACATTGGGTGCACGCTTGTAATTGTTCGTTTTATTGGTTTCCAATACCGCATAGTAACCATTATTAGTGCCCACATAAATATATATCGGCAAACTGTAGTTGATAGGCAATGTGAAGTTCACACTGTTACTATATTGCTCACCCGGTTGTAATGCCGACACATTTGTACGGGTAGCAATGAGTAGAGGACGCACCGGAAAATTTGTTATAGACCAGGCACCAGGATTTACCTCAGCTTGAATATTAAAGTTTGGCATGGAATCAAAACTCATATACACTTTGTCTTCCCAGGTCTCGTTAGTAAATGTTGCACCCGGTCCATCATTTTTAACCGTCCAGTTGATGCTAATGGTTTGACCGGATATTGCATTTGTAGGTGCCTGCACATTGCTCACGATAAGATCTGGTAATGGTACCAAACGGAAACTTTGAATTGGGCCACTCAATTGGCTACAAGGGTTTTTAGAAACAATTCTCCACTTATAGCTTTGATTATAGGCAAAAGCATTTTGAGGAATAGTAAAAGAGATGGTGGTAATATTGGAAATGTACGGCGTTGCAGGCTGTGCAGATGCACTGTCCCATATAAAGAGATCAAATGACTCTGTATTTTGACCTGGTATCCAGGAGAGTGTCAAAGGCAAACTCTTCCCTTGCGCTCCATCTGCGGGCAGCATATTAGTTACAGGAGTGAGAACAACATTAGCTTCTATCGTAACTGTCTTACTCACTTCATTACTGAAGCTGGCATTACATGTTGTATTAGCTTTTACTTTTAAAACATTGGTGCCTGAACCCTGCCAGGTTACAAAGGCAGTGTCATTACTGGTGATCATAGTGCCTCCGCTCATCAAAGTCCAGGTATAATTCACACCGGCTATTTTGGGCATCGTATAAGTGTAGGTATTAGGACAAGCAAGTGCTGCTCCGCTGATCGGGCCTATAGAATCTATGCCCACACAGAAGGATTGCACAACAGGTGTGGCAGCATTATAATTAGCGTCTCCCGCCTGTGAAGCGGTGACGGTAACTATACCAGCACCTGTGAGTGTAATTGTTCCACCAGATACAGTGGCATTTCCTGTAGAAACCGAGTAGGTTATGGGTAACCCTGCACTACTGGTAGCTGCTGGAACGACAATTTTATTTTTAAATAACCTGTCTGCAATGGCTGGAAAGCTGATCGTTTGCGGACCAGGATCTACAATAATCGTATCATATTTTGGAATTGC
>JBBKWE010000143.1:0-9517 GCA_037968795.1 Ferruginibacter sp.
ACCACATCGGGTGATAGCCAGCCTTGCTGCCATCTACACTTGACCGCTGCAGTATATCCTTAAATTTTTCTCCCCACCACTACTGCCGCTACTCCAGCTGCCACCGCCGCTATCACTACTGGGTGCTACGCTGCTCTGGCTTATAGTAGAAGCTATGTCATTTCCTATGCTGTGAAAGTTTGTAGCGCTAAAGTTGCTGCCGCTATACCACATCGGGTGATAGCCAGCCTTGCTGCCATCTACACTTGACCGCTGCAGTATATCCTTAAATTTTTCTCCCCATATCTTATCTACTCCCAGCGCCATGGCGTAGGGTAAAAGTTTTTCAAAAAGCTCCGGTGTTTTTGACGGCGCATTAAACATTTGCAATTGCTTTTCTTCTGCCGCTTTCATGTACATTTTAAAACCTTCTATTTCTGCCTGCAAGACAAGAGACTGTTCTGTAGGTCTTTTTATTAAATACACATAAGCCACAAAAAGCAGCATCACCATAAAGGAGAAGAGGATAACAACTTTGGTATTAAAGGAAAAGTCTGTGAAATCGAGCAAAACGATACCCGCGCAAATGGCAGTTAAAAAAACGAGGATAGCAACATAGATAACTCCAAAACGCCACTTAAGTTTGAAAATAGCAGAGATGCCGTAAATGCCAAGTCCAAAAAATACGGGTATAAATAATAAGCCGGAGATCCACATGGCACTAAGGAAGACGGAAGCAAAATTATAGAAAGAAATAACTACCCAGAAAGCCAGAATGAGCAGAACAGGCACCCAGAGAAACTTCCTGTTATGTCCTGTTTTAATAGCTTTAGTCTCATCGCTGAAGCTTGCATTAAACTTAGTCTTAGCAGTGGAAAACCTTGATTCGTATTTTCCATTAGCAGTGATTGTTTCTTTACCGCCAGAGAAAAGTCCGTTCATTAAAGCCGCTTCTTCATCCGGCAAATTATTTATTCCTTCTTCTTTTGTTTTTTCAATAGTATAGGTAGTGTCTTTAAAGATGAACAGTGTTTTGGTAGTCTCTTCAGTTATTTTCAAATATCCTTTTACGGCAAGGCTTACCAGGGCTACTGTAAAAAACTCAGACTGCATTCCTTTCTCATGATAGAAACCCAGCTGTGCCGGAGACAGATTTTGTGGTACTTCAAAGCGCGGAATAACGGTAGGTTTTACCGGGTCTCTTCCGTGCTTGTGCCAGGCATAAGCCATGTATAAAAGGATGCTGGTCATAAAAGCAATAGCAAGCCCAAGTATACCATAGCGCTCCCAGGGGCCAGGAGGCGGAGGAGGCTGCACTATGCCTTTACTAAAACCTACTGCTATAGTGAGCCCTTCGTAGTTCTGTAAATCCGTAGCTGAAAATTTGGTTACGTTATCTTTGCGTACACTGCTACAATTCTGCGCCGTACTCCCTTTCGCTCCTGTGTAGCATGTCAAAGCTGTAGCATCTGCACCTGCTGGCAGTATAACCTCGCAACTGGCTTTGTCAATAAGGAAATTCCATTCTGTGCCGGTCACATTCCAATAAATTTCGTCATAGCTATCGTAAAACCCTACCTGGTTTTTTATAGTATACGTGATTCGGTAAGTATGGACGCCATAGTCCAAAAATTTATTTGCGTTGCCTATTTTTATTTCATGGAGGCCATTCTTGGCATTTTCATTATAGGTGGCTTCTTCTCCATCCTGCTGCACAGAAATCACAGTAATAGGATTAGAAAAAAAATGACCCTCTTCATCTTTGCGGCTATAGGGAATTTTTCTTATGATGCCTCTTCTAAAACTTATGCCTTGTGCTACAATGCTTATAGTTTCTTCTACCGTCATCACATTGGCTGTATCTATTTGTAGCTTTACATCAAAAGACGTAATTCTCTCCTGCGCCTGTGCAGAAAACTGCAACAGTAGCAATAGCATTACAATAAGCTGCCTTATAGTTTTTGTTCCCATTATTTAGAATTGAACTTTAGGCACTTCTCGCTCAGCCACATTAGTAAGTTCAAAGAATTTTTCTTTTACAAAGCCAAACATGCCGGCAATGATGTTGCTGGGGAAAGAAGAAACTTTTATATTGTACTCTCTCACTGTACCGTTATAATATCGGCGGCTTTTTTCTATTTCGCCTTCCAGGGTTTCTATCTGGTTTTGCAGATTCAAGAAATTTTGATTGGCCTTTAGCTCGGGGTATTGCTCTGCTACGGCGTAGAGACTCATAAGCGCTTTATTAAGATTGTTCTCTGCTACCTGCTGCTCGCCCACGCCTTTTGCCGCCATGGCATTGGCTCTTGCCTGTGTTACATTTTCAAATGTTTCTTTTTCGTGTGCAGCATATCCTTTCACGGTTTCTACAAGATTAGGGATAAGGTCATACCGCTTTTTTAGAAATACATCTATGCTACTCCATCCTTCCTCACATAGTGTGCGCAGTCGCACAAGGCTATTGTACACTCCCATAGCATAGAGCGCCAGCAAAATAATTACCGCTACGATTACAATAATTGGTACCATGGTTTTTTTGTTTTAAAAGTAGAGAAAATATGTGAAGGGACAATTATCCGATTGATTGCCACAAAGGCCGTAAGGCACGAAGTTGCACTAAGGAAGAATGGGTGGTGACAGGGAATTACTATATAAAAATAATTTTGCCGTTTCTTTCTACGTTCTTTGCGTGCCTTTACTTTCCGCCCTTTGCGTTACAAAATGGATTATTTATCTACTTGTATTTCTCCAAATAGAGAATCACAGTTCTGAAAAAATCTTATACATTCTTACCAGCTCTCCTTCTCCAAATTTTACAAGCTCGTCCCGCAGCAGCTTCCATTCTTGTAAAGAAAGCGCCTTAGGAATATCATAAAACACAGCCACCGCATGAGCAGAGGATGTTATCGTCCCTGTACCTGTAAATTCTTCTTCTCCTGCAGAAAGCTCGACAAGTCTACGTTTTATATTATTGAGTGCAGAGGCTACCTTGGGATTTGCTTTTGCCAATGTGCTCAAATAATATTCCTGCATTTCTTTATTGGCTACAAGAATACTTCCCTCATCACTGCGTAATTTTTCTAAGAGCAAAGTGGTCACTGCCTCATCTGCTTCCCATTTACTAGAAGCGACATAAGCCCACTTCTCAGATATGGCATGTTTTTTTTCTAAGCTTATACCCTGTATTTGAAAATATACAGGACGGTATGGCCAATCGCCATCACGCTCTGGTATAGCACTGAGCCAGGTATTGGTATATAAAAAGTGTAAAGGGTAATTGATCGTAGTCTCTATTCCCTTGGTAGTATTTTCTACAGGAGCATCCTCTTGCGCCTCCTCCTGCAATTTTTGTAAAACTTCTCTTGCCCCACAAAAACCCATAAAATCGCAGGGGTAAGGTTGCAGGCAATGCATACCAGGTTCTATAGCCGGGGAGTTGGTCTGCTGCGTTACTGCAAGCAATTCTATTATCTTCTCCTCAATAAAATCCTGGGCGGGTAAGATATCTGCCAGTAATGATTGTGGTGTAAATAACTGTTTGAGGTCTAGGACGCCTCGCCTTATGTAATGCTTATTTATATGTACCAAAGCAAAATCCTTGAGAGCAATGCCGCTATTTTTTAGCACAGAATATTGTAAAGCCGCATCCTGCAAGTGCGTAGGTTTTACGCTGGTAGAACTTTTTACCTCGTAGGCGGTCCACAGATTATCTTCTTTTACAAGTATGTCTACGGCACACATCACACCCTCGTATTGGAATGCCGCTTCGTAAATTATCTGATGGCCTTGTCGTATATACCTCGCTGTATCTTTTATGCTTTGGGCATATAAATACGGAGCATCGGGGCTGGCATCTATACCGCCGGGGAATAACTCTTGCGCCAGAACTCCTGCATCTATTCCTCGCTGAAAAATGCTTTCTTGTTCCACGCTTTGCAAATCTCTTTCTTGTGGCAAATACTTGTGCATCCACAGCCGCTTAGGGCACTGGCAGCCATAGAGGAAAGTAGTTTTAGATAGAATGTGCTTTGAAGTAATGTTTAAGGATTAAATATTAATAATTAATTCTAACGCTTCAAAAGTAGAGCTTAAAATTTGGTTTTGCTGCGAGATGATTTCATAAAGAAATTATCGTGATAGCCCTTATAAAAATAATAATTCTGCCGTTTTAGTTTCTAATGACTTTGCCTTGCACATGGATTCCTATGCGCTTGCTAAAAATTCTTTATATTTTATAAAAAATTATCTTGACTTTTGCAGGAGTCGGAAAACAATAAAATAGTAGCAACGCAGCGTGACCAATCTGGTATTATATAGCATTATAGCATTTGTCGTGGGTTTTGCCATTGCCTGGATCATACGATCTGCCGCAGTGGCTAAGTGCAAGCGTGTGCTCTCCAGCACAGAGGGTTTTCTGGAGAGTGAGCGACTAAAGAAAGAAACGCTTAAAAATGAAAACCAGGTAGCACATCAGCAAAAGCAGATCGTTGAAATATCGCTTACCACAAAACTAAACGATGCTCGTAGGGTAATAAAGCAGATGGACGAAGACATTCTGCTCATGCAAAAGAGCAATGAAGAAACCGAGCAACAATTAGAAATTGTAAATCCCGAACTAAGTGCTCTTAAGAAAAAACTGATAGAGGCTAATAATACAATAGCTAGGTATAAGTCTCAGCTGGGAAAGTGATATTCCTGGCGATGTCTCTCAGTTAGGCCTTGAGCAAAAGCCGAGGACGTTGCCTTACAATTTTTTTCTCCCCAAAAATATCGTGTACAAGCTATAACAGATAGTGAAATCATTTCATGGATATTTTTATCAATTGCTATGGCTTCTCAAAGAGAACCAAGTAACATAAAAGGAATTTCCATGATTGCTGATGGAATTAATCATGCCGTACCTACGCAAAACGAATTAAAATTTGCCACCAACTGGCTTTTACAACAGAAACTTGTAAATGCTGAAGCCAAAAAATATCATCTAACAAAGACAGGACTTACGATGTTTGCTTCAGCTCAAATTGATAGAAATTCAGTTTTAAGTATCTGGGAAAATTTGGAAATTCAATTGCAAAATTTTTAGTAGAGAGTAGTCCTTTTCGTTACAGTTATAAAAAAACTCACAGCCTCCATCATAAAATGAAAACTGTGAGTCAGATTTTTATTTAGCTCTTTTACTGTTCCGATTCAGGGAAATCTGCTCCTTCACTCACTTCTTTCCAATCTGTAAAATCTTTCTGCAATTCTTCAATCTTTTCAAAAGCGCCTTTTACTGCTGCTTTTCCCAGCAACAATCTAAGCGGCGGATTTTCTGTTTCTACTATTTGTATCATTGCCTTGGCCGCTCTCTTAGGATCGCCCGGCTGATTGCCACTCATTCCACGAATGTTGTCTTGTACTTTATGTGCACTTTCTTCGTAGTCTGCAATTTTTGTAGCCGTATCGTCTGCGCTTCGTCCTGCCCAGTCTGTGCGGAAACCACTTGGTGCTATGATGGTCACCTTTATACCCATGTGCGCTACTTCTTTAGATAAGGCTTCGCTCAGGCCGTCTACTGCATACTTAGTAGCATTATAATATCCTACGCCGGGGAAACTGCGCAGCCCACCTATAGAAGCTATATTTAGAATATGGCCACTTCTCTGCTTGCGCATTACTGGTAATACCGCTTGCGTCATAGCTCCAAGGCCAAAAACATTTATTTCAAACATTCTTCTTACGTCCTTCTCTTCACTCTCTTCTACTGCGCCAAAATACCCGATACCGGCATTGTTTACCAGTACATCTATCTTGCCAAAACGCTCTATTGCTTTTGCAATTGCTGCATCTATTTCTTCTTTTTTCGTTACATCTAACTGCAGAGTAATAGCGGTGTCGTCGTAGCCCTTTACAATATCTTCTACATCAGAAGTTTTTCTGCTGGTCACTACTGCATTGTAGCCTTGTGCAAGCACTTCTGTTGCCAGACTTCTTCCAAAACCGGTACTACAACCGGTGATAAACCATACTTTTTTCATGTGTATTCTTTTGTTTTTTATAATTTTTATTTGCCTGCGGCAGCATTGTACAATGTGGGTAAATGAATTCATTAGCCCGAATAAATATTTCCCTACCTCCCCAGAACTTTGCTGTGCTACAATATACAACCTTGCCGCTGCAATTTTACAATATTACTAATTGTTGTATATGGCTACCGGCAGCGGTACTCCATCTTGCCAGCACAACGCCCTTGTGTAAGACCTCTTTCGGTAAAGTTATTACCTGCTCGCCGGGCTTTACTGCCATGCTAAAGGTTTGTAACAACTTTCCACCTATATCGTAAAGGCGCAACGTAACCGTTTCGTCTTTATTAGAAATTACATTTGCAAAAAGACTACTTCCTCTTGTAACCGGTGATGGGTAAATGTTGAACTTTTGCTCTGTAATTACAGAAGCAGGACGGCTTACGATCTTGCTGTAAGTGATCTTGCCTTTGCTGTCAATAATTTTGAGCCGGTAATAGGTGGTTACGGCAAAAATGCTGTGCATATCATAAATCAGATACTGCTGAGCACCACGGGGAGCTTTCTTTCCTTGTATGCCTGCCACGGTAGTAAGGTTTGTGCTATCCATACCTCTTTCTATCTCATACTGTTCTATTTTTCCTTCGTTTGCAATTGTAAAAATTACATTAGTCTGTCTGTCATTTAATGGGAAGACTGTAAATTCTTTAATGATAAGTGGAAGGATAGGCGAAGTATAATTTACAAAACCAAGCGTGGCATTATCAAATTTGTGAAAGATTTTTCCTTCCGCCTGCGCACTATCTGTGGTATTCCAGTTATTTCCTTGGGCCATAATATCGTAGGGTGCATTATTATATAGATCCTGATTGGGCGTATTGGCATTGGTATTATTTATGAAAATATTCTTACCATCATCAGTTGTGTCAGCATTGTTCAGATCGCCCAGGTTAGGCTTTGAGCCTGCAAGAATGGTTATTCCCCAGAGATTTCCTCTAAAGGTATTGCCGGTAACTATCGTATTTTGATTACTCGTAGCACTGCCACCATTAAAAGCAATTCCGCTACCTCCAAGATTAGGATCACCTTGTATATTATTACTGTCTATTATATTGTAGCTTACTATAGCATTTACATTATTGCCACCTATGAGCGTAATGCCGTAGCGGTTCTTACGAATGATGTTTTCTTTGATGATTGCATTACCCGTACCTAGCGGAAAAATTGCAATACCTCCACTATTTGTAGGGCCTCCGTAAATAAGATTACCTATTATTTTAATCGTGTCTGTACCGCTTGCACCCAGGTTTATTTGCGGCACATTAGCATTAGAAGTATTATTATTAATAAATGTGCAATTGTACACTGCAGGAGCATTGGCTATATTGGCACCACCACTTATGGCTGCTCTTATATTATTGGTAAATGTGCAATTTCTAATAATGGGATTGCTTCTGAATAGGCTTATCGCCGCATTCCCAAAGGAGCTGCTGTTTGTCATATTGGTAAATGAACTGTTCTCAATCGTTATGCTACAATCGAACAAACGAATAGCATTACCATACTCCATCGTAAGCTTATTAATGTAACTCGCAGGGCTCTCTATACGCATACCATGGTAGCGGGCAGTTGTATTTTGTGCAGTAAAAAGTACCGTACCGCTTACAGGATTAATTGTAAGCACTCCAAGGGCATATATATAAGTATTAGTTGCAAACTTTACTGTGGCACTGGTAGTAACACTTAGCTTATCATTACTGCTTATGATAATGGTATCATTTATTAAATAAGAAGTGCCATCAAAAGTAACTGCTCCCGCACTGGCAGCTACAAGGGATTGCAAACTGTAAGTAACGCCGGTATTTGGGCTAATAAAATTTGCGTAGGAGAGAATGGTAAAAAGTAAAAATAATAGCGTAAAAAATCCTGATCTCATGTTAGAGTTTGATGTAAATATTATGCTGCAAAATAAATAAATAAAGTCCGGATCATGTTTTAATTCCTTAATCAAATAAACATAAAGTGTAGCCCCGGCAAGTTTACGTTTTTGCTGCTACACATGAAACAAATACATTTGCACAAAACAACAATTATGGCAAATACAACGGGAACAATAAGTACAAGCAAAGGAGACTTTGACTTTGAACTATACGATGACGCTACACCCATAGCTGCAGAGAATTTTAAGAAATTAGCCGCAAAAGGCTTTTATGACGGTGTGCTTTTTCACAGAGTGATACCCAACTTTATGGTGCAAACTGGTGACCCTGAAGGTAATGGTACTGGCGGCCCGGGCTATACCATTAAGTGTGAAACAGAAGCAGAAAATCAGCACCACGACCGTGGGGTAATGAGTATGGCGCACCGCGGAAAAGACACCGGAGGTTCCCAGTTTTTCATTTGCCATAGCAGAGCAGGTACGCAGCATTTAGATGGTGTACATACTGCCTTTGGAAAACTTACCAGTGGATTAGAAAACCTGGATTCTATTGCTCAAGGCGATAAGATAAAAAAGGTGACACTTAACTAGGGTATATTAAATACGATACGCACTAAAAAGGCACAGGGGGCACAAGGAAAGATATTTGTGCCTCCCCGGTCTTTAATTATGTCACTCACCGCTTATCTTCCCAGATAATTTTTTCTTCTTTTGCTTTTGAAGAAAAATCTACAATAGTTCCATCTCCTTTACCGGTAAAGCCCCCATCCGGGTGTCCTATTAGCTTACAATTAGCATCATAAACATCGCTGTAGAAATCACAGCAGATCGCCGGTATATAATAGACGGTTTTTCCTTCATACAAATATTGTATTACTTTCCTTGGAGGATTTTGCTTGGGTTCTTTTTCAAAATCTTTAATAAGATTCTTTATACAGGTAGGTACACCTGCTGTGGTAGTAGTTTCCGGGATTTCGTTTGCTGCCCCTGCCTGTGGTGAGCAGGAGGCAAAAGCTATTATAGAGAAGGCTACCAGAAAAACTTTTTTAATCGATTTAATTTTACACATACTTCTTTTTTTGTGTAGTAAGATATACAAATTTCAGATTCTGCTTTGCAATAACAAGACGTGGGCCAAAAAGTGAAAAAAACGCCTACGTTATAATGAGAAAGTGAGAAGACAAACAGCTCTTCCCGAACAAAGTTTCTCTCTGTAGTGTTTCACTAGCAAACAAAACAGATCATGAACAAAACGATAACGATAGCTCCTGGTAGCCATAAGCCACTAACTGTAAACCGACTTGGGTATGGCACTATGCGCCTTACAGGCCCGGGCATATATGGGGAGCCACGCAGGAGAGAAGAAGCACTGGATATACTTAGGGAGACAAGTGAAGCCGGAATAAACTTTCTGGACACAGCAGATTACTACGGAGAAGATGTAACCAACAGGCTTATTCGTGAGGCGCTCTATCCCTACAATGATGATCTTGTCATCTGCACTAAAGTAGGAGGCGCCCGTAAGACCGACAAGAGCTGGATACCTTATGACAAACCAGAAGAATTAAGAACGAGCATAGAAAATAATTTGCGAACG
>JBBKWE010000144.1:0-28410 GCA_037968795.1 Ferruginibacter sp.
GCATATTCATTCAAAAATATTTATTATTTTATGAATACTTTCTAATGATAAAGGCTAAAATTTAGTCAATCCTCAAACAAATAGGACAAACAAATAAAACTATTAATCTACCTTGTAACTATTTTAGCATTTCGATTGAAACCGGTATTAGTGTTTTACTAATTACTTACCTAAAACTAAAATTTGCGATATGAAAAAATTCTTCTTTTTTATTCTAGGAGGTATGGCTATCTTCTTGGGAGCACAAGCTCAAACTGCAATTCAGACATCCTTTGAAGTTTCACAAGGCTACCCGGCAGGAGCAGTGCATGGTATAAATAACTGGACCAGAACATCAGGTATTGCGAATGTATACACTACGAAAGCTAAAGAAGGTACGCAGTCTTTAAACATAGCAGCAAGCAATACCGCTTTGTTAGTAAACAATATAAAATACGCAGGTAATGTAAGTGGGTTGCAGGGAGATGTATATGCTGATCTGTGGGTGAACATACCTTCTGGAGGAATTACAACCAAGAGCTTGGGCGTAAATGGATACGACCTTTATGGAGGTAGTTCAAAAAGAGCATTTGTAATTGAATTTAATGCAGCGGGAAAAATCAGAGCATTTAATGGTTCTTCAGGCACTGACGTTGGCACCTGGACGGCAGACACCTGGGTAAGAGTATCTCTGAAAGCAGATTTTGAACTCGCAAAATATAAAGTTGCGGTAAATGGGACAGTATTTGCTACAGAATTAAGTTTTCGAGAAACCTATACGCCCACCCTACGATATACAGGGGAACCTGTCGTGGGAAAGAAAGAATTTCACTCCCTCCGCTTTAATCATTTGGATGATACAGGCGTATCTACTACCGATGCTGCCGTAGACAGTTTCTATGTAGGTACAACTCCTATCTCAGATATAAGTTTTGGAGCATCTTCTACAACCAGAACGATTACAGTTACTCAGCCAGCTTATGGTTCTATAGCCTTAAGCCCGGCAGGTCCTTATAACCTAAACCAATCTGTAACCGCCACGCTTACTGTACCTACGGGTTATCAAAACAATGGCTGGACTGGCGACTTATCAGGCACAGAACTAGTTAAAACATTTACAGTTACAGGTAATATGGCTTTTGGTGCAAATGTAGCTGTTGACCCGTCAAACCCTCCTCCAACATATAGAATATACTTACAGCAACCGCAAAACGGAAGTATTACTTTATCACCCGTACCTGCGGCAGATAGCTTGTATTATAAAGAAACCAAAGTAACAGCGACTATAGCTTTTGAAGCCTGCTATCAATTCAATGGCTGGACGGGTGCGCTTAGCGGCACTTCCGTTAATAATACCTTTACAGTACAAAGCGATGCTACAATAGGAGCTATGATTGCTGCTAATACTACAGCATCCGTAAAGAGGATTGTAACTTCAAAGTCTACATTTCAGACAGCAGTAGCAGCTATGAACCCAGGAGATAGTATAGAAGTAGCAGATGGCAGCTATGATCTTGGTTTCTTAACCTTTAGCAGGAGCGGGTGCTCAGATAAGCCAATCGTAATCTATGCAAAAAACAAGGGGCAAGCTACACTTAATGGTGGTACGTCATTGAAGTTTTCTCTGGTAAATTACATTACATTCTCTGGCTTCAATATCGAAAGTGTAAGCGTATCTACCGGTATTAAGATAGAGAACAGCACCCACATAAGAATTACCAATTGCAGATTTGCACTCGTAGAAACGAGCTCTTGTACCTGGATATATATGGGCGATACTTTTGGTAGTACTAACCCGTTAATTTCCGGACACCACAGGATAGATCATAACCTATTTGAAAACAAAACGCAGACAGGAACATTTATAAAAATGGATGGTAATGCAACCGAGCAGACGCAGTACGACACCATTGAATATAACCACTTTAAGAACAATCAGCCAAGAGCTACAAATGAGAAAGAGTGTATCCGTGTGGGATACAGTGCAATGTCTATGAGCAGTGGCTTTACATTGATTCAGTACAATTTATTTGAGGATTGTGATGGCGATCCAGAAATTGTTTCAATAAAATCTTGCGATAACATAGTGCGCTACAACACTTTTGTACGCAGCCTGGGGACTTTATCTCTTCGTCATGGTAACAGAACACTTGTAGAAGGAAATTACTTCTTTGGTGAGGGCAAAACAGTAGGAACAAACGGTACAGGCGGCATAAGAGTATATGGCAAGGATCATGTAATCATCAACAATTATTTTACAGGGCTTACAGGGTCTAAATTTGATGCTGCCATTACGATAACTAATGGCGATGCACTAAACACTTCTACGAGCCTTGATAAGCACTTTGTACCGGAGAATGTAACCGTGGCTTACAATACGCTGGTAAACAATAAGGCCAATATAGAGATCGGGTTCGATAATGCCTCTGGCAGCACACCTTATAACATTGCGCCTAAAAATTGCAATATCTCCAATAATGTAATCACAGAAGACACAAATCCTATTATAAAGTCATACAGTGCTTCTTCGCTTGCTGGGGTAACATTCTCTAACAATATGATGTATCCTACAGGGACGGCTACAGTAGGCATCACTTATAATGCTTCTCAAATTACTATTGCAGATCCAGTGCTGGTGCAGCCCGCCTGCATTACTCCGGCAGTAGATTGCAATCTTACAAATGCATATAAAGTTTTGCGCCTGAGCAGCGGAAGCCCTGCTATAAATGCCGGTGTCGGAAGTTTTTCTTTTAACGCTTTTGCAGAATTAGATAATGAAGGACAGACACGTCAGGGCGTGAAAGATATGGGAGCAGACGAATTTGATAATAGCGGAGTAGCAGTTATAAGTGCATTGGATGCAGTACATGTAGGGCCAAATGCAATTCCTTTCACATATACTTATACTTTTGGTCCGTTACCTATAAAGGAACTACATTTCTACGCTAAGGAAGTAAATAAAGAAGTTGAAATTTTCTGGACAGTAAAAGAGGAATCAGGCATTAAAGATTATGTAGTAGAATGGAGTACAGATGGAAGAATATTTAAAACCCTAGGGACAATAATTTCGAAGAATTCATTCGCTTTCTATAGTTACTCATTCATGCATAATTCTCCTGCATCGGGCATCAATTATTATAGATTGAGAATTATAGATCAACAACTAAAAGCCACCTACACGAATGTGCAAAAAGTAGTAGTGGGGTCTACAAGATCAATGTCTTTGTATCCAAATCCTGCTAACCAATTCGTACAGATACAAACTGAAATTGGAAAAAACAAGGAACTCATAATCTACAGTATCTCTGGTTTGCTCATAAAAAAATACAGTCTCGCGGAAGCGGGCGGATTGCAGAAAATATCTGTTGCGGAGTTTGCTGCAGGCACCTATATAGCACAGTTAAATGCTGAAGGCAGTACCCCAGAAAGATTACGATTTGTAGTTACTCATTTTTAATCATAGTGCAATCAAATAAGAAAAGTGTCGGAACAATTATTGTTTCGGCATTTTTTTTTGTTTAATTATCTGAGCTGTGATTGAAGAGAATGCTTTGCAGACACCATTCCTTTACAGGTTTTCCTGAATCAGGCAGTAATAATGGGTAATTCTATTTACAGCTTGGGCCAGTAAGTTGCAAATCCTTGCGCAAACGTGTTGGTTTAAATGTGGTGTTCCACTATAAAATGTTGCAAAAACTTATACCCGCATAGAGACTAGATTTATTGTCTTGACGATATATCTTTCCTACATTTACAGGAGAAAAAATTATCATGCAAAAAAGTTCATTCTATTTACTTTTAATAATCACTATATGTTTGGTAAGTTGCCAGGCGCCGGATTCAAATACCGCCACACTACCCACTCAAGACCAAATGTTTCCGCAGAGAACAGGGGAAATTAATAGAGACTCCAGCACTGAATCACTTGTAGTGGCAATGCAAAAGGCACCCATTATAAATATAGTGGACAGCAATATTGTAGGGTTTAGCTTTATTTATAGCTCCGATACTGCTGCAAATCAGGAGCGGGTTACGATGAAACAAAATAAAATCTACAGTAATATTTTAAACCCTTTGATAGCAGCAAAAAAGTTTGCGGTAATTGGACCTCGCATGGCAGTATATGAAAAGCTTACTGCACCATATTCTTTTGATGTAGGATATATTTTTGACAAAGTAGAAGGCAAATTGCCGGCAAACGTACGTGTGCGATACTATAAATCTTCCAAGGCTCTGATAGCGCATTTCTCTGGTCCTTATTCCTTACTCAATGTTGCATACAGCTCATTGCAAGAACAAATGAGCCAAAAGAAGTATGAAAGTAACGGCAAACCGTATGAATGGTATATAAGTAACCAGGCAGATACAGTCCTCAAGGGAAAAGACCCCTACAATGTGCGAACAGATGTAATTTTTCCATATAAAGGAGGAGAAGGAAATTAATCTTTTTTAAAACGCTCTGCTACCCTTCTGCTCAGGAAAGTATAAAGTGCGCTGGCACCTGGCAAATCCTGTAGAATCTTTTCATGTTTACTACCCGTTTCTGCATCACCTCTTACCGCCGGCCCGGTCTGTAAGGTAGCAGGAGAGGCACGAGTTATCCTGGTAGCCGTTTCCTCTATAAGTGGAAACAAAATACTGAAATCTAAGTTTTCTTTTACGCAAAAATCTTCTGCCACTGTGTAGAGGTAATTTGTAAAATTACTAACGAGCACTGCAGAGGCGTGCATTTTCAGCCTTTCATCATCTCCTGTAAAATAGGCTGGCATCCCACAACTTTCTGCAATTTTCTGCAGAATTGTTTCTGTGAATAAATTATTTGCTTGCAGCAGAAAAGGAATATCTGGTATTTTCGACATTTCCTTGCGTAAACTTTGTAGCGGATAGAAAACGCCATAATTATCACTGTATCTTTCCAACACAATCATTGGCACAGCTCCTGCAGTATGCAGCACTATGGTACTGCCAAAAATCTCAGGCGACAATTCTTTTATTGCACTATCTGTAAGGGCTATTATTGTTATCTCCGTTTCAGGCGCTACCTTAGCGGCCAACGGTAATGCCGTAGATTTTAGATCATCTGCTATTTTTTTGCACTCGATTAAATTTCTTCCAGATACAGACGTAATCACATGACCGTTCTCGTAAAACAATTTTCCGAGAATAGTAGCTACATTGCCTGTGCCGATAATTGCGATGAACATAACTATTAATATATAATAATAATTGGAGAAGCTAAACCTGCAACAAAGATTAACCCTTAGAGCCTTAAAAACAAAATTGCTTTTACAGACTGCTGTATCTCCTGCAAGTGCAGGTAAGGCCATGTTCAAATTGTTCTGCAAAACCCGTCGCCCAAAGCTAAGAGACGACTACCCTATTCTCGCAAAAGGGAAGGCTATCTCCCTGCAATATGACGGGCTTGCTGTTCGCGGTAAACTGTGGAATGAGAACGGAAAGGAAACCGCATTAATATTACACGGCTTTAGCAGCAGCTATACGCAGTTTCACAATTATATTTCTGAGCTAGTAGAAAAAGATTTTCGGGTTATAGCTATAGACGCACCAGCCAATGGCAGCAGTGATGGGAGAAGCGTACATGCCCTGGCTTACTCAGAAGTCATAGAAGCAGTTATGGAACAGTTTGGACCTGTGCATAATGTGATAGCTCACTCCTTTGGAGGATTGGCGCTGTGCCTTGCCCTGGAGCGCATAGGAAACTATCCTGTAAACAAAATAGTACTTATTGCTCCCGCTACAGAAACAAGCACTGCTTTAGAGCATGCTTTCACTTTGCTTAATGTAAAAAGTAAGAAGCTTAGAAAAGCTATTAATGCCGAGATAGAAAAACTTAGCGGTAAACCCACTGAGTGGTTTAGCGTAAAAAGAGCCATTCAGCATATTTCTATTCCAGTGCTGTGGGTACACGATAAGAAAGACAGTATAACACCCTATATAGATATAGTACCAGTGATGAAAAATATGCAGGCTAATATTGATTTCTTTGTTACCGAAGGACTGGGTCACAGCAAGATTTATAAAACTGCAGCTGTGCAAAACAGGATTGTTGATTTTATTGTGAACTGATAATTTATGGATAGAAAAGAACAAAAATTAGGTATTTTTTAATTTTGAACTATTATTGCAAAGTAATCTTTGCACAAATAGTGAAGCTGACGTACGTATGGCGAAAAATTTATTGATAGTAGAAAGTCCGGCAAAAGCCAAAACAATAGAATCAATCCTTGGAAAAGATTTTGAAGTGAAAAGCTGCTATGGTCATATTCGTGACCTGGTGAAAAGTGATATGGGAATCGACATAGAAAACAACTTCCATCCTACTTATGCTGTACCGCCGGAAAAATCAAAAGTAGTAAGCGAACTCAGAAGTCTAGCCAAGAAAAGCGAAGAAGTATGGCTCGCATCGGATGAGGATAGAGAGGGAGAAAGTATAAGCTGGCACCTTGCTGAAGTTTTAAAACTAGATCCTGCTACAACAAAGCGCATTGTATTTCATGAGATTACAAAGCCTGCCATACAAAAAGCAGTTTCCAATCCCCGCACCATAAATATGGACCTGGTAAATGCACAGCAAGCTAGAAGAGTACTAGACCGTATTGTAGGTTTTGAACTTAGTCCTGTTTTATGGCGCAAGATAGGCCAGCAAGGAGGTTTAAGTGCAGGCCGTGTACAAAGTGTGGCAGTAAAATTATTGGTAGAGAGAGAGAGAGAAATAAACAATTTTACACCCATAAGTAGCTTTAAGCTTGATGCTATTCTACAAACAAAAGATGCGCAGGAAAGCGTAGCTACTGTAAAAGCAGAAGGCAGCAGAAAAGATACAGCAGAAGATGCCCGCAAATTTTTAGAATCTTGCAAAGGCGCTACTTATACCGTAAAAGATATACAGGTAAAACCAGGGAAGCGTACACCAGCAGCACCATTTACCACAAGTACCTTGCAGCAGGAAGCCAGCAGAAAATTGGGCTATGGCGTGAGCAAAACGATGCTTCTTGCCCAGCGCTTATATGAAAGTGGAAAGATTACTTACATGCGTACGGATAGTGTAAACCTGAGCGAGACTGCTGTGGAAGCTATCACCGTAGAAGTAAATAAGAATTATGGAGAGAAATATGTTCAGCAGAGACAGTACAAGAGTAAGAATCAAAGCGCACAAGAAGCCCACGAAGCGATACGACCTTCCTACATGGAAAACCCTACGGTAAGCGATCCGGAAACGGCAAGGCTGTATGAGCTAATCTGGAAGCGAACCATTGCATCTCAAATGGCAGATGCGATTTTAGAAAAAACAACAGCCAAAATAGGCATCAGCACAAATAATGAAGAACTTACCGCCAGCGGTGAGGTACTCAAGTTTGATGGATTTTTGAAAGTATACCTGGAAGGGCATGACGATGAAGAGGGAGAAGATACAACTGACGGAGAGGACAACCTGCTGCCAAAACTAGCAGTGGGTCAGGAGCTCGCCTTCATAAAAATGAATGCCACTGAGCGTTTTACCCGACATGCGGCAAGGTACACAGAAGCCTCACTGGTAAAAAAACTAGAGGAACTGGGTATAGGCAGACCAAGTACCTACGCTCCTACTATAACTACAATTGTAAAAAGAAACTATGTAGAAAAGAAAGGAAAAGACGGTGAAGAAAGATCCTACAAAGTTTTACGCTTACAAAAAGACGAAATAGAAGAAAGAACCGCTACAGAGATTACGGGCGCAGAAAAATCTAAACTTTTCCCTACAGATCTTGGTCTTGTAGTTACAGACTTTCTCAGTGAAAATTTCAAAGATGTAATGGATTACTCTTTTACAGCAGAGATAGAAAAAGACTTTGATAAAATAGCAGACGGGAAAAAGCAATGGAACGAAATGCTGGCAGAATTCTACACGCCTTTCCATAAGGGAGTAGAACACACGCTGGAACATGCAGAGAGAGCTGTAGGTGAAAGAATACTAGGAACTGGAGAAAATGGTAAACAGGTAATGGCAAGAATGGGACGATACGGTCCTATGGTGCAACTGGGAGCCCAAGACGATGAAGAAAAACCTACCTATGCTAAATTAAAAGCCAGCCAAAGTATAGAAACCATCACCCTGGAAGAGGCGCTGGAATTATTTAAACTCCCGCTTACGCTGGGCGAATACGAAGAAAAAGAAGTAGCGGTAAATATTGGTCGCTTTGGACCTTATGTAAAGTGGGGCGATGCTTTTATATCCTTGCCCAAAGGAGAAGAACCACTTGATGTAGATCTGGATAGAGCCATAGAAGTTATAAAGGCAAAGCAAATAGAAGATGCTCCTATCGGATTCCATGATGAAAAGCCAATCACAAAAGGAAAAGGCCGCTTCGGACCATTTATAAAGTGGGACGATATGTTTATAAATGTGCCTAAGGCTTACGATTTTGACAACCTCTCCAAGACAGATATTACAGAGCTAATAGAAAAGAAAATAGAGAAAGAGGCCAATCGCTTTATACAACGCTGGCCCGAAGAAAAGATCGCTCTCGAAAACGGAAGATGGGGACCATTTATCCGCTTTGGCAAAAAGATGATAAAGCTTGGACCTGGAAAAGACGGAAAAAAAATTACCCCAGAAGAAGTTGCAGAATTAGATCTGGAAACAGTGAAGAAAATGATTTCCGTTGCTGACCCAAAAGCTTTTGCGGCTAAGAAAAAAGCTGCACCCAAGAAAAAGGCAGCGAAGAAGAAAGCGGCTCCAAAGAAGAAGTAATATATTCTATTGGTGAAAATAAAATCTGACTTTATTTCATTAAACTAGAAACCGGCAATAAAGTTTCTGATCAGCTTCCCTGCAAGAAAACAAATACCTGTTAGTCATTATGCAAAGCTGTGCGAATTCATTGCTCCAGGATTTGTAATATGTTTCAAGTATAAATTTCAACCATTTTTAATAAATAAACGTATAACTTCTGTCTTTTCAGAATAATACGGCAATTGGCTTCTGCAAATTTATGGGAGGTAGAAAAATTAATTTCCCTTCCGTTTTTAAAACTGCAGACAATTAAGTACTATAAAATAATAAAAAATGAATACCACAAAACTAAGTATAACCAATCATAAAGGGAATCAATTATCAGCAAGCATCGACTTCCCTAATCATCAAAAACCAAA
Source organism: Ferruginibacter sp. (assembly GCA_037968795.1). Classification (GTDB taxonomy): domain Bacteria; phylum Bacteroidota; class Bacteroidia; order Chitinophagales; family Chitinophagaceae; genus Ferruginibacter. Next base: position 9,133 of record JBBKWE010000144.1, read on the forward strand.
ACAATTCGCTTTATTTGCACATTGCTTTACTTGCAGCAGTCAGCTAAATGCTGTTAGAAACATAAGCAGAGCACTTAATAAAGAAGGTATTGCTGTGGTGCGGTTTGACTTTACTGGTCTTGGAAAAAGTGAGGGGGAATTTGCTGACAGTCATTTTGCAGCCAATGTAGAAGACCTTGTTGCGGTAAATAATCAAATTACAAAAGAGTACAAGGCGCCAATACTTATTATAGGACATTCTCTTGGTGGTGCGGCTGCAATTGTCGCTGCTTCTCAGCTTGATAATATCTTGGCAGTTGTTACAATAGGTACACCAGTAGATATAAAGCACACCACCAAACACTTTTCTTCTCAGTTAGAAGGTACAACTACTCAAGAAGAAACGGAGGTAGAAATAGGCGGCAGAAAATTTACAATTGATAGCCAGTTTTTAGAAAATTTTCAAAAACATAAGCTGCCAGAAATCATCAAATCTCTGAGGAAACCATTCCTTATAATGCATTCCCCCTTTGATGAAACTGTGGGCATAAATAACGCAGAGGAAATTTATAAGAACGCTAAGCATCCAAAAAGTTATATATCACTTCATGAAGCAGATCATCTACTTACAAAAGAAGTAGATAGTACATACGCAGGAAGCATGATCGCCACTTGGGCATCAAGGTATATTGATCTAAAACCCGCTGAAGCGCAAGACCCAGACAAACACCAGCTGGTAGCACACCTAAATTTAGTGGAAGACAATTTCACTACATCCATAAATACCAGCAACCACGGGATTATCGCAGACGAACCTAAAAGTGTGGGCGGCGAAGATTTTGGCATGGCGCCTTTCGAACTTGTATCTGCAGGACTTGCTGCCTGCACTGTAATGACCTTAAAACTGTATGCAGAACGGAAGCAATGGGACCTGCAAGAGGTATATACTTTTGTAAACCATAGCAAGGAAAATATAGACGGCGAAAACAAAGATCTATTTTCAAAATCACTCAAATTTGTTGGGAAACTCACAGAGGATCAAAAGGAGCGGCTGAGAACCATAGCTGCAAAATGCCCAGTGCACAAAACACTACAAGATGCATCTGTAATACGCACAATTATAAAGGCGTAAAAAGCTAATCTTTATACCCCAAAAAATTCGTTGCCCAGGAAGCTAGTGAAGGATTTGTCAACCTAAAAATTATTAAAAGACCTCGTTCTATTCACCTTCAAATCACGAAGAATGGTCGACTTAGGATTAATGTTTATGCTAAAGAACCTATATAACCCTACCGGTGCCACATTTATGCTCATTTGCCAGCAATGCATATCCCTTGAGAGGTAAGAGCTTACCACCCCTACCTGGCCGCTAGATATATCATAAGAACCTTGCGCTCCTATCTTCCATTTTGGAGTAAGGTTTATACTCCCATTAATGTTAGTACTTTGGGTAACCTGGCTTGTAAAAATGGGTGATCCCGGTGTCCTGAAGCGAGACAAAGTGAGATTATACCCTATAGATATATCCCAGGGAATACTAAAATCTGCAAACTCCCCCGGGTTTTGCTGTATGTACATAGCTTCTTGTTGGTATTCGTCTAACGCTATGCCACTCGCTCTGGCTTGCTGATTATAATCTGGCAACGGCGAGTTATTCTTTTTGCCCTTTCCTCCCTGGAAACTACTCTGTACCTGTATGCCGCCGCTTACTAGATTGCCAAGAGAAAATGGATTTTTGGCAAAAGTGTATTTGTCTATTCTTTGTCCGAGATCATTTGTCTGGTAGGGATCAAAAGTGGCGTCTGCCGTAATGTTTATTTTATCAAACAGACTGCTTCTTGCAGAGACAGATATGTTATCTAGTCGGAACGAATCCGCAACAAAATTATAGCTCGTACCCAGTCGCAATCCGTCAATCAAATTAATCTTTTTAGTAGCGCCCTCTGTTGTGTCTTTGCTATTTCGCACTTTCATGGAAATATTATTATCAAGAGAGAAAGACAGTCCTCCAAAGGTTCCGCTTCCAAAAGGGCCGTAAAGCAGATTATTGCTAAAAATGGAGTAGTCTATTTTATTACCGGCAGAATCTACCTGCACCTTGCGAATGGTATTTTTTGCAAGGTCTGGTCTGTAATTAGCAGAAAGACTTGGGCGTATCTCATGTCTAATGGCCTGAACTTTACTGTTTTTCTTAAATCCAAATATTCCAAAAATACGGGTACTGACTCCCAGCCCAAAGCTTACATTTCTTGCCGTATATAATCCATTAAAATTAGTGGTGTCTATTACCTTATCATTAGAATCCCAGCGCAGGAGCGATTTACGTTGAAACCACCGCTCACTGTAAGAAACAGATGGCGCCACCTGAAATGGTCCCACCGGCGGTAAGGATAAAGTTATAGGTACTTGGTGCTCTGCGCCGTATTGCAAATTGTCCAGCGCTTGCTTAAGTACATTCATGGAGTCATAAAAAGAAGTTCTGTTTCGCACAGCACTATTGAGCCCTATGCCTATATTTTCATACCACTTCAGTTCGCCCGCATATTCTTTTCTTCTAAATGGATACTGAGTATTTACATTAAACGTTACATCTGGCAGATTTACATTGTACAAACCAGTTACAGAATTCTGTTCATGGTTTGCGTTTATCGTCATATTATAGGGCTTATCCTGCCACACTTTTCCATAGATAATTGTAGAGGAAAGTCGGTTGCTGAAATTTGTAACCGGACTATTGGGCAATAAACTATTATACTGGCTGCTACCGGCATTTACATTGGCTCTAAAGCTCACACCCGGTCTGCTTTTGTTGTCCAGCGAATGACTCCAGGTAAAATTGTAGTTGTTCGTTGCTTTGGTATCAAGCGCTTTATTTCGTAAATAATTTAAGGAAAAATTGCCCGTATATTTATATCGTTTAAAGTATCTGGGGCGCAAGGTGGCACTGTATCCTCCATAAGAAAATACTGATGCACGAGTTTCGAGATCCCAATAATCATTGAACACTTTATAGTATCCGAAATTTTCTAACCCTATACCGTAAGTGCTATTGGTTGTAAAATTGGGTGATAATATTCCGGAGTGCCGTCCCTGCTGCAAAGGATATATACCAAAAGGTAAAATGATAGGAACTGGTACGCCTTCAAACTCCGGATGCACGGGACCACTAAAGGCCATTTTTTGATTTATAAACTTAATTTTTTTGCTCACAAAAGCAAAATGTGGGGTATCCAGGTTGCAGGTGGTAAATCGTGAATTGAGCGCATAAAAAACATGTGGGTTTATTTTCTTTATTCGTTCACCGTATACATACATCTCTCCTTGCTGGGTATATGTACCTTTTGTAATTCCTTTTTGCGTACTCATATTAAAAGTGATACTGTCCATCACTGATTTAAAATCACCCTGATTAAAAGCTACAAAAGAAATTACTTTACCGGTACTGTCTTTTTTGAGATAAGCTTTTACAAGGTTAGTCTTTTGGTCATATACAATCTCGGGAGCAGAGAGATCATTCTCTGCATATTGCACAGTACTCTTCTTTCCGTAAAGAATCATCTTCTTCTCAGGTACTTGAAAAACCATACTATCATCAGCGTGATATACTACCGGCGCATCAAGACTGTCTTTGCTCATCTTAAACGAAAAGGTATCAGACACAGTCTTATAAATAGTGTCTGCTTTTATTATACTGCGCACGGGGGGAGAATCAACTTTATTAGTAGAGGGATAAAACATTGGTGCCTCCAGTACTTCCTTATGTGGCGGAGGACTATCCCTTACAGCAGTTAAAGTACTGTGAAAATCATGGGGCGGCAGACTACTTGCATAGTTGTGATGAGTTATTATTACAAACAACAGCACCGCAAGCAAGGCTAAAATGTTATTTGTATTACCTTTGTACTTGTAACTCATATCTCTTTGGAGACAGCAAAATTAGCCATTATTATAAAAGATAGTGTTAATAAAGAAAAATTGAAGTTTTTTGTAACAATTACGTGGGGATTTAATAGTTTATTAATCGTAAAATGAGTGCAGATTCCTTTCAATAAATGAAGGTAAATTAGAAGAACCAAATAGAATAAATGAAAATTAAGAACATTACTAAGATCCTAATAGCAAACAGTAAAAAAATCTCAGCGGCAGTAATTGTCATGAGCTTTTCCCTTGCCCAAAATATCGCGATAGCACAGACACAAAAACTATTGCAGACAATTGTGGTAGATGCCGGGCACGGCGGCACTGATCCCGGAGCCTCGGGTCAATACGAAGGTTCTTTAAAGACACTCGAGAAAGACGTTACTCTCGGTATCTCACTTAAATTAGTTGCAGAGCTGAGAAAGCGGCTTCCAGATGTAAAAACAGTGCCTACAAGAACCACAGACATATACCAGAGCCCTCGGGAAAAAGCAAATATTGCTAATCAGGCAAAAGGCGATTTGTTCATCTGTATCCACGCTGACTCCCGTGCGCTGAAGACAGGAAAGCGACAGGTAGGTACTCAGAATGTAAAAAAATACAAAACCTCTTATACAGGTTCTGGAAAAAAACGCAAAAAAGTAACTACCTCATATTATGTAGAAGAACCTATTTATCAGTATTATAAAATGCCCTATGATACAAAAGGCACATCAGTATATTTATTTGCAGCACATAAAACAAGTGATAAGCTTAAAGCTATCTCTAATGCAGAAGAGGATATAATCATAAATACGGACGCACCTGGCGAGGAAGGTAATATTGTAGACTTTAGTACTCCTGCTGGGCAGATGATTGCGCAAGTGTATGCCAAGCGTTTTCAGGAAAAAAGTAATTTAATTGCCACCTTTGTAAATGATGAGGTAGAAAAAACCGGAAGAGAAGCACTTGGTGTAAACCAGAGGACAACAGGTATTTGGGTTTTACAAGCCACAAATATGCCAGCTATACTGGTAGAAACTGGTCATATAAATAATTATGAAGATGAGCGGTACCTCGCCAGCGAAAAAGGCCAGCAGGAAATTGCGGTTGCCATAGCCAAAGCAGTAATCAAATATAAAGATCAGTTTGAGAATAATAAAACTGCACAGAATTAGTCTTTCGTATATATAAGTATTGTTGGCAATAAATTTGCCACTTGCCTGCTATAATACCCTTAGCTTTACATTATATAATATAAAAAAAACAACACTGCGTGAAAATAAGTAATGAGTTCAAAGTTGGCGTTATAGCCGTTGTAAGTATCGTTATGCTCGTACTCGGTTTCAATTTTCTAAAAGGCAAAAAACTTTTTAGCAAAAGCACCACATTATTTGGTACTTATACTGATGTGAAAGGCTTGCAGAATAGTAATCCGGTTATTATAAATGGTTTGCAGGTAGGAACTGTATATAAAATAAGTACTGATAAAGATATGCGCCGCATAAAAGTGGAACTCAATATTACAAAAGATATCAACATCCCGGAAAATAGCGTTGCCCTGATTGAGAGCAATCCTATAGGCACCACTTCTATTCTCATAGAATTAGGAAATGCCACAAAAAATCTGGCGACGGGAGACACAATCTACACTGAGACCAGCCCTGGTATGTTTAAAGATATCCTTAAAAAGGTTGATCCTGTTTTGTACCAGGTTACAAAGGCTGTAGAGCACCTGGACACTATGATAAGAAGTTTCACCACAATCATGGACCCGTCTGCAAAAAACAACATAGCAGCGAGTCTTGCTAACCTTAATAATATTACTACATCTATGGCTTATAGTTCCAGGTCCTTGCAGGCACTCCTTAACGAAAGAACAGGTGCCCTTGCCAGATCTATGGAGAATGTGAGTCAGATAACAGGCAATCTAGTTAAGAATAACGACAAAGTCAATGCAACAATGACAAATTTTCAAACGGCAAGTGAGAAACTTGCACAGTTAGAAATTCAGAAGACGATCAATACATTGGATGCTACCGTGAATGATTTAAACGGTATGGTAAAAAAATTGAATACTAAAGATGGCACCCTGGGGAAATTGCTGAATGACCCAACTATGTATCAAAACCTGGCAAGCTCAGGAAATAAACTGAATTTATTGCTTGACGATATTCGACTTCATCCCAAGCGATATATAAATATCTCTGTATTTGGTAAAAAAAATACAGTAAATGAACCACTCAGGGTTCCATTACCTGATACTATAAATTCTCCTTACTATATAGAAACGCTCAATGAGCCAATCATCAAATAAAAAAAATACCTTTTCTACTTATAGACTATTTATTGTCATCTTGCTATTGTTTTTTGCCGTTCCAGATATTGCATTAGCACAACCAGAAGGCAATACCACAATTATTATTCTACCCGGTAGTAGGTCGCTCCGGCAAATAGAATTAGCAGATGGCAGCACTATTATTACCCTAGCTGGAAATGCTGCCGTGCAGCAAGGAAAGACCATTATAAAAGGCGATAGTATTGTTGTAAATCAAGCAACGGGTGTTGCAGAAGTATTTGGACATGTACATATTAATGATGCAGATACGGTAAACACTTACGCAGATTACTTACGCTATGTGGGCAATGATAGAACGGCATTCCTAAAAAACAAAGTGAAACTTACTGATGGGAAAGGCACCCTCCTTACTGATGACCTGGAATATAACCTCAGCAGTGGTATAGCTAAGTATAAAAATGGTGGCAAGGTGCTCAATGGCAAATCTGTACTTACCAGTAAAAGCGCAGTTTATTATGAGGATACAAAAGATGTATACTTTAAAGAGTACGTGCACCTCACCGATCCTGATTATGATATAAAAGCAGACTCTCTACTATACAATACACAAAGGCAGGAAGCAAGATTTATAGGGCCTACAGTTATAAAAGGGAAAGATGGTGGTGTAATAAATACAAGCAGTGGATATTATAACCTTGCCACGGGGAAGTCAGAATTTTATCAGCGAACCGCCATAAGTGACACTGCCTATTTTGCCATAGGCGACCAAATAGCTTATGATGACAAAGCGCAGGTAGTACAGATTACAGGTCGTGGTAAAATTGTGGACAGTACTAATAACGTAACTATCCTTGGCAATCTGCTTTATTTAGATAAAAAAAATAAATCCTTCCTGGGCACACAAAAGCCAATAATGATTCTGTACAGGAATAATGATAGTACTTACATAACTGCAGATACTTTATTTAGCGGCTTGCGATTAAGAGACAAATTAAATGCTACCGATACCCTGCCCGATGAGATCGATTTTAATAAAAGCGACGATGTATATAGTGATGACCTCACAGATGCAACCTTAGAATCAACAGGAGAAAAAATAGCTCCTCAGATTGCGCCACCTACGGGTAAAAAAATACCTCCGTCACCAAAAGATAAAGAGAAAGATAAGCAGTTTCTTCCACCGGGGATTGCGAACGAAGAGCGGCAAGCTAATGTTCCTGATAGTTTTATAAAAATACCTTCTGCTGATAGTGTTATAACAAAATTTGCAAAGCCGCCAAATAATAAAAGCCTCAAAGCTGATAGTACAAATAATCTCTTAGCGCCAGCCGCTGCAAAAGATACCGTCCGGTACTTTACGGGTTTCAATAATGTACGCATATTTAATGATTCACTGCAGGCAGTGTGTGATAGCATGTATTACAGCACAGCAGATTCTGTATTTCGTTTGTTTAGAAATCCCGTATTTTGGAACGACAGCACGCAGGTGGCTGGTGATACAATGTATTTGTACACCGCTAATCAAAAACCAACTCGATTATTCGTTTTTAACAACAGCATGGTTATAAATAAAACTAGGGAAAGTTTTTATAACCAAATCGGCGGCCGCACACTCAACGGATATTTTAAATCTGGCAGTATTGATTATATTCGAGTGAAGGGCACGCCGGCAGAATCTATTTTTTATCCGCAGGATGATGACAGTGCTTACATAGGAATGAATAAAAGCAAGGGCGATGTGATAGATGTACACTTCTTAAATAAAGAGCTTAATAAGGTAAAATTCATAAATGATGTAGATGGCACGCTCTTCCCTTTCCGTTTTATAAAAGAAAGTGATCGCTTTCTTAAAAACTTTTTATGGCAATACAAACGGCGCCCGAGAACGAAGTTGGAAATGTTTGAGTAACAGCGCTTTTCACTAAAAGTAAATTTTTAGTACAAAATTTGCAATAGCTTGTATTCGATTTCTCATAGATAAACACGCTGGTAGGTAGAACCTCATCAAAATAAAATCACTTATGAAATATAGTTTCTTATTAATTGCATTCTTGTTATTATTCGCAATGGATGTATTGGCGCAAAATCGTATTCTCCCCCTTACAGGAACAAAAGTTTTCCCTACGGGTATACAGGCTTCAATAATAGAAATATCAGTTGATGGATACATTCTCATAGACAATAAATTCCCTGCCGGAAAAGAGATTGCTATTCGCATGCCCGATATTAAAGGCTTTGTAGCAGATGGCAGAAAGTTTATATACCCGGCTGCAGAGATTGTAATGAGAAACAACAAGGGGATAATACTAAATACGGTAAAGGATTATTTCCAGCAGAGCGCCTCCTCTGGCGTAGATAGCAAAGCTTTCGTTATAAAAACTGTACCCGCCGCAAGTAATGGCGAATTAAATCTAGAGATAAATATTACCGATAGAAAAAGTAAGAATAGCATGAAGATGATAGTGCCTCTTATCATTTCCAATTTGCCCCTGGCAGCCGTTGCCTCTGCAGGTGTGACCACACAAGATGGAGACGGCCTTCTTATAAAGTATAGCAATAATCTCAACATCAAAGAAGCTGTTATAGAGGAAGATAATAATATAAGAGTGAATACAGAACTTAGCTATTCCAGCATAGATTTCCAGCAGGTAGCTGGCGCAGAAATGGCAGACGTACTCGCAGGCACAGAGCAATATTGGGTATACGATGCCGTAACACTGGAAGATGTGAAACGCACAGACAAGCTGCTAAAAAGAGTAGGCGGAAGTACTCAAGGAGTAGTGAGTTCCTACCTGCTAAAAATACCGACAAGGCTTAAAACCGATAAGAAAAGATATATAGTACGATTTAGATGGGTGAGTAAAGAAGGCAAGAGAATTATAGATGCTGCGGTGGTAATGTGAGATCGAAAAAGCACTCTCTTACTTAATAATTGTGAGTTCACCAATGCCATTATTTTCATTAATTAAAAATATTTTTTATAATCTTAAGAATAATTGCTAATTTGTCCACAACTTACACAGGTTGTGTAGGTTATTGAAAAACCATAATACCGCCAAAAGCACCTCAAACTACTATTCAAATAGGGGATTGTTGTGTATAAGCAAAAGCTTTAAAACCAATATTCTCAAAATCTAAATCTTGTTAAAGATGAAACTTTCACAAAACTCTTCGTTGCTGGAGATTCAAATTTATCCGAATCCTGCAAAATCCTATTTCAACATTTTACTGAATGGCATTACTGACCAGGTGTATGCAGTTGTTTATAACGACAAAGGTCAGCCGGTCAAAACAGACATATTCCAAAATGGAATAAATCGCATAAGCACAGAAAATTTGCGGACTGGCCTTTACACTATTGTGATGAATTTGCAAAATGAAGGAGTGAAATACTGTAATGTTTTAATCCAATAGGAAATGTTGCTGTATTGCTATTTTACCTGCTTCTGTTCTTTATAAGAATCATGTAGCAGCAAAAGTAAAAAGGCTTGTAGAATGTAAAAACTTATGAGTATTTTATTACTTCTAAGTGATCATTCTATTGCACCTTAAGGCTGCTTTATACATTATTCTTCTGCCTTAAATATGCAGGTTTCACATTATTCGGTATTACTATAAAGCAATTTTTAATTTTGATTTAGCCCTTATGTGAGTTAACGGCAATTCCCTTTTACTAGCATTGTGGTAGGATCAAAAACCAAGGCTGATGTGTCTTTGAATACCATTCTATTTCCTCCTGTCATACTTTCTCCAAAACCTTCTACAAGGCCGGCGTCTGTAATCTTAAAGGCTATCTCCCTCACCGATTGTACTCCTTCAGAAGAAAAAGTATAATCCCCTATCAGCTTATCTCCATATACCTTTCCGGTAAAAGTTCCGGTATTTTCGTCTTTACCTACATAAGCAAATTCAAGATTTCCAGTAATATCATTTCCTTTATTTACTAAAGTAAATTGCGAGATATTCCCTTTCGTATTATTCCCATAGCAACCATTTTCAATAGTTAATTTTCTACTCTCAGGAGTAATAGCACTGTCAGTAGCTACAACTGTATCTGCTTTTTCCTGCTGTGAAGATTTGTTCTCACAAGAATTTATAAATAGAGTAAAACACAGCAGGGATATACATCTTTTTATCATAATAATTTTTTAATAGAAATTCTAAGGTAATTAATTTGCTATGTTCCAAAAGATAATTTCTTTTCAAGATAAATTTTAAGGAGCATCGCCTGATTTTCTGCCCTTCTCAAATTGTGATCAGGATATTTTTCTCCATAGTATATATCATTCTGAAGATAGTCTGTAAGGAAGCGAATTGCCTGCATATAAATCATAAAACTTCCGGCGAAGAAAAAGTGTTCTTTCTCCAGTGCCGTAAGCTTACCTGCCATAGAGGCTTTGTAGCCGCTCACAATAGCTTTGTAAAAATCTTCTCGTACTTCTATTTTAGATAAATCTGTCTCTTCTTCTGATACAGGACAGAGATAAGTACGCATCATATCTCCTACATCACTTATAAAAGATCCTGGCATTATGGTATCCAAATCTATTACACATAGCCCTTTGTCATTTTTATTAAATAGCACATTACTAATCTTAGTATCGTGATGGGTTACCCGCAGTTTAAAATCGGAATGCTTGCAGATACGCTGATAGGTCTTTACAATATCATCTTGCTTTTGTAGCTCCGCAATAATTTCCTTCGCTGCCTGTACTCTACTTCCTTCTGCATGCTGCAATGCAAAAACAAATTGATCATATCGTAATTCCAGGTTATGAAAGTCTGGAATGGTGATTTCCAATTTACCTGCATCAAAACCTGTAAGATTGCACGTAAATTTTCCAAACTGTGCCGCCGCTTCGTAAGCCTGCTCAGCAGTGGCCACTACTGCTACGGTATGCGACCCCGCTACAAAAGGAATTAGCCTGTAGTACTCGCCTTCTAGTTCAAACATCATATCGCCGTAGATAGTGGCTATTGGAGTTGGTAATAAATAAGAAGGGAAATGAAGCGAAAGGTATTTCTTCACTGCTTCTATATTTACAGCAATTTTACCAGGCTCTTTAAAAACATTGGTGTTTATTCTTTGCAGAATGCGTTCTTTACCTGCACAGGATAGCTTCCAGGTTTGGTTTATAAGCCCAGAGCTAATTAGTTGTACTTGTAAGTCCCCGATAGATAGATTATAAGCCTCTAAAACCCCTGCTGGAATTACAGGAATGCTTTCTGCAGAAGACATTAGTATTTATCATTAAGTGCGAAAAATGGTTTTTGATACATCCATTGGCCACCAGAGAAATCTGGAAACTCTATGGTTTCATTGCCCAGCTCTATAGACTGTTCACTTAGGGGCGCAATTGCACTCCATGCTGCCGCATCATACACATTGAGCGGTGTGGAGTCTCCCCGCTTGCAGGATTCTATAAATGCATTTACCACAAAGAAATCCATGCCGCCATGTCCTGCTCCTGCTGCATCTTTACCGTACCTTGCCCATAGGGGATGATCATATTTATTTAGCCAGGCAGTGGCGGTGTCCCAGCGGTGTGCTTTGTCAGATTTGCCCTCTATGTACATCCCATTATTTACATCCATCCATATTCCTGCTGTGCCCTGCACACGAAAACCGAGCGAATATGGTCGTGGTAAATTTGTATCATGTTGTAAAAGGATAGTTTCTCCATTGGCACATTTTATATTAGTGGTAACGACATCGCCCAGCTTAAAGTGCACTTTAGCATTGGGGTGATCTTCCCCGCACTTTTTGACTACATGCTCATGCAGGCCTCTTGCTTTACTGGAAAAAGAGCACAGATTTATAAAACGATTACCACGGTTGATGTTTATGTAATTTGCCACGGGCCCTATACCATGCGTAGGATACAAATCTCCGTCGCGGTATACAGAATGATTGGTACGCCATTTAGCCTCACTCCAGCCCTTTTCTCCAAACTCGCAACCACCTCCATAAGGCTGTACGCCATCATTGAATTTCACTTCCCTTAAGTCGTGCTGGTAGCCGCCCTGCAAGTGAATAAGTTCCCCAAAAATTCCTTGGCGCACCATATTTAAGACCGCCATCACATCTCTGCGATAGCAAACATTTTCCAACATCATAACATGCGCTTTAGCTTTTTCTGCTGCATGTACTACATCCCAGTGGTCTTGCAGTGTTATGCCTATCATTACCTCCGTGCCCACATATTTGATTCCGGCTTCTAGCGCGCCTATTATCATTTCCTTATGCCATTCCCAGGGAGTCGCTATTATTACAGCATGTATATCCTTTAGCTCCAGCATTTTCTTCCAGGCATAAGTATCTCCTGTAAATACTTGTGACATTTTCTTTCCGCTGTCTGTAATAAGTTTTCTTGAAGTGCTTATCATGCGATCTTCTACATCACAAATTGCTATTACATTTACGTCTGCTCTTCTTAGTAGCAGTTTCAAATGCTCTTGTCCACGCAGGCCTACGCCTATAATGACGACATTTACATTATCCTCACCAGGAGAAGCAAATAATTTATTAGTAGGCAGTACAGCTGCACCTGCAGCAAGAATTCCTGAATTTTGAATAAAGTGTTTACGGTTCATGTACAATTATTTCTGATCATAAAAAGTGCAGCGTCATTTTGATGGCTTTGCAAGTTTTTAAAAATAAGAAATATTGGCTGTGTTCCCTTTTGTTTCTAATAAGAATTCTATGAAGGCGATCTCAACAGAATAAGATATTCTGTATGAAAGTATTGAGGCAACTTTGTTTGCAAGCTTATACGTTTGCAAACGAACCTAGCTCTACCGTTTCTAAGGCTCTATACACACAAAGCGCATGCATACTTTGCTCTAATTTGTAATCTGACACGAGCTGTTTAAAAGCTATAAAATCTTTAAGCACGACTTCTATTTCTTCATTAGGATCGAGGGATTGTTCTGTCGTTTTTTCTCCGTCTAGTGCCAGGAATAAATGCGTCTTATTATCGAGCACTCCGGGGTTGGCATAAGTATGACCCAGCGGAATTATTTTTTCAAATTTATAACCCGTTTCTTCTGTAAGTTCCCTGGCAATAGCCACATCTGCAGATTCCTTGCCATCAATAAATCCGCCGGGAAGCTCCAGGAAATACTTGTCTGCAGGATAACGATACTGCTTTATCAGTATTACTTTTTTATCTTTGGTTATACAGAACGCACAGGCACTCGCGGGCAATTCCACTACAAAATAGGGATCTACAATCTTACCACTTTCAAGCTGGTAACTGTCTTTCCTTGCAGTAAAATATTTATGTTTTTCTATGTAGGATGAAGATATTTTTTTTGCCATAACAGATATTCGATTTGCCCATTTCTTACCAGCCTTCTTTTGCCCTCAGCGTAGTGATATGCGCTACATGATGGGCACCGTGCCAGGCATAGTCCCCCAAAAGTTCCCACAAGCTTATTTTTTTATCATGCTCCGGGTGGTAAATGGTTCTCTCCCACTCCTCTGCGGTTAACGAAGCAATTGCCGCATGCCAGCGTATATGCATGCTGTGTAATAAAGTAAGTGATACATTGATAGGGACAGTTTTATAATCTTTTAGCAGTACCCATTTATCCTGATCATAAGGTTTTATGGTAGGATTATCCTCTGTAAGTGCAAGCCTGAATCTAATATATGCATTCATGTGACTGTCTGCCACATGATGTACTAATTGAGTGACCGTCCAACCATCTGTGCGATAAGGGGTTTGTAATTGCGCTTCATCCAGGTTGAGAATAGCTTTCTCCAGAAGGGCAGGCAATACTTTAATTTCTATAAGTCTGTCTCGCAGTTCCTGCTCAGAAAATGCCTTAGGCTCATGCTTCCCTATCGGATAACTATCGCTTATCATAATTATTTCTTTGTGGGTAATACATCTATAAGGTCAATGTCGAATATAAGCATCGCATTGCCGGGAATTGCTCCTCCTGTTCCTCTTTCGCCATACCCAAGTTCGCTAGGAATCCAAACTTTCCACTTGCTCCCTTTAGGCATCAATTGCAAAATTTCTGTCCAGCCTTTTATGACACCATTTACCGGAAACTTTATAGTCTCGCCTCTTTTCACACTGCTATCAAAAACAGTTCCGTCGAGTAGTGTGCCGTGATAATGCACTTCTACCGTATCTGTAGGTCCGGGCTTTAAGGCAGCTGGATTTCCTTCGGTGATAATCATATACTGTAAGCCACTCTCTAGCGACACTACGCCGGGCTTCAGCTTGTTTTCCGCAAAGAAAGCTGCAGTCTTAGCTTTTTCAGCCTCTGCTTTTTGCGTCATAAACTGTTGTATTTTCTCTTGTAAAGTTTGATCTGCCATTTGTGTTGTCATTAATAAACTATCATTTGCAAAAACACTGTTCATTGCCATAGACATCAGTTCAGAATTGATGCCGGGCACGCCTTGCGACTTCATACTATTAGCAATACTTACTCCTGCTGCGTAGCTAAAGCTATCTACCGCATTGGTAAATCGCGAAGCATTAACGCTGTCTGTTTTCACTTCAATAACCTCAGGTGTAACTATAGCTTTTGTTGCTTTTGGGCTGCATCCAGTCATCATACTTAGTACTAACAACGCTGTGGTAATAGCAATTACTATCTTCATATTCTTTGTTATTATTTTTTAATGCCGCAAATGTATAACTTCTTATACTTCTCTGATAGGGTTTCCGGTGAGTGAAATAAAAACATCTTCCAGATTAGCAGCTTTTACCTGCTTTGGTCGTTCAAAACCGGAGGAAACAAGTTCATCTATCATTGCATCTGGCGTGTCAAGCTTAATGATATTTCCTTCATCTATAATAGCAATTCTATCGCAGAGTTGCTCCGCCTCATCCATATAGTGCGTCGTCATAATTACCGTAGTGCCTTTACTCCTTATACTGCTAATAAGCTCCCATAAATTTCTCCTAGCCTGCGGGTCTAATCCCGTGGTCGGTTCATCGAGGAAAATGATTTTAGGATCATTGATAAGTGTTGTAGCAATGGAAAATCTTTGCTTCTGCCCACCGCTGAGTTCTTTTACTTTACTCTTTGCCTTATCTGTCAGTTGCACACTTGCCAGCAATGCATGAGCGTCTATAGTTTTATTGTAAAGTCCTGCAAATAAGTGCATGGTTTCTATAAGAGTAAGCCCTGGATAATAGCCGGAAGTTTGCAGCTGCACGCCTATTATTTTTTTAATGTCGTTCGGAGAATTATCGAGGTCAAAGCCATCAATGACAACTTTTCCGCTTGTCTTGGTGCGGAGCGTTTCCATTATTTCCAAGGTTGTACTTTTACCAGCACCGTTAGGACCCAGCAGTCCAAAGATCTCACCTTCCTGTACGGTAAAAGAAATTCCTTTCACCGCCTTAAAATTTCCGTAATTTTTTACAAGGTTATCTACCTCTATAATCGGTTTCTTCATGGCTTATTTATCTAGCTGTAATCTAATGAGTTCCCATAGAACCACGCCGGCAGCAGTTGCTATATTTAAAGAGTGCTTCATTCCAAATTGCGGAATCTCTACACAGCCATCGCAAAGCTTAATAGTTTCTTCCTCTACACCAGTAACTTCATTTCCCAGAATAAGCGCTATTTTCTTACCGGCCACTTGCATGTTTTGCAGAAATAAACTATCAGTTACTTGCTCTACGGCATATACTTCGTAGGCATCTTCTTTTAATTGTGCTATAGCTTCTTGAGTGGTAGGGAAGTGCTTCCAGCTTACGGCTTCTTCTGCTCCCAGGGCAGTTTTCTTTATTTCTTTGTGGCCAGGTAGAGCTGTATAGCCAATTATGTAAATTGCTTCTATCAGAAAAGCGTCGGCGGTGCGGAACACGCTACCTACATTATAGGCACTGCGTATGTTCTCCAGCACAACGATGATAGGAAATTTTTCTGCCTGCTTTACTTCCGTTACAGATTTTCTCTGTAACTCATCCATGCTTAGTTTTTGCATACCTACAAAGATTAATTCGCCATAGAAGCTTCTTCTACTTTCTGGGTTTTGGCTTCATTATAATTTTTTGCAGCGGCTACGAGCCCTACAAACAAAGGATGCGGCTCTTCCACAGTACTCTTCAACTCTGGATGATATTGCACCCCTATAAAGAATGGGTGATTGGGAAGCTCTACAATTTCTACCAGTTTCTTCTCTGGATTTATACCACTGGCAATCATTCCTGCATTTTGAAAGTGCGGCAAGTAATCATTATTAAACTCCCAGCGATGGCGATGGCGTTCAGAAATCTTATCTGTACCATATAATTGATGCGCCAGTGATTCAGGTTTTAATTCGCAATTATAAGCGCCCAGACGCATAGTGCCGCCTTTATTCTTTACTTTCTTTTGCTCATCCATAAGTGCTATCACAGGGTTAGAAGTTTTTTCATCCATTTCTGTACTGTGAGCATCAGAAATGCCGAGAACATTGCGAGCGTATTCTATAACACTCATTTGCATACCCAGGCAGATTCCTAAAAATGGCAGATTATTTTCTCTCGCATATCGCACAGCTTCTATCTTACCTTCTACACCCCTGGCGCCAAACCCCGGAGCTACTAGCAGACCATCAAGCTCGCCTAGCTTCTCTTCTGCATTATCTCTCGTAATGTGCTCACTGTGCAGGTTTACTATTTGCACTTTGCAAAGGTTCATGGCACCAGCATGTACAAAGGATTCCAGGATTGATTTATAAGCGTCTTGGAGTTCAATGTACTTTCCTATCAATCCTATCTTTACTTTAGACCTTGACTTATTTAACTTTGATAAAAAACCTTTCCACTTTACAAGATCAGGAGCAGCGTATCCATTGATATGTAGTTTTTTTAGTACTATAATATCCAGTTCTTCTTTAAGCATATTAAGCGGTACTTCGTATATGGAACTCGCATCTCTTGCTTCTATTACGGAACCTGGCTTTACATTGCAAAAAAGCGCAATTTTCTTTTTTATTTCGTCATTGAGCGGGTGTTCTGTGCGGCACACAATAATATCTGGATGCACTCCCTCCTGGCTCAGCATTCTTACACTGTGCTGGGTGGGTTTTGTTTTAAGTTCTTGTGCTGCTTTTAAGTATGGAATAAGTGTAAGGTGTACCACGAGGCAATCCTCATCATTCATCTCCCATTGTATCTGACGCACGGCCTCCACAAAGGGTAAACTTTCTATATCGCCAACAGTGCCGCCTATTTCTGTGATAATGATATCATAATCAGTGCCCTGTCCCAGCAGCAACATTCTTCGTTTTATCTCATCGGTTATGTGTGGCACTACCTGCACTGTTTTGCCCAGATAAGCACCTTCTCTTTCTTTATTTATTACAGTTTGGTAAATGCGACCAGTAGTCACGTTATTTGCCTGAGACATTGCCACATTAAGAAAACGCTCATAGTGTCCCAGATCAAGATCAGTTTCGGCACCATCATCGGTCACATAACACTCGCCATGCTCATAAGGATTAAGCGTACCAGGATCCACATTTATATACGGATCAAATTTTTGTATTGTACAACGGAGTCCTCTGCTTTGCAACAGTTTAGCGAGCGATGCAGCGATTATTCCTTTGCCCAGTGAAGAGGTAACGCCGCCGGTAACAAAAATATACTTGGCCATGATAAAAATAAATTTCCTTAGTCTACTATCTTTTATAAATGATAGACTAAAAGTGAATAAATATGACCGAAAAATTGTGGAGGTCATTCAAAGGTAAATTTTATTTTTAGGTTGAAGAAATTTTGATCTAAAAACATAGGAATTTTTATAATTTCTTTTGTCGAAATGCAGAAAGCTTTATATGCGTAGGGCACATCCGCATAGTCCCTTACTTATCTCTTTGAAAAGATTTATAAAAAAAGTACTTTTGCTCTTAAAGAACCCCGCTAAATATGAAACAAGCTTTCCCCTTTCTTATTGTAATTGCAGTTTTATGGAGTTGCCAAAAAGAATACCTCGGTGGCGATGTGGTTGTCCCTATTATTAAGGATACTACTTGCAAAACCTGTACTTACTTCCCTTCATGTGATAGCAGCCGGTATACATATTCTGATACGACTACCACTGCTGCACCGGCTACGAGAATAGATACCGTTTTCTTTAAAAAAGATACAATCATCAAAGGTTTGCCTTTCAGAAAAGTGTTCCTCACAGGAAGAAAACAAATTTCTTATATAAATTGTACCGGAGGAGATACAAGGCAGGTAGTAACCGATACAATAAAGATTGCGACTTTTAGCGCTGCTAATGTAGATCTCATCTTATTAAAATCAAACTTACCTGTTGGCGGCACCTGGTCTGATACCGTAAACCTTACTAGCGGACAAACTGCTATATTCAAAAATAAGATTGTCGCCAAAAGCATAGCCCGCACTATTAACTTGATTACTTATCCTGACGTTATTCAAACCCAAACCGATATTAGTATTGCATTACCCATAATTGGGCTTACGACTGTAGCAATTTCTAAGACTTATTTTGCAAAGAATGTGGGCATAATAGAAACGGATATAACCAATGTCATTACAAGTCAATTAATAATTCACAGTGTTCTGTTGAGTTCGTTTGTTCCGTAGAGATTTAATCGCCTACCCTTTCACAATCTTATCATAGCTCTTAGCTAATCCCCGAATAAGGGAGGAACTAAAGCCTTGGTGCTCCATCTCATTAAGACCTGCTATAGTGCAGCCTTTAGGCGTAGTTACCTTATCTATTTCCTGCTCCGGATGTGTACCATTAGTAAGGAGCAATTCTGCAGCCCCTTTTACGGTTTGGGCTGCTATAAGACTGGCAGTGGTGGTATCAAATCCAATTTCTATGCCGCCTTGTATGCTGGCTCTGATAAAACGCATGGCAAAGGCAGTACCGCAGGCACCAAGAACAGTGGCTGCGTCCATTAGATTTTCATGAACGAAAGTTACTTTCCCCAGATTCTCAAATAGATTAGAAACAAAAATATTTTGCTCTTCTACTGCATTATTGCTGCAAATGCAGGTCATACTTTGCTGTATAGCTATGGCTGTATTGGGCATGGCCCTAAAAATAGTCACCTCTGGCGGAAGCATTTCTTCCAGGTCTTTGATATGCACGCCGGTAATTACAGAAAT
>JBBKWE010000145.1:0-12838 GCA_037968795.1 Ferruginibacter sp.
CCGAAACTCAGCAGCGTGCCTATAAGAATGTACTCTGTAAGCCCGCGATCTTTTGCTTTAGTAAGGTCACCAAATCTGAATATAGATTTTGCGCCGAGCAAGAAGCCCACAACTTCCCAGTGATTAATAATGATAAAGACGAAAACAAATAGGCGCTCCAGAATGCCAATATAAGCTCCAGCTTTTATTAATCCTACATTTTGCTTTTCTTCTGAGGCTAGCCACTGTTTCGTATCCCAGCGGGAAATAAGCTTCCGCATCATGATGGCAGATGCAGTGGTTACAAACAGGATACAAACTGTGAGTAACATAAGCTGACTGCCAAAATTTGTGAAAAGATTTCTTACAAATGGAAAGTAAATTTCCGTTATCAGTATAAGTACCAATATATGTGCACCCTGGTCTGCCAGAAATAAGTTACTGTCTTTATGCTTTCCTGTCAATTGTACTTTTATCAAATCTATTATGAAATGACTTGCTGTTATGATAGGAATTGCAGCCATATATTTCCACTGTGGTATAAATAAAACCAGCATAAGCGCAAAGTGAATAAGCACATGGAAGTATAAGTATTTCGATCTTATTTTATGGATTTCTTTATGTGCAGTCCAGCTGGCGGGTTGCAGCAGAAAATCTCCCAAGAGGTGAGCCAGAAGTAGCTTAAGGGCAAAAGTTATCATAGTTTGGTTATTTCTTTTTTATAATAAGCTATAAGCATCTGCATCTCATCATAACCACCTCTCTTCAATCCCGCACTTATCGTACTCTGCGCTTTTTTTAGTTTTTTAGCAAGGTTTTCCTGGCTTATCTCCTCATTTTGCATAGCTATGCTTATAAGGGAGGAGGTCACGGGTTTCCAGTTATCTGCAGTAAGCATGGCCAGCGAAAGCATAAGATTTATTTTTTCATCAAAATCTGTATTCCCTGTAGATATTGCCAGCGTCGTTTTCTTTAATTCATTAAAACACTTGCCCGACCTTACAAAAGCCTCACCATTTGATTCTGTTATCTTTTGTGCCTTATAGTCCTGTGATCCAATGCCTATGGCCATTCTTACATCTATATCCTTTACTTTCTTAAGCTCACTTTTTATTATAAGTGCTTTCGTGATAGCATCTTCTTTGGATATCTCTAACTGAAAACTATCTCCGCGATATATTTCCCAGTGCTTTGGAGTATCTCCTATAGTTTTTAAAACTGATTTAAGCTTGCGTAGCCACGTACCTGTAGGTTTGCTTTGTGAGCTTATGATATCTCCGGTAATAATTGCAACTATTTTTTTTGCCATCAGATACTATTTTTCAAATACTTTATTTTTCAAATATCGTCTATTTTAGCGATAATTCAAATTATCGTCTATTTACACGATAATTGAGAATATCGTCTTTTTAGACGATAATTAAGAATATCGTCTATTTAGACGATATTGTATCTTTTTTACTATGAACACTTGAAGTCGTATCGCTTGTTTCTCCTTCCTCTTCGGGTACGTTTTCATAATAAGGATAAAATAAATTGGCTAGTATTTTTACACTATAGGTGCCCCTGCTATAGCGATTACTCAGAGCTATGATAGTAACGTCTTCCTGTAAAAGTCTAATAAATGCTGCTGTATTTCCATGCCACCAGCCATTATGGAAAACGATCTTTTTCCCATCAGGATAAACATTCATACGCCAGCCGAGGCCATAGTTCTTTATGCCCGCACGCTCATTACTATAGCCGGTGTAAGCCTGTGCCAGGCTTTGAGCAGAAAGGAAAAGAGGTGTTTTTAAAACCCTATCCCATTGCAAAAGATCCCTTACTGTACTATAAATATTTTTATCGCCATACACATTGTCCAGAAAATTTTGAGTGATAGGACTACCCCGCCAGTCATAGTTTGGCGTTGCTCTCAGGCTATCTTTTGGCTGGTATACATAGCTATCATTCATGCCTGCGGGTAAGAAAATTTTCTGCCGAATATATTTTGGATAACTTATGCCACTAACCTTTTCAATTATAAGGGCTAGTAAAGCATAGTTTGTGTTGGAATAACTAAAGTGGCTATCGGGCTGGGATATATCCTTGAGCTCGCCTTTCTTAGTAATAAGGTAGTGCAGCACATCGCCGTTACTTATTCTTTTTTCTTTATCCGGCCACAACTTATCCATGAAGTACAAATAATTTGGCAGACCACTTCTATGAGAAAGCAAGTCTAGAATGGTTACACTATCATAATTAAACCCTTGCAGGTATTTACTCACTACATCAGTTATTTGCAACTTTCCTTCTTCCTGCAATTTAAGGATAGCCATAGCCGTAAAAGTCTTGGTCACAGACGCTATATGCAATGCCGCATTAGGAGTAATGCTATCGCCAGATCCTATATCAGCATACCCCTGATAATTCTCGTACAATATATTGCCTCCTTTGGCCAATAAAATAGCCCCATTAAAACCTTTAGGCAAAAGCGCAGTATTATACCAGGATTCTGCTTGCTGGGCTAGTCTGTTTTTTTCAACGGGATCAAGCTCGGCTGCTGCAGGAATATCATAAAGGGAAATTGCAGACGAATCTTCATCTATTACTACCTTGTTATTATCGGAGCCAGGGCTGCAGGATGCAAACATAATCAACAAATAAAAAGTAAACGTCAGGCACCCGAAATCTGCAGTGATACTCTTTTTTACTGCAAGGAAATTGGCATGCAGCATATTTTCAAAAACATTCCCCGCCAGAGGAGCTCGGACTTTTCTAGTGTCTTGGCTAATCAATTTTCTACTATGCATTTACAATAAATATACTTAAGATATATTTGCGCAAAATACGACCAAAATACATGGCAGATCAAAAAACAAGCTACCCAAAAGGAAAAATAAAAGTTTTGTTCCTTGAAAATATAAGTGACCAAGCTGTAGACGCCTTCCAGAATGCGGGCTATGCTGACGTAAAGAAAATTACCGGAGCCCTCACAGAAGAGCAGCTTATAAAAGAAATAAAGAACGTACATATCCTGGGAATACGAAGCAAGTCACAAATCACAGAAAAGATTCTCGCCTCTGCGCCCAGGCTGCAAGCAATAGGCTGCTTCTGCATAGGGGTAAACCAGGTAAACCTTGCTGCTGCTGCTATGAAAGGCGTTGCCGTTTTTAATGCGCCCTATAGCAATACAAGAAGCGTAGCAGAGCTGGTTATAGGAGCAGCCATCATGCTTATAAGAAAGATTCCGGAAAAAAATAAGGCAGCGCACGAAGGTGTGTGGTTAAAAGATGCAAGCGGAAGCCATGAACTAAGAGGTAAAATTCTTGGTGTCATTGGGTACGGGAACATAGGCACCCAAGTAAGTATTTTGGCTGAATCTCTGGGAATGAGAGTAATATACTATGATGCCGAAACAAAACTTCCGCTGGGCAATGCTAATGATAGCAAGACGCTAAAAAACCTATTGCAGCAAAGCGATATAATAACACTTCACGTGCCGGAACTGCCTTCTACAGAAAATCTCATGAATGCCACGGCTATCAAACAAATAAAGAAAGGGGCAATTCTTATTAATTATGCCAGAGGAAGTGTAGTAGACTTGAAAGCGCTGGGAGCAGCGCTCAACTCCGGACAAATATCCGGAGCGGCCATCGATGTTTTTCCTTCTGAACCAGAGAAAAATGGAGATCCTTTCACTACGAACCTGCAAAATATACCTAATGTAATTCTTACGCCGCACATAGGCGGCAGCACCATAGAAGCTCAAAATAATATAGGGCAGGATGTAAGTATCAAACTATTGCAGTATCTGGAAAAAGGAGCTTCCACGGGATCTCATAGTATCCCTCCATTGGCTTTGCCGCCGCAAGAGGGTAGTCATCGCATATTGCATATTCATAAAAATGTCCCGGGTGTTCTTAGTAAAATAAATACTTTGCTAAGCAAGCACAACATTAATATCGTGGGTCAATACCTCAAAACCACTGATACAGTGGGGTATGTTGTGCTTGATCTGGATAAGCATTTGAGCAAAGAAGCGGTAAGTTTGCTTAGCAGCATCAGGGAAACGATAAAAGTGCGAAAATTATACTAAATCAAAGCCCAAAATATTGTATTTTCAGAAAATAATGAAAATTGACTATCTTTGATAAAAATTAGAAATATGCAAATCGTTATAATAGGAGGTGGTTTTGGTGGATTAAGACTTGCTCGCAAGCTTTCAAATAAGCCAAGTGTAAAAGTAACATTAATCGACAGATTTAACTATCATCAATTTCAACCATTATTTTATCAGGTGGCTACTAGCGGTATCGACGCCAGTAATATTTCATTTCCTTTCAGAAAAGTTTTTCATCACAACGCTAATGTAAATTTTCGCATGGCTGAGGTTACTTCGCTTGATACAGAGAAAAAGATTGTACATACAGATGTTGCAGACTTTTACTACGATGCACTGGTAATAGCTACCGGAGCAGGTACAAATTTCTTTGGCAATGCGGAATTGGAGAAGCATGCTTATCCAATGAAGAGTACTACAGAAGCTTTACAAATAAGACATCATCTTCTTTCCAATTTTGAAAGTATAATCTACGCTAAAAGCCTGGAAGAAAGGCAACGTTTGCTTAATGTAATAGTAGTAGGCGGCGGTCCTACAGGCGTAGAGCTGAGCGGCGCCATTGCGGATTTAAAAAATGATGTACTCCCAAAAGATTATCCTGAAATAGATTTCTCGTTGATGAATATTTATCTGCTCGAAGGATCGCCCGCATTGCTGGGTGCCATGAGTGACAAAAGCAGTGCTGATAGTAAAAGATACCTAGAAAAACTAGGCGTAAATGTCCAATTAAATACGCTCGTTGCAAACTATGATGGGCAAACTGCTATTACGAAAGAGGGTGTGGAGATTCCTACGAACACTGTAATTTGGGCTGCCGGAATTAAGGGCAATTTACCTGACGGCATAGCCGCAGATAAGGTAGTGAGAGGTAACCGAATAAAGGTGAATGATATGTGTGCTGTAGAAGGTCTTGATGACGTGTATGCATTGGGCGATATAGCCTATATGGATGCAGATGCAGCCTGGCCAAATGGACATCCGCAGGTAGCACCCGTAGCCATACAAATGGCAGATTTGCTAGCTAATAACCTATTATTTCAGGCAATGAAGAGTGGAAAGAAACAATTACAAAAATTTGAATATAAGGACAGCGGCTCTATGGCAACCGTGGGAAGAAACCTTGCAGTGGTAGATGTACCAAAGCCCAAATTGCACTTGAATGGATTTCTAGCCTGGCTGGTGTGGATGAGTCTGCATCTGATGCTTATTCTGGGTGTAAAAAATAAACTGTCGGTATTCTTTAATTGGTTGTACAACTATTTTACCCGCGATCAGAATCTTCGCTTAATTTTTAGGGATTATAACAGCAAAGCATAGAAAGTTTTATGCCTGTATTTTCTTGAAAAGCCGCTGAGCTCTTTTAGCGCTGGAAATAAAACCTGGCTTTGCGCCTTGAATTTGCGAAGTAAGCAGCAAGTTAATTTCCGGGATAAGATCAGGGTATTTTATCGCGAGTTTACTCACAATATTTATAGCGAATGCTTTTATGGCTATTGCAGCTGTCGGGCTTTCTATAAATCGCATGCAGGGTTCCAGAATGTCTCCTTCAAACTCCTCCGGGATTTCTATGAATTGCAGTAGCCTGAGTACATTTCTGCAAACCGTATCTAAAATGTTTTTTTCTTTTAGTATTGGAACAATCCTGTCTAGTTTTTTTTGAATTAGACTGGGATGTGCTTGCACGCAGTAGCTAAGTGGCCAGGCACTATATTGCACCACCATCGTTTCTTCATGGGTGAGGAGAATTTCTAATAAATCATCAAAACGCTTGCAATCATTGCCCACCCATGCGATGATCTCTTCGCAATTTTCTTTTCGTTTTTTATCCTTGAGTTTGGTTATCAGATCCATTTACTAACTCTTTTACAAAGAAAATTTAGAATCTATAACATTATCCTGCATGGCCGTTCTTACGCTTATTACAAATCCTTTTTGGATAGAATAACTTCCGTATTCTCCTCTTTTATTTATGGCAAGAAATCCGACTTGCAGTTTAGCGGCTTTTGCACGATCTCTTTTTATAATCCGTTCACATGCAAGTTTACAGGCTTTAGATGGGCTGTAACCCTGCCGCATATATTCTACCACAAGGTGACTACCGCAGGTGCGAATTACTTCTTCGCCCACGCCACTGCTCGTGGCAGCGCCTATTTCGTTATCTACATATAAGCCTGCACCTATTATGGGAGAGTCGCCCACACGGCCATGCATTTTAAAAGCCATGCCACTTGTTGTAACGGCACCGCTAAGGTTACCTTCTGCATCAAGCGCTACTAGCCCCATCGTATCATGATTGGGCGATCCATCATCAAAGAAATATGGTGCAAATGGCCCGTTATGTTTTTTATTTTCAATATTGATTTCTGGCTGGTAATTACTTTTCTTCAACCAATTATCGTAAGCCTGTTTGCCATCTTTTGACAGTTCTGCAGACTCTAAAGGGAAGCCATTGGCCACGGCAAAGTCTTGTGCTCCTTTTCCGGCTAATAATACATGTGGCGTAGATTCCATTACTTTTCGGGCAACAGAGATGGGATGTTTTATTCTTTCTAAAGCCGCCACTGCACCGCAATTTGCATTCTCATCCATAATGCAGGCATCTAGTGTTACAATGCCATCACGATCTGGATAGCCACCCAACCCTACACAGCAATTAATTTCATTTTCAGCATATCTTGCTCCAGCTTCAACTGCATCCAGCGATTTACCGCCTTTGAATAATACTTCCCAGGCGGCAGCATTCACAGCCTTGCCACTATCCCAGGTGGAGACAACTATAGGTTTCGGAGTTTTAGTAAGCATTGTTTTTATGGCAAATCCTGATAGTGCTAGTGTGCTGGCTTTTAAGAATTTTTTTCTATCCATAAGCTTAAAAATAAAAGGGAGGTTGATGCTACTATAAATCATAGGGTACTCAGACTAGGTCATTCGACAAAAAAAGAACTGCAAAAATGTGGGTTTAACTCCTTTCATTTTTGCAGTCAATTTTATTTCTTCTATTCTGCTACCTTACCTTTCTCTGTAGGTGGCTCCTCATGCTCTTCGTCTTTTGAATCGGGCGGGAACGCCCCTTCCGGTTGAGTAGGATTTTTTTCGTTATACCCTTTCTTTAGCTCTCCATCTTTTGCTTGCTCCTTCATGTCCTCAGCAGATTCTTTTTTATCTTCTGTCATAGTGATAGAATTTTATAGTGTTGAAGTTTATATGGCTCTGTTTGGATCAAAGTTTTCCAGTTCATTGCTCACAGCATTTAAGAAAGTACTACCCAGCCCGCCATCTATAATTCTATGGTCATAACTAAGGGAAATGTACATCATGTGCCTTATGGCAATACTATCACCTTGCGGAGTTTCTATGACCATTGGTCGCTTTTTTATCGCTCCTACCGCCATAATTGCTACTTGTGGTTGGTTAATTATAGGGGTTCCCATTATACTGCCAAAGGTGCCCACATTGGTAAGTGTAAATGTTCCGCCATTAGTATCGTCTGGTTTTAGTTTATTTGTACGTGCCGCATTTGCCAGATAATTCACCTGTTTTGCAAGCCCTACAAGATTAAGATTGGCGGCATTTTTTATAACAGGGACAATGAGATTTCCATTAGGCAAAGCCGTAGCCATTCCTATTCCAATATCTTTTTTCACTATAATATTATCTCCTTCTATAGAACTGCTGAGCCAAGGGTATTTTTTGATGCATTTTACGATAGCTTCTATAAACAGGGGAGTAAAGGTTATTTTTTCTCCTTCGTTTTTTTCAAAATCTTTTTTTACCCTGTTTCTCCATTGTACAAGATTGGTGACATCACATTCTGCAAAGCTAGTAACGTGAGCACTTGTGTGCACACTGTCTACCATGTGCTTGGCTATAAGCTTGCGCATTCTGTCCATAGCAATGATTTCTACATTGCCAGACTGTGATGCCGAAGAAGATATTGCAGGAACATTATTTTCTATGATTGCCACTTGCTGCGGTGCAGGTGTAGGTGCAGCGCTGGCAGCGGAAGCTTGCGGCGCAGAACCTCTAGTAATTAAGTAGTTTTTAATATCTTTTTTACTCACTCTTCCGTCTTGTCCTGTGCCCGGAATTTTTTCCAGTTCGCTCATGCTTATACCTTCACTTTGTGCAATATTGAGCACAAGCGGCGAATAAAAACGAATACCATTTCCAGTACTTGCAGCGGGTGTTGGGGCTGCCATAGTAGGGGAGGGAGTATAAGGCATTTCCTCTTCCGGCTCTATGGTTTCGGGCTCCGGTTTACTTTTTTGCGGAGCCGCAGCATCACTACCTGCAACGGCTATTCTTGCTATCACGGCACCTATTGGCACTACATCATTCTCTTTGTAGAGCAACTCTGTGATTTCCCCTGCAGCGGTGCTGGGCACTTCACTATCTACTTTATCTGTAGCAATATCCAACATGGTCTCATCTTGCTCTATCGTGTCCCCTGGCTGCTTATGCCACTTTAGGATTGTGGCTTCCATTATACTCTCGCCTAGTTTTGGCATTGTAATATCTACTGTAGTCATATAGCTAAATCTTAATTTTTCTTATCTGATTGGATAAAGGGCAAATGTAAAGAAAATACTTACAATGATAGGAGACCTCCTTTCGTATTTTGAATGATGCAGCTTCTCTTTAATAAGAATGGAGTTTGATAAGAGCATTCAAAATATTTTATTCAAATTTCGCCTTATTTCTTGCTTTCTTCTACAATAAATAATCTGAGTAGATTGAGCGCATGAATTGCTGTTATTTCTATATTCTTTTTACGATCAAAGCGCAACTGTAGTTTTTTAGTAATGATTTTTTTGCGATTGCCCGCTGCCATCCACACTGTTCCCACCGGCTTATCAGGCATACCGCCACCTGGCCCCATAATACCACTCACCGCTATGGTATATGTAGCGTGAATGCTTTTTAAAGCACCTTCTGCCATTTTAGTCACCACTTCTTCACTTACAGCGCCATGCTCCAGCAGCATAGTTTTGGGCACTTGCAAAAGGTCTTCTTTGGCACTGTAAGAATAGCTCACCACTGAGCCTTCGTACCAGGAAGAAGAACCCGGGATAGAAGTAAGTAAATGCGCAATATAACCGCCAGTGCAGCTCTCGGCAGTAGAAACCGTTTCATTTCTGCTTTGCAGCAATTTCTGCAAAACCACCTGCATAGAATCGTCTTTATCTGTAACCAAATATTTACTTACGATTTTTTTAAGTTCTGTAATGGTGTTTGCTAAGGAAGATTCCAGCTGCTTTCTGTCAGTTCCCATGCCGCTGAGCCTAAGTCTCACGAGGCCATAGTTAGGCAGGTAAGCAAGCTTTATGTTAAGAGGCAGTGCTGCTTCAAATTCAATTAAAAGATCAGCGAGATTGCTTTCTCCGATACCGAATGTAAGCAGTGTTTCGTGGCAAATAACCGCTCCCGGATAGTGTTTTGATACATAGGGTATTACTTCTGCATCTACCAAATAGCGCATCTCATGGGGCACACCCGGCAAACTCATAAATACCTTTTTCCCTTTTTTGAAAAGCATCCCCGGAGCAGTGCCTACTTTGTTGTGTAAAACATTGCAAACATCGGGCACCATTGCCTGCAAGCGATTACGGTCTGTAATAGGTCTGTTAAAAATGGAAGCAAACAATTGCTCTATATGCACCAGCACATTTTTATCCTCGACCATTTTTCCTGCAAAATATTCGCATAGCAATGGTTTGGTAATATCATCTGCTGTAGGCCCCAATCCGCCTGTGATAATAATAATGTCGGTATCTGCTGCAGCCGTGTCCAGGGCTTCTACTATATCTGGCTTAATGTCCCCTACCGCTATTCTTCTTTTTACCGCTATGCCTTCGGCATTAAGCTTCTGCGCTATATAAGCACTATTAGTATCTATCACTTGCCCTATGAGTAATTCATCTCCTATTGTGATTATGCTGGCCTGCGTCATACCTGTTGTTTGCTGATTAAATTTAGCTTATCAAATTAAAGCAAATCTAAGTGAAGTCTTGGTAATGAAGATTAAGACAATCACTAGTTTCTAAGATAGATTTTGGAAATGGAAAGTTGTTAAGGTACGTGGAAAAATAAAGGGAGAATTCAGAACTTAAAAACAATACATTCGCCCCAATTAAATTTAAACTAGAAATGACTGAACAAAATTATAGGAATCATTCCAGGCTTACACTCCCTTACCATGGCGTGCTATTCATGCTTGTATTGGCGGCTATTGCTTGCAGTATTATTTTTTTGAATAAAACAAACAATGGAGGAGGAGAATTACTTCTACCAATAATACTCCTTATCTTATCCCTTGCGTTATTTATACTCATGTTTCTTGCCCGAGGTTTTGCTCTTAAAGCACAAGACAGGGCTATAAGAGCTGAAGAAAATCTGCGCTACTTCGCCAACACCGGTAATCTGCTCGATCCTTCATTAACCGTAAAACAAATAGTAGCGTTGCGCTTTGCTCCCAATAATGAATTTGTAGATCTGGTGGAAAGAGCAGTAAAAGAAAAGCTTGCTGCCAAAGACATAAAGCAAGCTATACAGAATTGGAGAGGAGACAACTACAGAGTGTAGCTTTACCGGAGCGGTAAAGAAAAATAGTGATCAAGGCTATGCTTCCCCGCCCCTAATAAGAGAATAGCAAGAGATGTCATAAGGTACAATAACGCAGATTCGCTTTCGGCAATATCCTTTCCTCCATGAATAAAAAAGATGATGTAGAGGAATAGAACAATGAGCGGCAAGGTAGCCAGGCGTGTAAAAAATCCTACGAGGACAAACAAGGCGCAGAATACCTCCGCAAAAATGACAAACCCCAAAGTGAGTTCTTTACCGAGACCAAGAAAATCCGGCATAAAGTGCACTTTAGCAGAAAAGGAAAATAGCTTAGGAACGCCATGTAAAAACAGAAGTAGGGCGGTGCTGCATCTAAGCAATAACAGAGCGGCATGATGACGCCAGTCAATTTTTACGGTAGTTCTTCTTTTTCTCATAAGTGCAAATATTAAAAAATAATAAGGATAAAATAGCAATGAATGAAGGAGTGTAAATATATAGGCTGATAAAAAGTCTTTAACAAGACCTTATACTATCATTTTATTTGTTTGCAAAATCTCAAACCTACTTTCACGTTATTTCCTAGTAGTAATTTAATCAATAAATATAACCCACAACCAGCAGCGACATGATTCAAAGATTATTGATTTGTTCTTTTTTCTCCCTGTTTATTTTCTCAGCCTTTGCGCAGCCTACATTTACGGTTACAGACCCGCAGAAGGCATACAAGCAAGTAGCTTATCATATAGATAATGGAGAGTATGCCCTCGCTTATCCGCTGCTGAAGCAGCTGTTGCTAAAGCAGGATAATGCTTATGATCCTACCTACAGCTATGTAGAAAACGATTTGCAGTATTTTAATATACTCTGTGAGCTTCGCTTGCAGCAGGGGATAGCCGAAACGGATGCCATAGCTTATCTCTCCCGTATAGGAAATAACCCCAGGAGTAATACAATAAGTTTTGAACTGGCGCATTATTATTTTCTACAAAAAGATTATGAAAAGGCGATTACTTATTATGAAAAAACAGGTGTAGAAAATCTGACTAATGAGCAAATTGCAGATTCAAAATTTGAAAAGGCCTACAGCTATTTTAACCTAAAAAGATTTGCAGATGCTAAACCCTTATTTAACGAGATACATCAATTACCAGATCATAAATACTATATAGCGGCAAATTATTACTACGGTTTTATTTCGTACGCTGACAAACAGTATACAGAGGCGCTTGGCGCATTTACCACAGTAGAACTGGACGAGAACTATAAAACAGTCGTACCGTATTACATAGCAGAGATAAAATATTTCCAGGGAAACAAAGACGAGGCACTAGCTTATGGTGAAAAGACACTTGCCGAAAATGGTAATTTTTACTACGGTGCACAACTGAAATTGCTGATGGGGCAAATTTACTTTGAGAAGAAAAATTATTCAAAAGCGCTGCCATTATTGGAGTCTTATGTACAAAGTAACGAAAAGGTGACAAAAGAAGTTTTGTATGAACTTAGTTATAGTTACTACCAAAGTAAGCAATATGAAAAAGCCATTAGCGGCTTTAAGCAACTAAGTGATGAGAAAGATTCTCTGGGACAAAATAGTATGTATTTGCTGGGTGATTTGTATTTACAAACCAAGCAGAAAGAGAACGCAAGGAACGCCTTCCAATACAGTGCGTACAATACCAGCAATGCAAAATTGCAGAATATAAGCCGTTTTCATTATGCAAAACTGTCTTATGACCTCGGCTACCAGGACGTAGCACTTAAAGAAATGAAAGCTTATGTAAAAGACTTTCCGGGAGGAACTTATGATGAGGAATCTAAAGAAATATTAGTAAACCTGCTTGCCAATACCAATAATTTTAAAGACGCACTGACAATCTATCAAAGTTTTGAATCGCCGAGCGCAGCTTTAAGAAAAGTGCTTCCGAGATTGCAGTATGGCAGAGCCATAGAGCTTGTAAATGAGCAAAAATTAGATGAGGCCGATGCCTTATTTGCAAAGGCAGCTAGTAATACCGCTAACAATACAGTGTCTGCATTGTCTTCTTTCTGGCGGGGAGAGATTGCCTACAAGCAAGATCGTTTTGATGAGAGTATAGATTTTTTAAACAAATACTTATTAGCACGATCCCCCGCATCTGATGAGGCAAACGAAACGGCTGCCAGATATACACTGGGTTATAATTATAT
>JBBKWE010000146.1:0-7058 GCA_037968795.1 Ferruginibacter sp.
GCTTTACATAAACTACTAGTGAAAAATATAAAAAAGGCACAAATAAAAAGCCCCGCGAAGATTCTGGAAGAATTTAATAATAACCTGTATAAGAAAGGCGAAGAAGTAAGACTAAAAACAGGGAACAGGTCTTTTCTCACTACGATTAAAGGCGTGACGGAATACGGGGATCTTATTACTGAAGATGCCATGGAACATCAATTTCGGTTTGGGGAAGTGGTATGGGAGCTGGTGTAAGTCATTTTGCATTTTTCCTCTTCTCCACATTTTCTTTATGATCGAGGATCAATTCATAAAAATCGGGCAAGAAAACGACCGCATAGGCAGTGAGAAATAAAAGAGATTTCCCATTGATCATAAAAGTACGCACTCCCGCAATAATAAATCCTGATTTAGTTACATCTGGCGTGAAAGACAATAAGCCAATAGTTCCAGCTAATATGAATACACCGAGGGTAATAAGTGACAGACTTATATTGTAAAAATATGAAGCGATAATGCAAACCCATAATATTAGAACTACCCAGTGTTCCCACATTGGCAGATAATTATAAAATAAAATTGAATACCATGTGTAAGTCATAAAGATGCTTATGACGGCTAAAAAGATAAATAGGCGGGTTTGTAATTTCATCGACAAATTGGAGTAAACGGGAATGAACTTTATGTTGGTACATAATAAAGATAATGGGAATGCAATTGTCAACTTTAAAAAAAACTTACATTTGCCCTACACCCCCTAGTAATTTTTAAACTCAAAAAAATCGTTATGTACGTTTTTGATAAAACCAAGCCCATTGCTATAGGTTGCGACCACGCCGGCTTTGATTGCAAAGAAGACCTTATCTCTATGTTGGAAGCAGAAAGAATGGAAGTAAAAGACTTCGGCACTTATAGTAAAGACAGCGTAGACTATCCAGACTTTGCACACCCGGTGGCACAGGCAGTAGAAGATGGCACAGCAGCTTTTGGTGTCCTACTTTGCGGCAGCGGGGAAGGTGTATGCATCACAGCCAATAAACACCAGGGCATAAGAGCGGCACTATGCTGGGAAGAGCAGATTGCAGAAATGAGCCGGAAACATAATGACGCTAATATTATATGCATACCCGCAAGGTTTGTAATAGACGGCCTTGCAGAAAAAATGCTGGACATATTTATGAATACAGAATTTGAAGGCGGCAGACACGCAGATCGTGTTGCAAAAATTTCTTGCTAAAAATCTAGAAAAACTAATAAAGCAATCCCTCCCGCTGTACTACAATGTTGTACATAAATGAGGAATGATTTCTTATAAAAACTCTAATCTTACAGATGAACAAAATTTATTTCGTAGCAGCGGTCTTGTTTTTAACCTCCTGCGCTGCAGGGAAATATGCCGTAAAAAATGCAACTGACTATGCGAAAAGCATTACCGTGTCTGACCTCAAAGCTAAACTTGCCATTGTAGCCAGTGATGAAATGGAAGGCAGAGAAACCGGTACAGCAGGCCAGAGAAGAGCAGCGGCTTATATAGAAAATGAATTTAAAAACCTGGGGCTTACTACTGCTCCCGGCCTTAATGGTTATCAACAGTTTTATCCCTTGTACAGTGATAGCCTTGTAAACTCTTCTCTTACCCTGGGAGAAAAGAACGCAAAATTTGGCGAGGATTATCTTATATCTGTAGGATCTGTACCTAACAGCATAACCAAAACAAAAGAGCTGGTATTTGTGGGTTATGGTATTGACGATGCTGCCTATTCTGATTACAAGAATGTAGATGTAAAAGGAAAGACGGTTGTATTTGTGGCTGGCGAACCTGCGGCAGACGGAAAGTCTTTAATAGATCCTGCAAAGAATAGCAGTAAATGGGCTTTTGGATATAATGAAAAATTAAAAACGGCAAAACAAAGGGGGGCTTTGGCGGCTTTGGTTATATATGAGGGTCTTGAAAAGATGAGTGCTCAGCAAACAAGCAGAATGAAATCTACTCCTATGTCATATCCAAGCATGAAGGAATCAGATAAACTACCATTTGCAATGATAAGCCCGGCTTTCGCCGAAAAGATCACTGGTAAGCAATTTGATCTTTCAGCTTTTATGAAAATAATGACTGACAAAGAATCTTACACTAAAGCTCCGGTAACGATCTCTTCAAATCTTACTTTACAAATAGATAAGAATCAAAAAACGGTAGATGCCAGCAATGTAGTAGGCGTGATAGAAGGTACTGATAGAAAAGATGAATACGTTTTCCTTACCGCTCACTACGATCACCTGGGTATACGGAATGGTAAAATATACAACGGGGCTGATGATGATGGCAGCGGCACCGTGGGAGTAATGGAAATGGCAGAAGCATTTATGCAAGCGAAGAAAGCAGGGAAAGGACCAAGACGCACTGTTATATTTATGACCGTGAGCGGAGAGGAAAAGGGATTGTGGGGCAGCCAGTACTACAGCGAAAATCCTTTCTACCCCATAGAAAAAACCAGCGTAGATTTAAATACAGACATGGTAGGAAGAGTAGATACAGAGCGCAGTACAACTGATTCGCTTAATTATGTATATGTAGTAGGGCACGACAAAATAAGCAGTGATTTGCCTAAGATAAATGAGAAGATCAATTCAACATTTACCCACCTCACGCTAGATTATAAATACGATGA
This sequence comes from Ferruginibacter sp., assembly GCA_037968795.1. Taxonomy (GTDB): domain Bacteria; phylum Bacteroidota; class Bacteroidia; order Chitinophagales; family Chitinophagaceae; genus Ferruginibacter. Next base: position 2,652 of record JBBKWE010000146.1, read on the forward strand.
CCCTAATGATAAAAACAGGATCTATTACCGTAGCGACCATTACAATTTTGCCAAAGTAGGAATTCCTATTTTATTCTTTTATGACGGAATGCTGAAAGCAGACTACCACAAACCCACAGATACTATCGAAAAAATAAACTACGTGTTGTACCAGAAAAGAGTGCAAATGATTTTCTATACTGCCTGGGAAATGGCAAATAGAGATAAAATGCTGAAAAGAGATTTGCCTTTGCCTACGGGGACGAGGTAGTTTGCTAAGTAAAATATTAAAAGTAAAAAGTAACACACCTACCATAGGTGTTTTTTCCATCCCAGACTGTAGCGTCGTGATGCTATGTCAAGCAAGTGTAAACTCGACTAGGCCTTTTCTAAAACGTCGGGCAGCCTAAAGCATTTCTGCCTTGAAATTTATACACTAATCCTACATTGATTGTATAAAACTGATCTTTTGATTTACTATTTACAGAGCGGCTAAACCCGTCTAAGTAATCAGTAAAGCTATACCTGAAGTTTCCCTCTGCAAAAAGATCCCATTTTTCATTATAAGTTTTCCGTACGCCTAGCGTAACGGGTATGGTAAATATATTGCCAGGCGTGCCTGTGGCTATATCTTGCTGCAAGCCTGCTACTATTTGCGGTTCTTCGCTGCTTAGTTTTGCAGTAAGTCTGCTATAGTCCGGTTTTACATTTATAAAATTGACAGCTGCACCCGCAGATATATAAGGAGAAAGAGTGGTAGCTTCTACCTTGTAGTCTCCAAATAAATTGTACTGCGCTTTTACTGAAACTTCTTTCATGGAGCTGGTAAAAGCAAAATTTCTTTCTCTTCTAAATGCAGGATTTGCATACTCTGCATCGTCCCCTTTTAAAGTACCAATAGCAAAGCCTCCCTGCAGCATCCATCTTTTGTCAAGCTTATAATTTACAAAGGCAAGTGCTCCGGGCTTAACTGTCTCTATACTTCCCAGCCTATGTGTGGTAAGGTCGCCCATGTATATAAGTGCAGACGCACCTGCACCTACCTCCCAGCGAGAGAAGCCCTGATTATACTGTGCCTGAAGTAAATTGCTTTTGAAAAATAATGTGCCAATGAGAATTGTAAACATTGCTGCTTTGCCTACTATCATACAGAAATTTTAGAAAAATAAATAATAAGTAAAGCTCTATTGCATATAGTTTTTATTTAAACGTGGCAGGACTTGCAATAATTATGCTAGCGCTGCGGTTTTAGAAAAAATTAACGAAAGGCCGTGATTGAATACGATCATCACTTGACAAAACATTATAATTAAATTTTCAAAGAGCTATGAGAGTATTAAATTTTTCCATCCCATTTTTTCGACCCTCTGTCTCGTTCGTAATAGTCTCTAGTACACTCAAGCTGCCGAGGATTGGTCTACAGACCAGCCGAGTGAAGTCCATCCCACGCCATTTATATAAAAACCCCGCCTCACGGCAGGGTTTTCGTTAGTGCTTCAACCTCAACTTTATTGAAACAGCTTCTTTATAATAGCGCTTACATAAACAATGCAGGATTATAACCTGGCAGCGAAAATTGTATCATCGCTACAGGTGCTCCGGTCTTCTTGTTTAGGTTTTCCAGTTCTTTTTTAGAGCGCTCTATACTTTTTTCTATAGAGTCCTTTCTGCGCTTTTGATCCTCATTCAACTCTTTTCTGAGGGAATCGATCTTACTCTCTAGCGTTGTAGTTTTATCATAGCGGTAGTCTTCTTTGTTATTGCCTTCGGTTACTCTTATTCCGTTTTCATTTATAATAACCCTGTCTCCGTTTTCAGACTGCACATCTATTCCGTTCTCATTTACTATCACAGCATCATCGCTTCTTTTATTTCTATCGCTTTCAGAAGAAAGCCCGTCTGCATCTACTAATCCTTCCTCGCTCATAGTGTACCATTCGTCTGTATCCCAGCCTCTCATAGCCTTTTCGTTGTAGCCATCCCAGCTATCGGCACTTATGCCAAATTCATCTATATGTACTCCGCCCCAGCGAGGCACACTCTTATTTATCTTTATCCTTTTACCTACAGGTACATATACGTTAATGGTTATTTGCTGATTGCGAAATTTATCTGTTTTATTAATGCCTATTCCTCTGTCTAAGTACAGCGTAGAGTCTTGCTGGTCTAAATTGAAATTGATTTTAGAGGCATTTTCATTGGCAATTTCACGGTTTCTACCGTTTGCGGTGCGTATGGTAGATACATAGAAACTATCTCCTGTTGCTTTAAATATATTTACCCGCACATTCCTCACTGTGGCAGTATCCTCATCTATATCGCTGTATGGACTAAAACGGAAGTACTTCTCTCTGCGAAACTCTTCTCCAGGTCTGCTACTGCTTAGTTCCAATGCACCTACATTAGGATTGGGTAAATAAACCTGCTCTACATTTATCGTGCTTTCTTTTTTAAACTCTCTGCTCACAGATGCAGCAAGATTTACTACGCATACCCAGCCCAGGATCCACAATCCTATAAAACTGCCGGTAATGTATTTGCTACCACCTCTGCTTCTTGTAATTCTTCTTATGATGAAAGTAATAAGACCTATGATAGGCACCGCTATAAAAAATACTAATGTACCCCACGCCCATATATTCTGCCAGTCTGAATTAAGGACATAATCTTTTAAAGGAAATAGCCCAATGCTCGCAATAGCGAGTGCAAAAAGACCAACCAGCAGGGAAATAAGAAATATACCTGCAATAGCATATCCAAAGATTTTAAAGATCATAGAGATAATTTTACCTACCGTACTTCCCGATCGGCGACTGGCGGCTTTTATATCTGAGGCTACTTCACCTCCTCTGCTGCTTACAAAACTGCTTGCTTCGCTACCAAATTTTGAAGCCCTGTCTTGCACACCTCTCAGCTCCTCTTTTACAGAATCTTTTATAGAATTATAGTCTACTTTTTCGCCTTTCATTTCCAACTTTTCTGAGGTTGTTTTAGCCTCAGGAATTACCAGCCACAATATGATGTAGATTATGATTGCTGTTGGGCTAAAGCCAATTCTGAACAGATCTGGGAATCCATCAAACCTACCCCATCTTCCTATAAAAGATAAAAGCGGCAGTAAAAAAAGTACCCTTGGAATCCAGGCATTTATGCCAAAATAATTTCCAAGTCCGCTACACACGCCTGCTATATATTTATTTTCTTCGTCACGAAAAAGACGACGGCGCACGCTCCCAATTTCTAAAGTTGCCGTGCTGGGCACTACCACCCACAATATGAGGTAAGGAATAAATCCTATACCGAAAGAAAACATAAGAATTACAAAGATGATGCGAACGACTACTGTGTCTATATTAAAGTAGTGGGCCAGGCCGCTACATACACCGCCCAGCACTTTTTCATTCTCATTGCGGAAGAGTTTTTTCCCTTGTGTATAAGTGCTTTTATGCTGTGATCCTGTACCTGTCTGCTGTGAGCCGGAAGTACTTCCCAGGTTTACGCCTATGTCTTCGGCTTCTATATCCTCTGGGCGACCTATACTTTTAATTACCGCATTTACGTCTTCGTCTGTGATGCAAGAGCTGCCTTTTGTGAGCTTTTCCTGGAAGAGCTCTCCTATACGGCTTTCAATATCATTGATGATTTCGTCTCTTCCATCTTCTTCTGAGAAAAAGCGACTGAGCGTATCTATGTATTGCCTAAGTGCTTCATAAGCGGCTTGTTCTATTGGAACTACCCTGCCTTGAAAATTGATGTTTATTACTTGTTTCATTGTTTTTTGTTTTATGCCTTTGTGGGCTGCTGCCTGTTGTATGGCTTAAAATTGTTGTTTCAGTTCGTTTGTTAAGGTTGAAGAGAATTCTGTTTATTCCTTTTGCGTGAGTGCGGCTACTGCGTCTGCAAGTTCTTGCCAGGTAGTAGCGAGCTCTTCGTAAAATGCTGCACCCTTTTCTGTGAGCGCAAAATATTTTCTTGGAGGTCCGCTGCTACTTTCTACCCATCTATAAGATAAGAGATCGGCATTCTTAAGCCGGGTGAGCAATGGATAAAGCGTACCCTCAAAAAGGTGCAGGTTGGCTTCCTTCATACTATCTATTATATCCGAAGGATAAGCTTCTCCTTTTTTTATGATGGATAGAATGCAAAACTCCAAAACCCCTTTTCGCATCTGGCTTGCTGTGTTTTCTATGTTCATGGTTAATGTTTTTGCCCTGCAAGCAGGGAGTTATCTTTTCTTTTGTTACACAAAGATAGGGAAGTAGATAGTACTATGCAAAACATAATACCTTCTATTTTATAGTAGTAAGTGGTTGCTTAGTATTATATAGTTTGATAATCAATTAATTATGAATAAAATTTAATAAAAATAATTTTTAGAGATATTACAAATGGCGTGTATTGGGGGATAAATGGTAGGAGGAATGGGGT
>JBBKWE010000147.1:0-2650 GCA_037968795.1 Ferruginibacter sp.
GGGAACTGCGTGTAATTGTAGAATCTGAGAAGGTAAGCGATGCAGATAGCGACAAACTAAGCTTTGAAATAGCGCAAAAGATACAGGAAGAAATGACCTTCCCTGGGCAGATAAAAGTAACCGTGATAAGAGAGAGAAGAGCTATTAATATAGCGCGATAGAACTTAGAATATATATCATAAAAAAGTTCCTCTCAGTTTTTCTGAGGGGCTTTTTTTATTGAGCTAAAGCTGTTTTACCAAATAGAAAAAAAGTTTTCTTATGAATCTATGTGTTGTATTTCCCTATGTATCTCCTATGTTAAAGGCTTTTAGGCAAATCTACTTCCCCGCCCTTCTATATTTCTTTGGATAAACAGTTTCCATTACCGGCACCTCATCATTGCCCAGCAATATTTGCACACATTCGTTTAGGATTGTGTACTTATTGGCCATAAACAATTGCATCTTTTCTGTAGGGAGTACGAGTTCATATTCGCCATTGGTACTAATCATGGCATCAAAGTTTGGATTGTATCTATTGAATAGTGTTATATCCATTACTATGTTCTTAGCTATCACCAGGCTATTAAATTTTCCGCTTATTAGCTGCGAATTTGCGTTTTCCATTTCTGTCTTATTTAAAACAGGCTTAAGTGAGAAAACACCTATCCCTACAGCTTGTGTCTTATCTACGCTAGCGAGTGTAGATGCGGCACTGTATTCCGGATTTACAGTTCCACCACTTTGTCCTTCCATAATGTAGTGCGTAGCTATAAACTTTTTTACATGGTTACGACTTTCTGTAGGTAAGTAATATTGCAGATTCCAGAAATTGCGGCTTCCACTTTTTTTCATGGCAGAATATACTCTTCCGGGACCACCGTTATAAGCAGCTATCACCAGTAGCCAGTCATGCAGATTTTTATACAAATACAATAAATATCTGGCAGCAGCGTGCGTACTTTTGTAGTAATCTCTTCGCTCGTCATAGCTGCCATTTACAACCAGCCCATATTCTCTTGCCGTGTAGGGCATAAACTGCCATGGTCCCCCTGCTCCTACCCAGCTCGTAGCAGTAGATTGCAGATTGCTTTCAATTACAGCAAGATATTTAAGTTCTTTTGGCAAGCCATATTGTGCAAAAATATTGTCAATAAGCGTAAAATAACTTGACCCCCAACCCTTCATGTTCAACAAATACTTGCCATGCGCCTGTAGGTAATCGTGCATATAGGTTTCTGCGTGAGGATTTACTTGCTGTGTATATGGGAGCGAGGGAGAGTAAGTCTTATTTACAAATAAATTCTTAAACCCATACCGTGTAAGCCTGCTGTAGTACTCTACTTTTTCTGCCGGGGTAATGGAATTTTTCTTTATGATATCATTGATCGTTTCATCTTTATCAATGATATTCTCCAGACTATCTGTTTCATCTACCGGTAAGGCTATTTTGCTATCTGGCTGTGCAAAAGAACACAGAGCTGCAGTAGACAAAATGACTGTAAAAAATATGGTAGAAATTATCTTCATAACTGTATAAGAATCCTATAGAGCTGCTGCTAAAGTTACAAAAAGAGAATTTTTAAATTTCTCCCGCTCTATTTATGCTGCATCAGCAGCTCCGACAAAGAGAGCAAAGATAACTCATTTCCTTTACCAGCAAGTATTTGCAAGCCAAAAGGCATGTTATTACTGTGTGAAAACAGCGGTATGGAAATGCCCGGTAAACCGGTAAGGTTTGCAAAAACGGTAAAAATGTCTGCCAGGTAGGTAGCAACCGGGTCTGCGGCATCTGCGCCTAGTAGGGGAGCTGTAGCCGGTACTGTAGGCATAATGATGGCGTCATACTCTGCAAATATTTCTTCTACCTTTTGAACCAGCATTTGCCTTATTTTCTGTGCCTGACTATAGTAGGCATCGTAGTAGCCGGTGCTCAATACAAAACTACCCAGCATAATGCGTTTTTTTACTTCCAGCCCAAAACCCTCTGTTCTGTTCTGTTTGTAAAAATCTTCTATACTGCCGGCAGCTTCCTCGCTGCGGTGGCCATAGCGCACACCATCGTAGCGGCTCAGGTTACTACTCGCTTCTGCTGTAGTAAGTACATAGTAAGCAGGTACGATATAGTCTATCAGGTGAAAGTCTACCAGGGAAAAACTTGCGGTATCTGCAGGTATTTTCTCTATAAAACCGCTTATGGCATTAGCTATTTCAGTATCCAGCGAAGTGTGTCCCAGCACCTGGCTTAGTGTGCAGACCTTCCAGGGTTTTGCTTTTGCAGCCGTTTGATCTTTTGGCAGCGACATCGTACTATCCCTAGGGTCATACTGTTGCATGATGTTGTAAACCACTTCTATATCGTCTATATTTTTCCCAAAAATTCCTATCTGATCAAAACTGCTTGCATAAGCAATAAGTCCAAAGCGGGAAATACTCCCATAGCCCGGTTTAAAACCTATGACACCACAATGGTCTGCCGGCTGCCGCACACTACCTCCCGTATCGCTTCCCAGGCTGAGCATACACATATCTGCAGCTACTGCTACTGCACTACCGCCACTGCTGCCTCCCGGTACTTTCTCTTTATTGTGCGGATTGAGCACTTTACCGTAAGCAGAATTTTCATTACTGCTGCCCATGGCAAACTCATCACAATTACAATTGCCTAT
>JBBKWE010000148.1:0-23617 GCA_037968795.1 Ferruginibacter sp.
CATTATACCAAGGCGCACCCTACTCTCAAAAAGCTTATTCAGATTATTTATAGGATTAAACATTATACCTCCTTTGTTTGCAGGTTTCTATCATATTTCAACCACATGTATGCTCCGTAAAAAATATGCATAAGCCCAAAACCGGCCGCCCAAAAATATAGACCATATCCTACGAATCCTAGGTTTATTAAACCCAGAATTATTTGGGCATAGCCAAGATAGCCTATCTCGGTAAGCGTAAACTTGCTGGCATTTATAAGACCTAGACCATAAAATATAAGGCAAACAGGCGCTACTAATCCAAAGGTGCCGAAGTACAGCAACCTGTATAAAAAAATACCGCCTACAATTACAGGAATCATCACATTTATCATTACCCGCTTTGCAGAGTTTCCCCAAAGGGGAATTCCTTGCTTCTTGCTTTTAATCCACGTAAATGCAAAGGCGGTAATAAAAGCTGCTACAAAAGTGGCCGCTGCTATCCAGAATAAATAGCTATTAAAAAATATGGTAAGATCTGCATCTCGTATCTGAATCATAAATTCCTCATAGTTTATGATATGTTCTTTCATCCCATACACATAAGGATAGGCAATCACACTTCCTATAAGCGCACACACACCGGCACTTATGCCGCTAAGTCCGCTCAGGCTCACAAAGCGGCTGCTGCGCTCCATCATAGATCGTATGGCGCTGAGATCTTGTAAAGATTGTTCTTGCTTGTTCATAAAAGCACTTTGAGATACAAAGTAAATGGTTTAATGTTTAAATAGCAAATAAATTTTAAGAGCAATCTTTTTATGTAAGGAAATCATGTGTTCAAGCTGCCTTCGACAGGCTCAGGCAGACATACATTCCAAGCAAAAGAATAGAATCACTAGCCTAAGAAAAGACTCAATTACACAATTATTATTTTTTACCCTTCAGCTTCACATCGCATCCAGTACCTCCAATATATACTCACAGGCATATCGAATCTCTTCGAGTGAAATACTAAGCGGCGGCACTATACGCAAGGCCTGTGGAGCAAATAAGAACCAATCGGTAAACAAAGAAAACGCTTTTCCTTCACCGATAATTAAAATATCAATGAGCTTTTTATTAAAGTCAAAGTCTTTAAAATGCACGGCTATCATTAGACCGGCGGCATTTACCTGAACAATTTTTTTATGGCTAAGGAGTTTTTTAAACAAAGCTTCTTTCTCGGGAATATCTGCGATCCAGTTTTCGCGGAGCAAAATTTCCATTCCTTTTTTGCCTGCAGCGCAGCAGACCGGGTGGCCACCAAAAGTATTTATATTTCCCAGTACGGGATTGACGGTAAAGAAATCCATCAATTTTTTATCGGCTACAAACGCACCCATTGGCATACCGCCACCCAGTGCTTTGCCCAGCAGCAAAATGTCTGGCACAATATTGAATTGTGTAAATGCCCACAAGCTTCCATTACGCCCAAAACCACACTGTATCTCATCAAGAACGAGCAAAGCCCCTACTTCTGTACAGCGTGCCCGCAGTGCTTGCATCCATTCTTTGCCAGGCTTGTTTACGCCTGCTTCGGACTGTATAGTCTCTGCTACCAAACAGGCTGTAGCGTTTGTAATACTTTTTAGATCCTCTAAATTATTATAATCAAGATGTTTTATTCCCGGCAACAAGGGTCTGTAAGCCTGTTGCCAATACTCACTTCCCATAAGACTGAGAGCACCCTGCGTACTTCCATGATAACTATTGCGGAAGGCAATTATCTCCGTTCTGCCTGTAACTCTTTTGGCAAGCTTCATAGCGCCTTCTGTGGCTTCTGTGCCGCTGGCGGTAAAGAAAACACTATTGAGCGAAGCTGGTAAATGACTTGTTATTAATTTAGCATACTCCGTCTGCGGACTTTGTACAAGCTCTCCATACACCATAACGTGAAGAAACTTATCCGCTTGCTCTTTAATCGCTTCTATCACTTCCGGGTGTGAGTGGCCAATGTTGCAAACACTAATGCCACCTATGAGGTCTAAATAAGCCGTACCTGTGTCGTCCCACATGGTAGTACCTTGTGCTTTTGTAATGTGCAAAGCAAGCGGAGCTTCTGAAGTTTGCCCTACATGCTGTAAAAATATTTGTCTTGGATTCATAATCCTGCAAAAATAGCAAAGGCAGGACTTCTATGAGAGAAGTTTCCTGCCTTTGGTGCAATAAAATTAAGTGTTCTTTTAGAAATCTAGTCCAAGAGAAACATACAGTTGTGGCTTGCCTTTAAACACCCCATTCACACGCCATGCAGCATCGAATCTCACAAAGTAGCCTAGTAATGTGCTACGAGCACCAAAACCATAACCGCCTGCAAAAGGTCCTACACCAGGAGCTTTTACATTTACCGTAACAGTACCCGGGAAGGGAGGATTTCCACCTTGTGAAGTATTAAATGATTCTGATGGTCTTTTGATATTCTCTATACCACCGTTCCAGGCGGTACCAAAGTCAACAAATGAAGTAAGCTGAAAGTCTCTTAAAAAAGCATTGCTCACAGTTTTATCAAAAATCGTACTCACCACCGGCATTCTGAGTTCACTGTTTATAACAACAGCATTGTTGCCGCTGGCAAGGTTTTGAATATATCCTCTCATATTTACAGCAAGACTCTGGAAGGCATATTCTACATCTGGGGCCGGAGTATTAGCGGCATTAAAATACCGGTAATCTCCATTTGCCTTTAAGTTATTTCCAAACAGAAGCCAGCCATCTGTTCCCCCCAAATAATAAATTAATTTTTGGTTACCAAAACTAAAGTCACCCGCAACCCTATTTGCCCAAATAAAGTCACGGAAAATAGGATAATAGTATCGTGCGTCAAAGCCTACATTATAGGTGTTTTTGCCCAGGCCTGTTTCCTTCTTCCCTATCTGCACATTCCAGTCGGCATACACTTTATAGCGCAAGCCATTCATAATATTAGTAGACCTGTTTATGCTGTTGTCATATACATACTCTAGTTTATTTACACTATACTTTCTATTGACCGCGGGAATTAAAAGACTAAGCGCATCTCCCGAAGAAAGTATTTCCTGTCTATCGTTTCTCAGTCCAGTAAACAAACTTATCCTCTTTGTTTCAGAAAATGGATAACTCACATTTCCCATATAGATATTGGTAAAAATTTTAGCCGGATATACCGCCAAAAGGTTGCCATTGCCGTCCACAACTTGTGCATTTGATGTCTGCGTGTTTCTATAGTAAGATACGCCCCAATCTACTCTTTTACGTAAATTCTGAAAGTTTGCAAACCACTCATTGTCCTTAAGATTAGAACCGATTTTAAAAGCACCATTAATTTTAAGATCTTCCATAAGCTCCGTAGTACCTAGTCGTAAGAGACCATTTAAAGAGTTGTTACCATTGAGCTGTATTGGTCCTTGTCCACCCGCATAAGGCTGATATCTATTGAGGATAACACTATTATTTACATTGAGTCCACCATAGTCAACAGAAAACTTTACAGGTTTGTACTTATACAGTTTTGCCGTTGTAAGAACAGAAGGGTTTTCATCTATTATTGGCTTATTGGTCAATGGATTTAGCGGAATACTATCTTTATCCGTTTTATCAAATTCTGACTGGAAGAAATCGTCTCTCGGTTTTGGCGCTTCCTTACCTATCCGTTCGCCTGCCTCATCTACATCGGTAAATCTACTTTCTCTCTGCAGCTTTTTAGCATAGGCAGTAGGCTGTGCGGTTACATTTCTACGGCGTAGCGTATTTTCATCTATCTTAAGTTTATATAGCGTCTTTACATCGCTTTGTCTTGTGACCTCACTCACCTGGTTATTATCTCCAGCAATGCGGCTTTCTGCCAGATTGCTGGGGTAGTTTGTAAGTGGGAAAGTGTACACACTGTCTGCACTTACGCTCACAATAGCCACAGAGTCTATATCTGTTTTCTTGTAGGCTAGAAGTGTGCTATCTACATCTTCTTTATTTGGATTGCGAAGAATTACATCACCTATAAGAATAAGTGTATCGAGCCCTTCTTTTTTACTGGTAAAGAAACCAGCATAGCGGTTTGCTATACCATTCTCGCTGCTTACAAAGGTGAAGTGATTATCGTTATACTGCGTAGGATAGCGAGCATCCCCATACTTTAAATTAGTAAGCTGTGATATTTGATTCAGCTCTGGCTTGTCGCCAAAATCTGTAATCAGGAAAACATTGTAGCTGTTATTGTGTGGAAGAATGGAGTCTCCGGTAGGCGCAGCAGGTGAGGGTCTGTTACTGCTATACAAGATTCCCGTCTTACCAGGAAATGCTACAAAAGTTGGGTCAATGTCATCATAAATGTCATTGGTGATCATCTTCACTTTTTCCTTTGCTATATCAAAAGTGTAAATGTCTGTATGTCCATTATTCACACCGCTTATGAGGAGTGTTTTACTATCGAGCATATATTGAATATCCTGTACCTGGTCAAAATATTTACCAAGCTCTATTTTATACTCTTTGTATCTGTTGAGCACATCATATACAAATAATTTGAGCTTTCCTTCTTCTGAGTAGGCCACGGCTATTCTCGTCCCTTTGGGGTCCCAGGCCATGATGGGATAATTTGGATTTATTTCATTCTCGTAACTAAGGTTACCATACTTCAATAAGGTTTTTATCTCATAGTCATCATTAAGTATCACCCGCACTATTCCTTTTCTAAATTGAGTAACCACGTAGCTGTTATTTCTTTTTACCGGATTCACATTAAACCGATAGTAGTTTAGCCGCTGGCTTATATCAAACCCGTCTATATAGCTACCCTTCGGATAAGCTTTTCTCTTACGAATGTCTTCATAATACTTATCGTTATTATACTCCATAAATTCCCGAAGCAAAGCATTAAATTTCAACTTGGTAATTTGCTGACTCGCTCTGTTGAGGCTTTTATGTACCCTGGCGAGGTATAAGAAATAGGTCACGTTTTCTTTCTTGTACTTTTCTTCTATAAAATACCAAAAAGCATGTCCTGCCAGCAATGGGCGATTGTAAGAGAGTGAGGAAAACTTATTGAACTTACCACTTAATATTTCACTTTTGAGATCATCGTCAAGATCTACACTCCAGTTTTCTCCTAAGTACGCTATGTATCCATCAGTAAGCCACTGGGGCAAATCGAGCAGCGTTTGGTTACCCGCTACTTCACCAATATCATCTCCAAAGAGTACATTCTTTGTAATTACATCTGCTATACCTTGTCGTATTTGCCTTTTAAGGTTATCATGGTTAGCGTCAAAGTAAATCACCATTTTATTATTGACCAGTTGGGTGACGCCACCGGTAACAATCCTATCGGTTTCCAGGCCTATATTCGTCTGCTTATAATCTGTAAAATTATTATACAAAACAATGGTAGCCCGCCGCTGCATGCTGTACTCTGCAGCAGCTTCTATCTGCGGCAATTCTGCTTCTGCGGTTTGCATTACATATTTTGCTAACTCTTGTCCACCTTCATTAAAGTAGACATTAAAATTTGCAGTCTGGTAATACTGCCATTTGAATTTTTCAAATTGCAACCTGTTTTTTCCGAATACCACCCCGTTTACCTGCGCTATAGCTCCTGCAGAAACTCCCAACATAAGAAGTACGGATAGAAAAATTCTACTCATCTTTGTCATATAATCTTTATTATTCTTCCCCATAAAAATACTCCTTTGTTACTAATGGATAAAATCTATTAAATTATTAAAAAAATAATCATGCTTCAGGTCAAATCTTTTGTCTTCAGTCCTATACAAGAAAATACTTATATCCTATATAATGATCATAAACAATGTGCTATCATAGACCCTGGCTGTTACGATGATAGCGAAAAAGAAGAACTGTATAAATTCATTTACGAATATAAACTAGAACCCGTTGCGCTTATCCTTACTCATGCTCATCTCGATCACATCTTTGGCCTTGCTTCTGTAGCAGAGAAATACAAATTACAACCACAGATGCACAAGGGTGAAAAAATAGTTCTTGATTATGCACCTACCAGCGGTTTGATGTACAATTTGCCGTTTATAAACTACAGCGGACAAATTACATACATAAACGAAGCGGATGAAATTAATATAGGAAAGGATACGTTAAATGTATTGTTCACGCCCGGTCATAGCCCTGCGCACCTAAGTTATTATAGCAAAGAAGGAAATTTTGTAATAAGTGGCGATGCCTTATTCCAGGGAAGTATAGGTCGTACAGATCTCCCCGGTGGCAATCATGATCTTCTCATAAAAAGTATAAAAGAACAACTACTCACTCTTCCCGCAGATACAAAAGTTTACAGCGGGCATGGCCCTGTGACTAGTGTGGGGGCGGAGAAGAAGGGGAATCCATTTTTAATTTGAAAATGAGTTGATTTGAAAATTTGAATATTGGGGTTTCAATGTTTTTAAGTCTTTTTTTGAAATAGCCCTTTCTTTTACATCCGATTCTCTGTGCTTTTATTATAAAAGATTGAATACTTCCTCCATTAACTAATTAACCAATTTTCAAATCCTCAAATTATTAATCCGTCCTTCATCTCTATCACCCTATCACTCATCTGCGCCAGCTCCTTATTATGGGTGACGATAAGAAAGGTTTGCTTAAAACTATCTCTGAGCGAAATAAATAATTTGTAAAGCGCTTCGCCATTTTCGCTATCGAGGTTGCCGGTGGGTTCGTCTGCGAGTACAATGTCCGGGTTATTGATAAGCGCCCTGGCTACTGCTACTCTTTGTTGTTCGCCACCGCTTAGCTGATGCGGCTTATTAGTTTTCCTGTCTGCAAGCCCAAGTTGTGCCAATAGCCCTTCTGCCCTTTTTTCAATTTCCTTCCGGTTTTTCCCTGCTATCCAGCCGGGGATACAAACATTTTCCAGCGCATTAAACTCTGGCAAAAGATGGTGAAATTGAAAAATAAAACCGATATGCCTGTTTCTAAACTTTGCCAATTGGCGTGCTCCTAGTGTATGTACGGGCGTATTGTGCAGGAGAATATTGCCCTCGTCTGCTTTATCAAGCGTGCCAAGAATATGGAGTAGTGTACTCTTACCTGCCCCCGACGAGCCTACAATACTCACTACCTCGCCGGCATTGATGTTTATATCAACTCCTTTGAGCACTTGCAGGTTGCCGTACTGTTTTTTTATACCACTGGCTTGTAACATGCGCCGAAAATAAAACTTTCTTCATAGAGCTGTCGTAATTATATCTTTTATGATTTTTTTCGATAATTAGGCACGGTAAGTGATTGCCCAACAGCATTAAAAACACCTGTGCAAAAAAGACTTTTGGTTATTAAAATCTAACTTATACATTTGCACAAAATATAAAACCCACACACGAATATGTTTTGGACATTAGAACTAGCTTCACACCTTGAAGATGCACCTTGGCCCGCCACAAAAGACGAGCTTATAGATTATAGTATACGGAGCGGTGCGCCCATAGAAGTTATTGAGAACTTGCAGGAAATAGAAGACGAAGGCGATATGTACGAAGGACTGGAAGATATCTGGCCCGACTACCCAAGCCAGGAAGACTTCTTCTTTAATGAAGACGAATACTAAGCTATAAAGCTTGGTCATTTTATAATTTTAAAAAATTGAGCTCCCCACAAGGAGCTTTTTTTGTTGACTAGCGGTAGGGATAATTATCAGCTGCTTATTTTTGAATATTTTACTATTAAAAAACATTGCTATGGCTTTCATTCTCCCGGTAAAGGGCATTCACCCACAGATAGGCGATGACTGTTTTGTAGCCCCAAATGCAACTATTGTAGGGGAAGTAAAAATGGGAAAGCAATGCAGTGTATGGTTCAATGCTGTGCTGCGGGGCGATGTGAATAGTATTACAATGGGTGATAAGGTAAACGTGCAGGACGGCGCTGTTATTCATTGCACCTATCTGAAATCGAAGACTACAATAGGCAACAATGTGAGCATAGGGCATAATGCAATTGTACACGGCTGCACGATAGAGGACAATGTGCTGGTAGGTATGGGAGCCATCATCATGGATGATGCACATATAGGAAGCAATAGCATCATTGCTGCAGGTGCTGTAGTACTCAAGGATACAATCGTAGAGCCGGAAAGTATTTATGCCGGTGTACCCGCTAAAAAGGTAAAGACCATAAGCAAGGAAATGATTACCGGGGAAATAGACCGTATTGCCGATAACTACGTGGAGTATAGTAGCTGGTTTAAAGAAGGCTAATTGTCCCGTTCCTGAGAATAGAACAAACGCTACTTAACCACTAAGGACAAAATGATGGAAGCAATAGTGTTTACTTTTACTATTTCTTAAATACTTTTGCTCCATGCAAAAAGATTTCGAGGAAGAGTTTGAGAATATTTCAGTAAAAAATATATTAGGATTACAATTACCCACAGATCCCCGCTGGGTAGACCTTGCTTCCATACAAATAGAAGCCATCCTGACAGATCACGCCTGGTGCGAGCAAAAAGCAGCACTGACTTGCATATCACTTATTCAGAAAAATTTCAATAAACCAAAGATCGTAGAAGCACTCTGCCCTATAGTTACCGAGGAGTGGGGCCATTTTCGCCAAGTAATAAAGGAACTAGATAAAAGAGGCTTATCACTAGGCGAGCCAAGAAAAGATATTTATGTGAATAAGCTAATTGGATTTCAGAAAAAAGATGGCTCCCGAAACGACAAGATGCTAGACCAACTTCTGCTTATGGCTTTAATAGAAGCCAGAAGCTGCGAAAGATTTAAACGACTAAGCGAGGGAATGGAAGATGCCTACCTAAGAAACTTTTACAGAAAATTTATGGAGAGCGAGGCGGGGCACTACACGCTGTTTATAAATCTGGCAGAAGAGCATATTGATAAAAAAATTGTAAGAAAAAGATGGACTCAATGGCTAGAGTTTGAGAAAGCCTTGATGGCTACGGAAGAAGTGCGGGGCGATAGGATACATTAGTTCTATGAAGAAAAATAACCTAGCAAGTCTGACAAGTATAATCCTTTGTTCTCCGCTGCAAGTGTCTTTGTTTTTGCAAGAAAATTTTCTTTAAACTTTTTGTATCCTTCTGAACTCGCCGCAAAAGGACGATGCTGCATGGCAGTTTGCAATTCTGAAATTTTAGTATTGATTGCTATAGTATCGGCGCTGAAATACGTTTCCGAAAATTTTTGCCATACATAATCTACCGCCATGGTATTGGGGTGTACAAGGTCTTCTGTGTAAAATCGGTAATCTCGCAGGTCGTCTATCACTAGTTCATACGCAGGAAAATAACTTACCTGCTTTTTTAAGTCTACTAGATCATGTACGGCAGTAATTAAATTAGCCTTGCTTCTATTATTTTCTACTAGTCCGTCCTTTGAATGACGAACAGGACTCACGGTAAATATAATTTTGAGAGATGGGTTTACTTTTTCAAGCGTAACCAGAACATCTTGCAATGCCTTTTTTATTTCTGTTGTGGATTGCAATTTTTTCTCAAACCAACTGGCAGGTGCTTTATGATTGTTTGCCACTATGCTTCCCTCCTTGCCGGCGGCAAGACTTGAAAGCACGCTAACTGTGGCTGTACCCAGCGTAATAATAAGTACAGTAGCAGTAGCAAGGAAAATATGTGCTTCTGCTGTGGCAGAATTTATTTTTTCTATCGCCACACTTCTATTCATTTCTGAGAGCAAGCTATGATGATGCCAACTATGGAATTGCTCATTGAGCAGAAACAAATCTTCCTCTGCTATAACTTTTTTGTCTGCATATCCTTGTAAAGCATCAGCTATACTCACAGGATTATATAAAATACCGGAAGGGTTGCTCAGGCAAGGAATTTTACAGTAAGAAAGTTTTTTTGAAATGTTTTCTGAGAAACAACTGCCCACCAATAAAATACGATCTGTATGACTTATCCTTACAGTAGAAGGAGAAATAATAAGTTCGGATCTAAATTTCATGGGCTAAAATTATGAAGCAAATATTTTTTCCGCCAGCGTGGTTGCATACGCCAGCGCTTCTTCATTTATGGGGTTCAATAAATTCTTTTCCTGCAAGTGGGGAATTATGAGTGCTGTGTCCATATTTCCTACCAGTGCATTGCCCGCCATGGGGCAGCCGCCTATTCCTCTAAGGGCTCCATCTACTCTTCTGCAACCGGCGTCTAATGCGGCATCTAGCTTTTCCTGCCAATTAGTTTTTGCACTATGGAGATGCACGCCTATTTCTGTTTTATCAAAAGCCGCTACTGCTTTTTGCGTGAGCTTACCTACCTGATCTGCAGTTGCCAGGCCTACCGTGTCTGCCAGGGAAATGATCTGTACATCCATTCCTATTATTTTCTCTGCCCAGTGCAATACTATTTCCTCACTATATTTATCCTCATAAGGATTACCAAATGCCATGGAGAGATAGACTACCAGCGTTTTTTTATTCTTTATGCAAAGCTCTTGTATGCCTTCAAGCTTATGCAGGGATTGTTCTAGAGATGCATTGGCATTGAGTTGCTGAAAAGTTTCTGATACAGAAAAGGGATATCCCAGGTAAGTAACTTCATCAAAACAAACTGCATCTTCTGCGCCTCTTTGATTAGCTACTATCGTGAGCAATTTTGTATTGCCGTCTAATTGCAATTTTGGTAAAACTTCCTTCGTATCTGCCATTTGAGGAATGGCTTTGGGGGACACAAAACTGCCACAGTCCAGCGTGGGAAAGCCTACAGAAAGCAAGGCTTGTAAATATTCAATCTTATCTTCTGTACTTATAGGATACTCCCAGCCCTGCATAGCATCCCGCGGACACTCTACCAGGTGTACATTCTGCTGCGCTGATGATTCCATACAATTAAATTTCATTTCTTCCAGGGAAGGCGTTTATTGCGATCTCTTCTTACTCACTTCATATAAGATAATACCCGTTGCTACGCTCACATTTAAGCTTTCAAAATCTGTGGACATGGGTATAAAAAATACATCATCGCACATTTTAAGCAATCCCGGGTGTATTCCTTTTTCTTCTCCTCCCATTATGATTGCCGTGGGCTCTGCAAAAGCGGCGTCATATACTTTAGTATCTGCTTTCATTTCTGCGCCATACACTTTTATACCATTGAGGTGGAGCAAATCTATTGCAGAAGAAAGTAGCGGCACACGGCACACCATCAATTCTTCCAGTGCACCTGCTGAGGTGAGCATAGCATCTGCATTGAGCGTTCCTACGCCTTTCTCTGGTATGACGAGTGCATGCACTCCAAAGCTGTAGGCACTTCTTGCTATCGCTCCTATGTTGCGTATATCCGTAATGCCATCGAGCAAGAGAAACAAAGGCACATCGCCTCGCTCTACCACCAGAGAAACTACATCTTGCAGGTCATGATATTGCACAGCAGCTTTCTGCGCCACAAATCCTTCGTGATTGCTTACATTAAAATTATTGAGTTTCTCTACCGGCACTTTGCTTATAGGTACTCCCAGGTCTGCCGCTGCTTTTTTTATAGCGTCTACCTGCTCTCCATGCACAGTTGTCTGCATAAATATTTTCTCCAGCGCTATTCCTTCGCTCATGGCGGCAAGAATAGCTTCTCTGCCTACGACAAGCGTATTTTTCTTAGGCCTGTTATGTTGATGTCTAAATTTTTTCACATTGCAAAATTACTGTTAAGCAATTAAATTACCATCTTCTATTCAATACAACAAAAAAGCTCCCTCTTACCATAGCAAGAGGGAGCTTTCTTCAAAAAAGACTCTTTCTTATTTCAGCCCAAAAACCTTTTTCACCTCTTTCACAGCATCAAGCTTCTCCCAGGTAAATAGTTCTACTTTTTTCTTCAAAGACTTTCCATCAGGAGAGTAAAAAGTTTTTTCTACGACTTCATTTTCTCTACCCATGTGGCCATAAGCAGCGGTTTCGCTGTATATAGGATTACGAAGTTTTAGTCTTTTTTCAATGAAGTAAGGACGCATGTCAAAGCAAGACATGGTCATTATCTTACGGGCTATGTCGCCGTCGGTCATATCTACTTTGCTGGTACCGTAGGTTTCTACGCTTATAGAGGTAGGTTTAGCTACACCTATGGCATAACTTACCTGTACGAGTACTTCTGTACAAAGGCCAGCAGCAACAAGATTTTTAGCGATGTGACGAGTTGCATATGCCGCACTTCTATCTACTTTGCTAGGATCTTTTCCACTAAATGCGCCACCACCGTGTGCGCCTTTACCGCCGTAGGTATCTACGATAATTTTTCTGCCGGTAAGGCCTGTATCTCCGTGTGGTCCGCCTATTACGAACTTCCCTGTAGGGTTTACGTGGTAAATAATTTTATCATTAAATAGCTTAGCGTATTTTTTATACTTTGCTTTCACTCTAGGCATTACAACATTGATAATATCTTTTCTAATCTGCGCCTGCATAGCAGCATCTTTATCAAACTCGTCGTGCTGCGTACTTACTACGATGGCATCTATACGAATAGGATTATTGTTGTCATCATACTCCAGAGTTACCTGGCTCTTGGCATCTGGTCGCAGGTATTTTATCTTCTTACCTTCTCTTCTTACGGCTGCAAGCTCTTTTAATATATCGTGGCTCATGGCAAGTGCAAGCGGCATGTAATTGTCAGTTTCTGCCGTGGCATAACCAAACATCATTCCCTGATCTCCTGCACCCTGCTCTTCTTTTTTCTTGCGATCTACACCCTGATTTATTTCTCCACTTTGCTCGTGTATGGCAGAAAGAATACCGCAAGAGTTTGCCTCAAACATATACTCGCTCTTGGTATACCCTATTTTTCTTATTACGCCACGGGCTATTTCTTGTACATCAAGATATGCCTTGCTCTTTACCTCTCCTGCGAGTACAACCTGACCGGTTGTTACCAGCGTTTCGCAAGCCACCTTACTCTCCGGGTCAAAGGCTAAAAAGTTATCAATAAGTGCATCACTGATTTGATCTGCTATCTTGTCCGGGTGGCCTTCGCTTACCGACTCTGAGGTAAATAAATAAGACATAGTTAATTTGTTTTTTTAATTGGGCTGCAAATATACAGGCGTTACCCTACATATACAATAGCATATAATAATTTGTTAGTATTGTTCTAATGAAGAGGAGAATCTGCCATTGAAGGAATAAAATGTGTCTGGTACAACTTAATTTCTTAACAAGATTTATGGAATCTTAGACCAGATAATAGCTACTCTCATTCTGTATTGTGGATGAGCTCCTCCTCCCAGTTTCAACCTGCCAAAAGCTTGTGGGTTAAAGTAAGGAATGGTGGCTGCAGTATACTGAGGATACGTAACCTCAAATGGAGCAGAAATTCTAAGCTGGTAATTAATTTTTTGCACAGAAACCATTTGTTGTAAATACCTTGTCATACTTATATTATAGTATGCCTGACTTCCTGTTGGACCAGCAGCTCTATACTTAGGTCTGCCTCCGTAGTAATCCATATCTACAGTAGTAGGGTAAAAGAAGGCCGCTAAGTCAGGATTGTATACCGTACCCAAACTGGAACTTAGGTCAAAATAAATAGGTTTGTAAATGCTCGTGCTGCCGCTCGTTGTATCTTTCAAATCAACATACAATACTGGTGCAGAGAATATGCTATCCGAAGATTTATTGAAAGGAATTTGCTCTATAATAAGAACTGCTCTGTTTATAACTTTGTTAGTGTCCTTAAAGGTATTGAGTCTTGGTATGCTTACGTTTATATAATTACCCGGAGATGTTTGTAAATACTGTGCAGCGGCTGTAGGACTTGCCGCCTCGCTGCCTGCAAGATTCCTTACTATATTGTTTGCTGTAGCCGATGGGAAAAGGCTGCTGCCAAATGGAGCAACTCTTAAGGCCGCAAAAGTTGTATCCTTAATACCATTTCTAGTTTTTCGGAAATGAATTTCTAATCTTGAGTTTGCATCTTCCAGATTAATATACATTAAAGCATTACCAGAAGTCTTCGTGGTCTTTATGGCTATACCGCTATAAAAACTTCTAAAAAGTGAATCACTTAAAAAGCCATTGGAGCTAGGGTTTCCAGCATCAGCGTTTAAGCTATAGAGTGCATTTGCATAGGCACTGTTCGTAATTTTAATTCTGATCTGATTAATGACAGAATCCTTACCATTATTAATAAACCGCTTAGTACCCAGCCCAGTAATATTAATTGTAGCAGAACCCAGTAAGGCTCCTGTATTAGGAGCGTAATTAGTACGATAAACTTTCTGAATGCTATCTCTAAATTTATTATCTACTATATCCCTTAGCTCAATAGTTTGCGGGACCATAGTATCGCCCCAGGCCCCACGGTAACTAAGCGCCAATACAACACTATCTAACCCTAATAAAGTATCGCCGGAGTTTCCCAACATATAAGGGAAAAATGTAGGCTTAAACTGTGCATATACATCTGCGCTGGTCTTTCCAAATATTGGATCATTGCTTATATAACCCAGTGCCTGGTTATCTTCTCCTCTTACAAATGGTGAATCTACAGTGGATACCTGACTACTAATAACATCAAAGGTATCTGCAAATGTATTTATATTGTCTACGGTGGGTACAAACTCGCTGCCTATAGAAGTTGTATCTAATTTAGTACAGCTTATTACAACTACAGAAGCTATAATTGCAAAGCCAGAAAGCGTTTTGGCTAATCTTGAAAAAGTCACTGAGAATATTTTATGAGAGGTAATTTTCTAGCTCGCAAGGTCGTTATATAATTCCAAATAGTCTGTTAAATCGGACTCTTCATTATATTTCAAAACTTTCTTACCTCTTACTTTAGAAAAAGTTTCTGCCAGTTTTTTGTCTATTTTATCTGCACCAAAAGTGATGGCATCTGCGTAGGTAGCTCCCAGGGTATACATGGCTGCATTATTATTTGCGTCCAGGATAGCTTTCTCTTTAGCACCTATATTATTATTAATATTTGCCAGCGTAAGGAAATTGCGCCCAATTTTATTCTTAAAGGTGGTCTCCCCTATGGTGTACACAATTTTACTGTGATTAAAAACAGGTTCTTTTTTATAAGCCGTTTTTATGAACATAGGAATAAGTGCCGTCATCCAACCGCTACAATGAATGATATCCGGAGGCCAGCCAAATTTCTTTACCGTTTCTAAAGCGCCTTTGCAAAACAAAACAGTGCGTAGTCCATTATCTTCAAACCACTTTCCTTCTGCATCATTAAAAATAGCTTTACGCTTAAAGAAATCATCATTATCAAGGAAATAGATCTGCAATCTAGCATTAGGCAAAGAAGCCACTTTTATAGTAAGGGGATAGTCGTCATTGTCTATAGATACATTTATGCCACTAAGCCTCACCACTTCATGCAATCGATGTCTACGCTCATTTATAACCCCAAACTTGGGCATTATGCAGCGAACTTCCATATTACTATCGTTAGCAAGTACTGCCAACCTATTTACTATTTCAGCAAACTCTGTAAGTTCCAGGTACGGAGACATTTCATTTGCAATAAATAAAATCCTTTTCTTTGTTGACATGTATTATCTGTTTGCTACAAGCTCTCTTTTACACAAAAAATGAATGAGGCCTGCAAAATGTTTGCAAAAGTAAACATTTTTTAGCAAAAAAAAGACGGTTTGTAATAGTATACAATTTTGAAATTGAGCACTTAATGATTATTGTAAAATCAAACAAAGCACTGGCAAAACTAGTTGCTTACTATAAACAGCGGGAACTGACAGTAGGGTTTGTGCCTACTATGGGAGCTTTACATGATGGACATCTGGCTCTCATAAAGGAAGCTAGGTCCTGCTCAGATGTAGTTATTAGCAGCATTTTTGTAAATCCTACCCAGTTTAATAACACAAAAGACCTGGCATTATACCCCCGCACACCAGAGAAGGATATTTACATTCTTCAGAAAAGTGATTGCCACATTCTGTACCTGCCTGCTGCAGATGAAATTTATCCGTCAGACTTTGTACCACCGCAATATGAATTAGGTAAGCTTGAAGAAATACTGGAGGGCGAGTATCGTCCAGGGCATTACCAGGGAGTATGCATGGTGGTAGAGAGGCTTCTAAATATTGTAAGGCCTGATTCCATATTTCTGGGCAAAAAAGATTATCAGCAATGCATGGTCCTATCCAAAATAATAGCAGACCGCAACATTCCTGTGCAAATTCACTTGCTGGAAACTGTAAGGATGGACACGGGTCTTGCAAGAAGTAGCAGGAATGAAAGGCTTAGTAAAGAAGAAAAAAAGAACGCTGCAAATATTTACAGTACGCTTACAAACCTTGCAGCGGCTATAGCAAGTGCTCCACTGAAGGAGTCCGTAGAAAAGGACCTGGCATTGCTGCAAGAGAAAGGTTTTAAAGTAGATTATCTCACCGTGGCAGATAGAAAAAATTTATTACCTGTAAAAGAGTATGAGCAGGGAGAAGTAGTAATACTCATAGCTGCTTACCTGGGCGAAGTGAGGCTTATTGATAATATAGAGTGTTAGAATACCCTATTGCAAGACTCTTTTTCTAGTCCCTTTCTTATTGCCACCTCCCTGGCGCAAAATATAACTCTACCTTGCTATGATACTTAGTTTGTAAATTGTGGGCTTATGCGAGCAAAAATTATTTCCTTTTTTAAATACAGCATCTTTTTGCTGATAGGTTTGGGGCTGGTTTGGTGGCAATTGCGGGCAATGAGCCCGGCAGACAAATCAGAATTCATGGCAGCACTAAAGCGTGCAAACTACTGGATCATTTTGCCAGTGGTGATCATGAGCATTCTTAGCCATGTAAGCCGTAGTATGCGCTGGAAGCTATTACTGGAGCCCCTTGGCTACTACCCTGCTCTTAAAAATGTATTTGCCGTGACAATGATTGGCTACATTACTAACAGTGCCATTCCCAGACTGGGCGAAATTCTCAAATGCACTTTTCTTGCACGTTACGAAAATTTAAAAACAGAAAAACTTGTGGGCACTATCATTATAGAGCGCATGTTTGATCTGCTATGCTTTGTTGTTTTTGTAGGTATCACCGTACTCATACAAATAGATACCATTGGAGGGTTCGTAAAAAAGGAGATTAGCAAAATAGGGGGCGGAGGCGGATCTCTCATCTGGATAAAGATCATTGCGCTTATTGCCATCATAGCAGGTATTTTCTATTTGTTGAAATTCCTGCTAAAAAAGTATCCGAACAATAAGGTAATAGCAAAAGTAAATGGGTTCTTAATTGGAATCAAGGACGGATTTCTATCGATAAAGAAGCTGCAGAAGAGAAAGGCGTTTGTAGCACATACGCTATTTATCTGGTCCATGTATTTATTGCAAATATATATTGGGTTCTACGCCATGGAAGGTACTACGGGGCTGGGAATCAAAGCTGCATTTGGCGTACTTACGCTTGCCACGCTTGCAATGATAGCTACACCAAACGGACTAGGCACCTTCCCTATATTTGTAAGGAATGTACTTGTTATTTACGGGATCGCAAAGTCTACGGGTTTGGCATTTGGCTGGCTTATGTGGGGCGTGAGCACTGGTATCATCATTACCTTTGGCGTGCTGGCATTTATATTTTTACCTTATATGAACAAGGACAAAGCGCACCTCCGGCTAAAAGACTTACAGAATGAACTCTGATCTAAAAACATACATTGACAATAAAATCTACACTGCAGAAACAATATTGCCCGCAGTGATGCGATGGAAGTTTCAGGGGAAAAAAATAGTATTTACCAATGGCGTTTTTGATCTCTTGCACGACGGACATTTACTTTCTCTACACGAAGCAGCAGCCCACGGAGATATATTAATTGTAGGGCTAAACAGCGATAAAAGCGTAAAAAGACTTAAAGGAAACAGCCGCCCCATTCAGGAAGAAAAAACGAGAGCTGCCGTGCTGGCAAACCTACTGGTGACTGGTGGCATTATTCTATTTGAAGAAGATACGCCGCTGGAACTTATAAAACTTATATTGCCACAGGTACTGGTAAAAGGGGGCGATTACAAAGTGGAAGACATAGCAGGTGCAAAGGAAGTAATAGAAGCTGGTGGCGAAGTAGTAATTGTACCTATACTCTCAGGCCACAGCACAACAAGCACCATAGAAAAAATGGACAAAGCAACGTAGGTTTAATACCTTTTGTACAATTGAATATATATAAACGCAGATTAGAAAAATAGAAGTTTTGCAACAACCCAATTTAATAGTAAGAGATATAAGCTGGCTATCCTTCAACCAAAGAGTATTGCAGGAAGCAGCCGATAAATCTGTGCCTCTAAAGGAGAGAATAAAATTTCTTGGTATTTCCTCCAATAACCTGGATGAGTTTTTCAGAGTGCGGGTAGCAGCGCTCAGGCGTATGGTGGAGCTTGGTAGCAAAGCTCGCATGCACATGGAGAATGACCCCAAAAGTGTACTTGAAGAAATACAAGAAAAGGTGCTGCTACAGCAGCTGGAGTTTGAACATACCTGGCGGGAAATATACCAGGACCTCAAAGAAGAAAATATACATCTTGTAGATGAAAAAAATCTTACTAAAGCACAGCAGGAATATGTACTGTCCTACTATAATGATGAGCTACGAAGCTACATTGTCCCTCTTATGATTCAGAGCTTGCAGGCATTCCCCACGCTCAACGATAAGAGTATATACCTTGCCTGCCGCCTTGCAAAAGAAGACAAAAGTATACAGGAAAGATTTGCGCTGGTGAGCGTGCCAGTGAGGCACCTGGGCAGATTTGTACAGCTGCCAGACCACAATGGCGAGCCTTACATTATTTTGCTGGAAGATGTAGTTCGTTTTTGTCTGCCACTTATATTTTCACTTTTTGGCTATGATAGCTTTTCTGCTCACGTAGTGAAGATGACCAGAGATGCGGAAATAGATATAGATAATGACGTAAGTACAAATCTGATTCAGAAACTACAGAAGGGCCTGAAAAATAGGAAAAAAGGAAAACCGGTTCGTTTTGTTTTTGATAAAACGATAGACCCTTCCCTTCTACAATATTTACTCAAACGACTAGGGATAACTGAACATTTAAATATTGTCCCTGGCGGTCGCATTCATAATTTCAAAGATTTCATGAAGTTCCCGGATGTATTTGAAAAAAAACCTGGCAGCCGGCATCGCCCCTTTACCCATGCGCTCCTGGCACATGCAGAAAGTGTAACGCAAGTGATACTAAAAGAAGATGTGATGTTACACTTCCCTTATAATTCTTTTGACAGTGTAATAGATTTGCTCAGGGAAGCTGCCATTGACCCACAAGTAATTTCTATTAAAATAACTTGCTATAGACTAGCAAGCCGATCCAAAATTGTAAATGCCCTTACTAATGCGGTGCGCAATGGCAAGCAAGTTACGGTGATGCTGGAGCTGAGAGCAAGGTTTGATGAAGAAGCCAATCTGGAATGGAAAGAAGACCTGGAAGAATCTGGTGTAAAAGTTTTGCTGGGAGCACCTAATGAGAAAGTACATGCCAAAGTATGCGTCATAAAAAGGAAGACCAATAACATAACTACACACTACGGTTTTGTAAGTACAGGAAACTTAAATGAAAACACAGCAACAGTTTATGGAGACCATCTCTTGCTCACAGCAGACAGGAAAATAATGGCAGATATAAATAAGATATTCAGCTACCTGGAGAATCCAAAAAGTGGACTGCATCATTTACAAAATTGCAAAACCTTATTAATTGCGCCCGTAAATATGCGGCGAAATTTCATTCAGCTTATAGATAAGGAGATAAAGAATGCGCAACACAAAAAGGAAGCAGCTATTATTGTAAAAGTAAATTCTCTGAGTGATAAGATTCTTATAGAAAAACTAAGTGAAGCAGCAAGAGCAGGTGTAAGGGTTAAGCTGATTATAAGAGGTATTTGCTGCATGTACACAGAGCACAAAAAATTTAAAGTGCCCATACAAGCCATTAGCATTGTGGATGAGTACCTTGAGCATGCCCGCCTCATAGCTTTCCATAATGGAGGAAACAGTAAAATGTACATTTCTTCTGCAGATTGGATGGTACGCAACCTGGATCACAGAGTAGAGGCGGCCTGTCCTATTCTTGTGCCGGCTATAAAACAAGAGCTCTTAGATATCCTGAATATACAACTCAAAGACAATGAGAAAGCCCGTGTACTCAATAATGAACTCAACAATGAAATGGTAGAACCGGAGCCAGAAGAAAAGCTGGTGCGCTCCCAGGTAGAAACTTACGAGTATCTAAAAAAGATACACTTGCAACCAAAAGCAGAAAAGGAAAAACTTAATAAGGAAGAAATCACAAACAGCTAAAATATATATTCTTGAAATTAGCAGCAATAGACATAGGAAGTAACGCAGCAAGATTGCTTATCTCAGAAGCATCATCAGACAAAAGCGGGGCAGACAGTTTTAATAAACTCATACTTGTAAGAGTGCCGCTGCGTCTGGGTTTCGATGTATTTGAGAATAAAATAATCTCGCCAGAAAAGTCAGCCATGTTTTTGCACACTATGCATGCATTTAAGCATCTTATTGAAGCCTACGGCGTAGAGAATATGAAGGCATTTGCTACCAGTGCCATGAGAGATGCGCACAATGCAAAGGATATGCTGGCTCTCGTAAAACAAGGAACAGATATATCTATAGAAATCATCACTGGTGAGGCAGAAGCAAGTATGGTTTTTGAAAACCACGTAGCTGAAAAAATGAATAAGGATAACAGCTACATGTACATAGATGTGGGAGGTGGTAGTACCGAAATATCTTTTTTCAGCAATGGTATTCTTACATTTAAAAGATCATTTGACATAGGTACAATTAGATTATTGCAAGAAAGCGTTACTGAAGAGCAGTGGGAAGATTTTAAAGAAACTTTAAAAGCCGTAACTAAAGGTCACAAGAGCGTGGTTTCAATAGGAAGCGGTGGCAATATAAACAAGGTATTTTCACTGAGTAAAAAGAAAGAAGGTAAAAGTTTACCTCTCTCACTCCTTAGGGATTATTACAGGGAACTTAGTGCAGTGAAAGTACCTGAACGAATAATAAAATACAATCTAAGACCTGATAGAGCAGATGTAATAGTTCCGGCTTTGCAAATATATATAAATGCGATGCGATGGAGTGGTGCACAAGAAATATATGTACCTAAGATAGGACTGGCAGACGGACTTATAAATATGATGTGGCAGGAGGAAAAAGAAAAAAGTTAGAAAGGGCTCGCAATTGAAATAGTAAAAGAACATTACTTTTACGTACAGAATTATTACCAGCAAATTTTTATGAAAGAATTTTTACAATACACTTTAATAAGTTTTGGAGACTATGATATCACCATCTTGTCTGTATTAAAATTCATAGCGTTCTTTGTCGTAATTTTCTTTTTACTTCAAATCATTAAGAAAACAATTTTCAAACTTAGTAGAATAGAGCTAGGTAAGAAATACGCTATTTATAATCTTACCAAGTACTTTATAATGGTACTGGCTTGCGTCATAGGTATTCAAATCCTGGGCTTCAACCTGAGTATACTATTGGCAGGGTCTGCTGCACTTCTAGTGGCAATAGGCCTGGGATTACAAAGCCTTTTTAGTGATTTTGTAAGTGGGATAATTTTACTGGTAGATAGTAGCGTAAAAGTGAATGACATTTTGGATATAAATGGACTTGTATGCAAGGTAAAAGAGATAAACCTGCGCACCACAACAGTACTTACAAGAGATGATAAGTATATAATTTTACCTAATACTGACCTTACCCGTAATCATCTTATAAACTGGACGCATAGTCACATAAGTGCCCGATTCGAAGTAAAAGTAGGGGTAGACTACCGAAGTGATGTAAAACTAGTAATGCGTTTGCTCAAGGAAGCTACAGATCAGCAAAGTGGCGTAATAAATGAGCCTGTACCTTTTGTAAGATTTACAGACTACGGAGATTCTGCATTGCACTTTAGCGTGTTTTTCTGGAGCGAAGAAGTATTTAGGGTAGAAAACATAATGAGTAATATAAGAGCAAGAATCTTTGAGCTTTTTCGAATGAATGACATTACGATTCCATTTCCGCAGAGGGTATTACATATGGCTCATCCCACTTATGGAGAGAAAACAAATGACAATATCCAATATCCATTTGATCAAAATCGTCCGGGTGGTAAAGACAACGACGCCACTCAAGAAGAAAGTAAGATATCACCTCAGGCTTACGGAGCATCTGCTACAGAATAAAAAAAGCCGCAGTACTGATCTATACGAACAATACCACGACTTAAACGGTGTTTTCAGTTTAGGTTTTAATATTCTATCTGCTTATTACAAAGTTTTCACTGTGTATCACAGTAGTTTTGTTGCTCACGCTTAGTATATACGATCCTTGCGGTAAGTTTACCGGTATGTTTACAAACTGGCGCCAGTCCTGCAGGCTCACATTTTTATGCGTCACTATCTCTCCAAGTTTATTGTAAATCTTTATTTTGTACTCTCCTGCGGGCAAAAGCTCCATTTTTAGCTTTACAATATTACCCGATACCGGATTTGGTGTAATTGCTATACTAGGCTTGCCCTGCAGCGGACTCACTCTTACTACATCTGAATAGTATGTTTTACCGCTTATTCCAGTACCTTTAATTCTGTAAAAGATATCAACTGTGGTAGAAGGTTTAGTATCTGTAAATGC
Source organism: Ferruginibacter sp. (assembly GCA_037968795.1). GTDB lineage: Bacteria > Bacteroidota > Bacteroidia > Chitinophagales > Chitinophagaceae > Ferruginibacter. The sequence continues at coordinate 22,630 of JBBKWE010000148.1, forward strand.
GTACTCAGCTTTTTTTGAAAAATTATTCTTCGCACTTTGAGAATTTATAGGTACAAATATAGTTCCTGTTTCACCGCGTTCTACACTGTAGCTAACCATTTTATCTTCATTGTCTACTACCCACTTTACTGCATTACTCACGTCATTATTTCTGACAGCGACGATTGATATATACTTTAATGGAGCTTCTATAATTTGCTTGAAAGTGATATAGAAACGGTCTGCAGCTTTGCTCGCATTATCTGCTGTAATGGCAAAATTATACCAGGTACTATCCGAAAGACTAACAGCTGTTTGTTTGTTCATAAACTTATCTACCAGAAAAGCTTGTAAGCCAGGTTGCTCAAAATTTTCCGGCACTAAAGCAAATTTGTAGTCAGCGATTCTTGTTCCACTGATCTTCATAAAGATGGTATCCGTATCGCTTATTGTTTTGCGACTCTCCACCACCAGATCCTTACCAGTACTTTTTATTCCTATATTATTATAAAGATTTGGAAACTTCTCCGCATCTTCATTATCAAACGCATTACTGTTATCCTCTCTGTAGCGCATTCTCCATCCATCTACAATTACTTGCTCTCCGTTTATATTGCTATACATATTAAGTGATAGCACCTTTCCTTCTGTGCTGCCACTACCCTCGCCTCTGCTAAAGGTATTGGAACCCGTGCCTTTAGAGGTTTCTGTAAAGAGAAGGGAGCCATCAACTGTGGTACTATTATTTTGAACATAGAATGCTTGTCCGTTCTCTATACTATTTTGTATAGTACCGCCTGGCACCTGTACAAAGTTGGTTCCGTTGTGGGTAAATGTTTCGTAGCCCCCTACACCGTATATTCCAGGAATAGCAGGATTCCAGCGATAATATGTTTTGGCAACTGTGGTAAAAGTTACATTTCGCAAATCTACTTGAGACACATATGGGTTACCAATGGAAGCAGTTTTATCTTTCAATACTGTATAGGTCTGATTTCCCTGCCGTACA
>JBBKWE010000149.1:0-3684 GCA_037968795.1 Ferruginibacter sp.
GAATTGCTTCCAGTCCTCATTATTATCCCTTGCAGTTCTGCTTTAGCCAACTGATATAAGTTGTACAGTTGCCTTTGCTTTAGCATCATTTTCTTTGGCAGGTCTTGTTTCTATTAATATTTATATAGATTGCGGATATAAAACTTCACCAGTTCTTCGAGGTGTTAGCGCTACGCTTACAGTTCTTCGAGGTGTTAACGCAGCGCACCTCTAAGTAAGAACATAGGCAGGTTTCCAACCTACTTGTGGGGCAATTTTTTCTTTATAGGTAGCACTTCATCTGGCGCAGATATGCAGCTCAGCATTTTTGTGCGAAAGCGTATCTGTGCGGCTAAAGCACCATAAAGCCTGTCCTCTCTAACGAATTATTTTTCCCATAGTGTATTGCATATCCAAACTTTATTGCTACTTTTTCAAAAGTAAAACCAATGATACCTACAACAAATTTCCTGGCAGAACTTCTGCGCTAGATTATAAAACAAAAAATATGCTATTCTGTGATTTGATTATCGACTGGACAAAGATGCCCGTTTACAATACAACAATGGCCATTGCTGCAGGAGCAGAATTATGCGGCCTTGCCACTGCGATAAAATCTTGTGCTGGCAAAACGATAAGTGCCTAATTGTTATGCAATGAGTTTTGCTGTGTTAGGTCTTATTTTCTTTAGTATAGGTCTGCAGATGATGCTCAACCTGGCTTTTGGCAGAATAGTTGTCTAATTTCGCGAATAGAACTAGTGACATAAAAAAGGTTTAGGTAAAAAACAGTATAAAAGTTTGCCGAGTGAGGCATAAATTTCTGTATAGTATTTCCGCTCATATGATTGACTCTGAAGGAAGTGAAAGGGAAATGTTTTTTGGTAAAAAATAAAAATAAATTCTAAAATAGAAAAAATAAATTTGGCATATGAAATCTGGATTTAAAGATTATTTAAAGGAATATGAAGGCGTTTTAAAAGAGGTCTTTGAAAATAAATTTAGCGGAGATGAATTTAAAATTGAAAGAGAATTATCTGCAGAGGAGTATGATAAAATTATGTCTGCAAGGCCTTTGTCGGTAGCCATACCAGAGGAGTATGGCGGTAGAGGCATAAAGGTAAAAGAATGTCTTAGTATGCTGGCCGCGGCTTCTTATGAGTCTATTTCTTTATCCTTAATCTTTGGGATAAATATTGCCTTATTCTTAGAGCCAGTGGCTAAATATGCACACGAATCGGTGAAGGCGCAAATCTTTAAAAACTTTTTGGAGCAACAAAATATGGGTGGCTTGATGATCACGGAGCCAGACTATGGCAGTGATGCATTAAATATGCAAACTTCTAATGAGAAAATTGGAGATTCGTATAAAGTAAACGGTATAAAACATTGGCAGGGACTTACCGGCATGGCAAATTATTGGCTGATTACTTCCAGAGAAAAAAACAGCAATGGTGATCTTAGTAGAGACATAGATTTTTTCATTTGTGATACTTCAAAAGAAAATCAAAAAATTGTTGTAGAAAAACTGTTCAATAATCTTGGTCTCGAACTAATTCCCTACGGTAAAAATATTATAGATATCCTTGTACCGGAAAAGAATAAACTGATACCCCAGACATCCGGGTTAAAAATGATGCTGGATATTTTACATCGCAGCAGACTACAATTTCCTGGTATGGCCATGGGTTTTATAAAAAGAATGCTGGATGAGTCAATCAAACATTGCAGTGAAAGAGTGGTGGGTGGAAAAAAATTAATTGAACTTGATCAGGTACAATACCAGATTGCCCAGATACAAAGTGCTTTCACGGTTGTTTCTGCCATGTGCTTTAGAAGCAGCAGTGTGAGTGGAATCGCTAATGACCTTTCTGCAGAGGGTATTGATGCTAACTGCATGAAATCATATGTTACGGATCTTATGCAAGAATCAGCTCAGACTTTTACCCAACTTTCTGGTGCCAACGGTTATAGAATCACCAATATTGGTGGCCGTGGAATTATGGACAGCAGGGCATTTCAGATATTTGAAGGCTCGAATGAAATGTTGTACACGCAGATTGGAGAAATGATTAGCAAGCTGATGAAACGCAGCAAAGAATCTAACATATTTCATTTCCTAAAAGATTTTGATCTCACTAAAAAAGTAAGTTCTTTTTTCCAGAAAGATATTGACTTTAACCTGATGGCAGGATTAAGTCAGAGAAAAATGATTGACTTAGGAAAAGTTTTTGCTCGCATCATCGCAGCCAATTCTGTCGTAGTAATGGGAGAGAAAGGTTTTAGAAATGACCTCGTAGAAAGTTGCATCAATATAATTAAGGTAGAAGTTTCTACTTTGATAAGTTCATTTCATACAGAGAATATGGTGATACCAATTACTCAATATGACGAGAAAAGTTGCTGGTTTGATTTTTTGTAAAGAAAGATATCATTCAGAATGATGATTTTTATGGGTGCAGTTAAATTTCTTTATATTTTGTTTTTCTATTGAATTCTTTTTTTCAATACATAGTGTAATCCAAAATTAATTTCTCTTTTTTCAATTGTAAAACGAATCTCTTCTACTGCAATTTATTTAGCAGAATTACTGCACTAAATTTCTAAAACAAAAAATATGGTATTCTGTGATCCCATCTAGCGCGGATATGTAGCCCAGCCTCTGAGCGCAAGCGTATCCGTGCTGCTATATCTAAAATCATCTTCTTCTTTACAATCCCTAAACAAATTAGCTACAGGGTTATAGCCAAAGTTCTAAGCACATTCTTATCGTAACCTGCGACAGAAGAAAAATGCGGCTAAAGCCTTTCCCACACTACCTGTTATCCCCTGCCTGAAGGCAGGGGCAATGGATAGTTGCTCCTTTGTTAAAAAAACTACATTTCAAATTCAGAACTGCTCTTCTAGCATTGTAAAAAATAGTTGAACTGTTTCCAAGCCGCACTCTTATCCATTACAGATCGGCTTTAGCTTACTGATATTAGTTGTGCGGTTGCATTTGCTTTAGCATCATTTTCTTTGGCATAAGCTTTATCTATAAATAAGTACTTTTCTGGTTCGGACACATATCTCGCCACCGAGCGCTACTGCATCGTGGGCGGCTGATATTTATCCGTATTTGTATTCTCCATATTGCTATACGGCCACAAAAAAAAACCGCAATCGCTGCTGGTGCATGCAGTTTAAAAATCTTAGTAGGCTTGCCCATAAAATAATGGCTCTTACTACATTTTTATAGGGATAGAAATATTAAGCTAATGCTGCTTTAGTAGGGTTCTTTTCTGAGATCATACAATACAAAATGGAAACCACTGCGCCGTCGGGAATCGAAGGATCCAAGTCCTGCAGCAACCCGGGAAACATCCGTAAATTTTATGGTGGCAACCCTGCTCGCACCTTCAATTACTTCACCGGTAGAAACCGCCTGATCCCAGGAGCCATTACCTACCGGTGTTATAATCAATAACATGCTGTCTTTATAATACTCGTGGGGATGAGATAACGCAAGCCTAAACCATTTATTGGTGGCGTCCCAGGTTACCTGATGTAGGGGGCTGCCGCTTATCTCCACAGCAAAGCTATCTACAACGCCCCACGAAAGCATACGGGGACCGGTACTCACGGGCTGCCACCTGTACAGCGGTATTTCAAATCCATTAAAGGTCAAAGAACTGCTACGCATATACCCATACAATTGCTTTTCGGT
>JBBKWE010000150.1:0-3029 GCA_037968795.1 Ferruginibacter sp.
TAGACGATGCAGATGAGAAGATAGGTTCAGAGGATGAGGAGAATAACAGTTATAGCGAAGCAGACACAAAATAAAAACCAAGCTTATGAACTACAATCGTATTCACGATCATAAAGCCAATTACGGGAAATTTATAGGAATGCTTGTAGCTTCTTTCGTAGCTATGTACGTGACCATGTATTTTAATACTTATGCTACAGACCACGTGTACTTTAGCCTTACAAGATTTTACATGGCCTGTCTCGGTATAGCGTGCATGGCGCTTATCATGCTGGGTTTTATGTGGCAGATGTATAAGAATACGAAAAAGAACCTCGCTATTATAATAGGCAGCATAGCTATATTTTTTTCCGCATTATTTCTAGTGCGTGCACAAAAACCAGTAGACGATGTGCTTTGGATGAGAGCCATGATACCCCATCACTCCATAGCTATTCTTACCAGTAAGCGGGCCGCTATAAAAGATCCCGAGGTAAAGCAGCTGGCAAATGATATAATAAAGGCGCAAGAAAAGGAAATAGAAGAGATGAAGGCAATGATAAAGAGGTTGGAGGGGGAGTAGTTAAATAAACTAATTCGTCTCATAAACCGACAACAAAAACCGCTGAAAAGCCAATCGTATAGCTCTTCCGCCTTTCTGATAATTATTAACCATCATAGAAAAAGCTAACATCTTATTCTGCTTAGTTATGAGGTAGCCGTTAAACCCGCTAATGTCGCTCATGGTGCCGGTCTTAGCATATATTTTTCCTCTTAAGCTCTGGTAATAATTTGTAATCGTTCCGTCTCCGCCACTAGGGAAAATATATTTCAATCTTTCAATTCCAAAATCTTCCTGCATTCTATCTAAGATAAATGTGAAGGACTGTGGCGTAAATAAATTGTAGCGACTAAGGCCACATCCATCTACCCATTGTGGCTCTTGTGGAATATTTTTTAAGTCTTGTTCCAGTATCTTATTTATAATTTCTTTATCGTTCATTTTTCCCATTGCAGTATTGCCCGCCATGAGTAAGGTTTGCTCTGCAAAGAAATTATCGCTGCGGTGCATCATGATTCTGAAAAGGGTATCTGAGGGATAGCTGTAAAATTTCTGTACAGAATTGTTTTTAACTGTAGGGGCATTTTCTACAGCATGAACTGGTTTTTGTAGCACATCGCTTAGAATGGCAATATTGGTTTCTCCATTTCTGGTAAGAAAGGGAAGAGAGGCAGAGCTCAATTCAGGATTATAAAATGTATTGCTATGCAGATCCCGCTCTATATTGTTTTGCTGCAGCAATTGCTTTGACCTTACGCATATACTATCCTTAAAAAAAGCCGGGGTAGAATAACTGCCTTTTACTTGCAACACATTGCCATAGATAGGCATAAGGCTTCGCTCTGCGCTATACTCATCATGATAGTCGTCCCACATCCAACCCTTGCCCTGTGGTTGTTCCTGCCATGCTGCGGTAACTATGTAAATGGGTTTCGTGCAACTTTTTAAATATTCGAAAAAAGCTTGCTTACTAAAATCTTCTTGCAGGAAAGTAGGATCACCATTCGGGTAAACGAAAATGGCTGTGTCAGATTCTTCTACCGTGGCAGTAAGTAGGCTATCGCCCAGGTATCTTAGTCCGGCATATAGACTAAAGATTTTTACATTGCTTGCCGGCACAAAGTATTTCTCGGCATTGTAATTATAGAGGTAGGTCTTCTTTGAAATGTCGTAAATGCTCACGCCTATATGGCCTTCCTTTATCGCACTATCTTCCAGGAGGTCTGCAATGGCACGGGGGCGTACCTGCGCCTGAGCTTGTGCAGTTATCAGGAGAAAAAATATAATAAATCGTATAGTCAAAATGTTTTTTTCTGTATGTTTTCTATCTGCTAATCCTTTTACCACATAGTACACATAGGATCTGCAACTCTATCTTTTTACATAAGCACATTGTTTTTTTCTATGTTTTTATGTGTTGAATTTCTCTATGTCCCTATGTGTTAAGCCTTTTTTTGCCATATAGTTTTTCAATGTTACTCTGTGTTAAACTCCCTTTACCCTCTTTCTTGCACCCGCAACCAACGCTCCGGTATTTCATTCTCACTCGCCGCTACATAATCTTTTCTTGTGCAGGGTAAAAACGATAAATCCGGCATTTGCATCCACCAGCGTTGTGTGCGTTTGCTCTGCAGAAAAAGCGTTTCTACTTCTGCAAAAATGGTATGGTATTCATTAAAGTTAGAGCGGTCATCTAGCGAACTTTCCTGGCTTTTTTTGTATTTCCCATCTATAAAATACCAGAGCATCTGGCTTATTTGTTTTGCCGTAAGGTTTTCTCTATCCTTCCCTACATCATAACCGTAAATGCCGATACTGCTAAGAGAATCACTCATGCCGGCAAAGCGGACAAGCAAACAGGCTTCTATTCCTGTAAGACCATTTGGGCTTAAAGAATTTGCTGGTGCGTCGCTGCTTTTTATAGCATTTATATCTATGCTCAGCATATTGGTACTGCGAAGGATAGGCTCTAATTCTTCAATGTTTTCTGATACCTGGCCCACTCTATAAAAATCGAAGCGCAATTTATCCAGCGTCTCCAGCATGTGCGGGTGTACGTAATAACTCTGAAACGCAAGGTGATTGTAATGCGCTACATAGTTGGGTTCGCCGGTAAGCATATCCATTAAGAAGTTCTTGTCTCTGATGGGGTTTTGCTCACTAAGGTCTATAAGGGCATCTATACAGGTTGCTTCTATCTGCTGCGCACTGTCTCTATAGCTATGATACTGCCCTAGCGTGCAATCGTGCGAGCCACCTAGCAATACAACCGTTTTGCCCATGCTACGGATCTCTGTTGTAATGGTTTTTATAGCGGCGTAACTATCTTGTAAAGTAGCTCCGGGTTTTATATTTCCAAGGTCTGCCAATACAATATCTGTATGCCAGTAATACATTTTATACAGCTCTTTTCTTATGTGAATGGCAGATGCATCGTGCTGCTGCAAGCTACCATTGCCCCGGCACTCTGTAATGCCTACAAATACAA
>JBBKWE010000151.1:0-35990 GCA_037968795.1 Ferruginibacter sp.
ACATTACTATTCACCAATCGATTGCCGATGAAATTTTCTACCTTCTTTGTAGGACTAGTCCTATTATGCACCCAAAGTTTTTCACAAAGGCTCCTTAGCTGGTCTCCAGAATTCCCCACAGAGGGGGGTAATATTACCTTCACTATAGATTGTAACAAGGGTAACCAAGGTTTACTGAATTACCAAGGCGGCAGCTCTAGTGATGTATATGTACACATTGGTTTAAATACTAATCTCAGTAGTGGCCCTTCAGACTGGAAATACGTATTGTTTAATTTCAATACTGCTAATCCAGCCGCAAAGGCAACGTCGCTAGGGAATAATAAATATTCCTACACTATTACAAATATTCGTTCATTTTTTGCTGTGGCTGCGGGCGAAACTATCAATAAAATAAACTGTATTTTCCGTAGTGGCAATGGCAGTTTGAAACAAGTAAATTCTGATGGCAGTGACATGTATATACCGGTATATGGCAATAGTCAATTTGCGACAAGATTTAATTTACCTCCTTTTGAGCCTAGATTCGTTCCCTTTCTGGAGAATATAAATGTAGTAGTAGGCGGCTCTCTTACAGTAAGTGGCGTAAGTAGTCAAGCAGCAAACCTTACTCTAAAGCTCAATGGCAATGTAGTAGGAACAGCCACAAATGCACAGGTAGTTACTAGTAATGTTACTATTCCTATGGACTGTGAACAAAAGTTTATTGTAGAAGCAAATAACGGGACAGTTACGGTAAAAGATTCATTTAGTTTTCTGATTCCTCCTGCATCTTCTACAGCACCGCTGCCAGCAGGGGTGCAAGAAGGTATTAATTACAACACAGCTGGCACTAACGCTACTTTGGTTCTTTATGCACCTAATAAAACATCGGTAGGGGTGATAGGAGATTTTAGTAACTGGCAAAGCACCTGTGCCAATCAAATGAAGAAAACACCGGACGGAAATTACTGGTGGGTAACCATTGCAGGGCTAACTCCTGGAGTGGAATATGGTTTTCAATATCTTGTAAACAATACAATAAAGATTGCAGACCCTTATAGCCAGAAAATTTTAGATCCTTTTAATGACCAGTTTATTAATAGCACCACCTACCCTAACCTAAAGCCTTACCCCGTGGGTCTAACAACGGGCAATGTTGGAATTCTACAATCTCAGGAGCCGGGCTATACCTGGCAAAGTAATAGTTATACAAAACCAGATAAGAAGAACTTAATGATTTACGAGTTGCTTATCCGTGATTTTACAGCCGAGCATAGTTATCAGTCTCTGATAGATTCTTTTCAATATTTTAAGAATCTAGGCATAAATGCGATAGAACTAATGCCCATAAATGAGTTTGATGGTAATGAGTCTTGGGGGTACAACTCTGCTTACTTTTTTGCTCCTGATAAATACTACGGGCCAAAAAATAAACTAAAAGAATTTATAGATAAATGTCACCTTAATGGAATAGCAGTAATCCTGGATGTGGTGTACAATCATTGCACAGGAAGCGCTCCTCAGGCAGCTATGTACTGGAATAGTTCTACCAACCAACCTACGCCAGATAATCCTTGGCTAAATGTGACTGCTCCGCACCCTTACAGTGTATTCAATGATTTTAATCATACGGTAGAACCAACAAAATACTTAGTGAAACGAAATCTCCGTTTTTGGGTAGATGAGTATAGAGTAGATGGTTTCCGTTTTGACCTTGCAAAAGGATTTACGCAAACACAAACAAATACTTCTACAGTTGAAAACTATGATGCTTCTCGTGTGGCCAATTTAAAATATTACTACGATAGCCTTGCATTAACTAACCCTGGCACCTATGTGATTTTGGAATTCCTTGGAACCACACCTGCACAAGAAGAGCAAGAATATGCAGCACACGGCTTTATGCTTTGGGGAAATATGAATAGCCGCTATAGTCAGAATACAATGGGCTTTTCTAGTAACAGCAACCTAAGCGGCATTATGTATAATAGCAGTGAGCGCAATTTTATTAATCCTGCAGCTGTAGGCTACATGGAAAGTCATGATGAAGAAAGAGTCATGTATCGCAATATCACTTTTGGGAATAGTAATGGGGGCTACAATACAAGAGACCTAAACACAGCACTACTAAGAAATGAAGCAGCGGCTTCAGTTTTCTTTATGGCTCCCGGGCCAAAGATGGTTTGGCAGTTTGGAGAAAGAGGATATGATGTACCCCTAGAGTTTGGCGGTAGTAATGTATCTAACAAGCCTCCTAAGTGGGAGTACATGCTTAATCCTAACAGGGTAAGATTGTATAATTCGTACAAGAGTATGATGGACCTAAGGCTCAATAACCTAGCGATATTTAATAACACAAATTTCTCCTACGATCTTTTTGACGGTGGTGGATTGTACAGAAGAATACAAGTGCAAGAGCCTGCCGCTAATGGCAAAAAAATTACGGTTATTGCTAATATGGATGTGAGCGTGCAGACAAGGTCTGTGACTTTTCAATCTGCTGGGGACTGGACTAACTATATAAGTAGCGGACCAGGAACCGGTATTAATGGGCCTACCGGCAGCACGTTTAATCTCACTAGCGCTACACAAAGTATAACTTTACAGCCTGGAGAGTATCATATTTATGTAAATGTAGCTCCCTGCACTACAACTGCTCCTACTATAACCTCCCCGGTTACCTACTGCCAAAATGCAACGGCCACAGAGCTTACAGCTACAGGAACAGGGCTGCTATGGTACACAACAGCAACCGGCGGTACTGGTAACCCTACTGCTCCTACACCTTCTACAGCAACTATAGGTAGTACAAATTATTATGTTTCTCAAACGGCCAATGGCTGCGAAGGTCCTAGAGCTACCATCACAGTAAATGTGGTAGCTAATACTGCTGCGCCTACAGTAACCACACCTGTAACGTATTGCCAAAATACAACAGCAGTACCCCTTACTGCCACCGGTACAAGCCTATTATGGTACACTACAGCCACAGGCGGCACAGGAAGCAGTACCGCACCTACGCCAGCAACTAGTACAGCAGGCAGTACAAGTTTTTATGTTTCACAAACGCTAAGTCCTTGTGGTGAAAGCCCAAGGGCAGAAATAGTGGTGAATGTAATTTCTACGCCAGCAGCGCCTACAGTAACTTCTCCGGTAACTTATTGCCAGGGTGCTACCGCCTCTCCCCTAGCCGCAACCGGTACTGGGCTAAGATGGTACACCGTGCCTATGGGAGGCACAAGCAGCACAACGGCGCCAACTCCTTCTACTGCTACAGTAGGTGTTTCCACTTTCTACGTATCGCAAACTATTAATGGTTGCGAAAGCCCAAGAGCTACAATCACTGTAAATGTAAATTCAGTGCCAGCTGCTCCCGCGGTGAGTACACCGGTAACCTATTGTCAAAATGCAACAGCAATACCTCTTACAGCAACTGGTTCAAACCTGCTTTGGTATACAGTTGCAACCGGTGGAACGGGTTCTTCTACAGCACCTACGCCATCTACTGCAACTATAGGTAGCACAAACTTTTATGTAAGTCAGACAACAAACGGTTGTGAAAGTAATAGGGCTACAATAACTGTAACCATTACTGCAAACACCCCTGCACCTACTGTAGTGAGCCCGGTAACTTATTGCCAGAACGCAACTGCAGTGCCGCTTACAGCAACAGGAACAAATCTTCTTTGGTATGCTACAGCTACGGGAGGCACAGGGTCTTCTACAGCACCTACGCCATCTACTGCAACCGTGGGTAGTTCAAATTATTATGTAAGCCAAACACAATCTTGTGGCGAAAGCCCAAGAGCTACTATAACAGTAACCGTAAATGCAGTGCCCGGCGCTCCTACTGTGACTACTCCGGTTACCTATTGCCAAGGTGCTACGGCAACTGCTCTTACTGCTACTGGTACAAACTTATTATGGTATACAGTTGCTACCGGTGGATCTGGTTCTGCAACTGCCCCTACTCCGTCTACAAGCACCATTGGCACAACAAATTATTATGTATCACAATCTGATAATGGATGTGAAAGCGGGCGAGCGCAAATCGCTGTTACTATAAATGCAGTGCCGGCAGCACCGGGCGTAACTTCTCCGGTGACTTATTGCCAAAATGCAACAGCGGTTCCTCTTACAGCAACTGGTTCAAATCTTCTTTGGTACACAGTTGCCACCGGCGGAACTGGTTCTTCTACTGCACCTACGCCATCTACCACCACAGCGGGAACAACTACTTATTATGTATCGCAAAGCAGTAATGGTTGTGAGAGTAACAGAGCAAGTATAGTGGTGAATGTAACTGCGGCCACCCCTGCACCTACTGTAGTGAGCCCGGTAAATTATTGCCAGAATGCATCTGCAGTTCCTCTTACAGCAACCGGTAATGGCCTGCTATGGTATGCAAATGCAACGGGAGGCACAGGGTCATCTACAGCTCCTACCCCTTCTACCGCCACTATAGGAAGCACAAACTATTATGTAAGCCAAACGCTCACTTGTGGTGAAGGTCCGAGAGCAAGTATAACGGTAACTGTAAGTGCAGTGCCTGGAGCTCCTACTGTGACTACTCCGGTAACTTATTGCCAGGGTGCTGCTGCAACGGCACTAATGGCTTCTGGCACAAACCTGCTTTGGTACACAACTTCCACAGGAGGAACAGGGACAGCTAATGCCCCTACTCCGTCTACAAGCACCAGTGGCACAACAAACTTTTATGTATCACAATCTGCAAATGGCTGCGAAAGCCCAAGAGCAAGTATAGCAGTTACAATAAATACCATACCAGGAGCACCCACAGTAACTACTCCGGTAGCCTATTGCCAAAATGCAACAGCGGTTCCTCTTACAGCAACTGGTTCAAATCTTCTTTGGTACACAACTTCCACCGGCGGAACAGGTTCTTCTACTGCGCCTACGCCATCTACCAGCACAGCGGGAACAACTACTTATTATGTATCGCAAAGCAGTAATAGTTGTGAGAGTAACAGAGCAAGCATAGTGGTAACTGTAACCGGCGCACCTGCTGCTCCGCTAGCAGGCCCGGGAGCTACTTACTGCCAAAATGCAATTTCTACTACGCTTACTGCTACAGGTACAAGCCTAAAATGGTATACTGTAGCTACCGGCGGTACAGCTAGTACCACAGCGCCTACTCCATCTACCGCCACTTCTGGCAGCTTTACTTATTATGTGAGCCAGAGTAATAGTTGTGCAGAAAGCGGAAGATCGCCCATCGTGATTGTAGTTACTCCTACACCGGCAGCTGCTACAGGCTTATCTGTAAGCAACCTGGAGGGAGAAAAAGCAACACTAAACTGGAATGTAACAGCAGGTTTGTTCTACACTGTAGAATATAAAACCAACGCTGCTATAAGCTGGACAGCAGCAGCAACGAATACTACTGCCGCAAGCATTATCGTAACGGGACTTACAAAAGGAGAGACTTATAACTGGCGGGTAAGCGTAAACTGTGAGGCTAGAGCTAATTCAAATTACAGCGCGGGCGCCTCTTTCACAACGCCTTCCAGAAACAATTCTATTACCCATGTGAGAAATGGTATTGGCATTAAGATTTCACCAAATCCTGTACAATACATTGGATATGTAGACTATAGCGTTCCTGAGAGCGGAAGAGTAAATATTATAATTTATAATGCTCAGGGACAGTTTATAAAAACACTGTTCAGTGGCACACAAACAGCAGGAGCTTATCTGCTAGAAGAAAAGAGCAAGTTTATAAACCTCGCAAAAGGAAGCTACTTTATAAGAGTAGAGCAGAATGGAAAATCAAACACTGTACATTTTATTAAAGAGTAATTTTTTACGATATCGATATGAGTGAATCAACCAATATAAAACCCGTAGCAAAAAAGAGTATATCTGTAATTCAATCTGAAGTGCAGAGTACTAACAAAATTGCATTATCTGTAGATTGTGTAATTTTTGGCTTTGAGGATAATAAACTAAAAGTGTTGCTCATAAGGAGCGACATAAAAAAATACAAAGGCATGTGGACGCTTCTAGGGGATCTTATGCAGCCAGATGAGGACCTGGACCAGGCTGCTTACAGGATTTTATCTGAACGAACGGGTCTTGATAACGTATTCCTGGAGCAAGTACACACTTTTGGCTCCGTAGACAGACACCCGGCAGGTAGAGTAATTACAGTGGCATATTATTCACTATTAAATGCTCAAAATCACAAACTGCTTACGGAGGCCAATGAGCTGCATTGGCATGATGTAAAAGAAGTAAGTGACCTCGCCTTTGATCACCAGGAGATCTTTGAAACTTGCTATAAGCGATTGCAAAAGAGAATTCTGGAAAACCCACTTGGGCTAAACCTGCTACCGAAGAAGTTTTCTTTGCGTGACCTGCAAAACCTTTATGAGTCCACCTTGAATACAAAACTGGACAGGAGAAATTTCAGGAAGAAATTTTTTGCCATGGATCTTCTTACTGATACCAATGAAATGGAAGAAGGGGTACCCCATCGACCGGGAAAATTATATCAGTTTAATTATAAAAAATACGAGAAAAAGAAAAAATCCTGGACGGGAATAGATTTTAGTTCTGTTGGCGGCAGCGATTAGCTATCTATTACTGTCTATGGACAAGGTGAACAGCGAAAGCAAGTTCAGTATTAAACGATTTAAAATATAATTCTTGCAAACAAAAAATATATCAAAGGTTGCCATAATAAGAAAAAAAGATTAAGTTTGTGTACTTTATACACATTTCGATTTGTGTATAAAATACACGGTTGCCTGACCATAATCATATTTGAAATTTCTGACAAAAATTTTTACTTGAGGTTTTAGGGAAACTGAAGAAACACAGATTGCATTTTAAGTGATGATTGCGCCTTCGAATTGCAGCTTTTTATTACAAAAGAACGCCGGATAATAACAATTATAATTATACAGTTTTGGTTAGCTAATACTGGAAGAGAACAGGAATCTGCTAGTCAAATACTGAAAACAAAAATCAAACTCAACACATGAAAAAATCTACAATGATGATGTGCAAATCTGCGGCTATGCTTATGCTGCTAGTATGCGCTTCCCTTTCCTTGCTTGCGCAAAACATGATAAAAGGAACGGTGATTAATTCCCAGGGGATTGGGATACAAGGGGTGACGGTGACTGTAAAAGGGACGAGAATTTCTGCCCAAACGGACGCGAGTGGTGCTTATACTATAAGCGCTCCTACTGCAACACCAGTATTGATATTTACTTCAATTGGCTTTACCACGCAAGTGTTACCTTCTGCAAGTGCCACTACAGTTATCTTATTAGAAAGTAGTAAGCAGTTGGAAGACATTGTGGTAGTAGCCTATGGTACAAAAAATAAAAGCGACCTTACCGGTTCTGTAACAGCTGTGACCGAGAAAGATTTCCAGAAAGGAAATATTAACTCATCAGAGCAATTGTTACAAGGTAAAGTAGCTGGCCTTGAAGTGACCACCGGTGGTGGTTCTGCAGGCGGAGGAAGTAAGATACGTATCAGAGGTACCGCTTCATTAAATGCAAGTAACGATCCGCTTATTGTGATAGATGGTGTGCCGGTAGAAGGAAATGGCATAGCAGGTTCTGCCAATGTGTTATCAACAATAAACCCAGATGATATAGAGAGTATGAGTGTTCTGAAAGATGCATCTGCTGCTGCATTATATGGTTCAAGAGCATCTAATGGAGTTATAATAATCACCACTAAAAAAGGAAGAGGCGATAAGTTTACTTTCAATTTTAATACCAAAGCTTCTATGAGTGAGATTACAAAGCAAGTAGATGTGCTATCTGGCGATCAAATACGGGAGATAGTAAATGCTAATGGAACTGCGGAGTACAAAGGTTTCCTAGGCAGTGCTAATACCGACTGGCAAGATCAAATTTATCGTAAAGCTTATGGCTATGACAATAACTTAAGTGCAAGTGGCGTAGCCAATGTAGCAAACAACTTTAGTTTACCTATTCGTGCATCAGTAGGCGTTTTAAACCAGGAAGGTATTCTTAAAACAAATAAGTTTGAAAGAGTCTCTGGCTCAATTAATTTATCTCCTAAATTAATGAATGACAGGCTTAGTTTCAACATAAACGCCAAGTATAGTAATGCTAAAACAAGATTTGCTAATGAAGGCGCCATAGGTTCTGCTGTTCGTTTTGACCCTACCCAACCTGTATATAGCGGCAATAGCAGATTTGGTGGCTTCTATGAGTGGCTGCAGCCTGCTAGCACTACGGTAAATAATCTTGCTCCAAGAAACCCACTTGGACTTCTTGAGCAAAGAAATAATACTTCTGACGTAAACAGATTTATAGGTAATGTACAGATGGATTATAAACTACCATTCCTTACAGGTTTGCATCTACTGGCAAATCTAGGAATTGATGCTACTACTGGTAGAGGATACGATATTCAGGATTCAGTATCTGCTGGTTCTGTAATAGGAAATCAGGGTAAAGGCAGCTATAACACTTATAAGCAAAGGAAAGAAAGCCAGCTGGCAGACGTTCAGCTTTTTTACGAGACCAACCTTCCTTCTATAAAAAGCAAATTAGATATTCTTGTAGGTCATAGTTTCCAGGACTTCTACACGTTTGATAACAGCTATCGTTCCAGTTTTCAGGATTATACCTTTAACCCTACTAGTGTAGTGCTTTTCCCAACGGATAAAAATGGCTTTGCCATAGATTCATATCTGGGTAGAATAAACTATTCTTATGATAGCAAATATTATATAACTGGCACTATGAGAAGAGATGCAAGTAGCAAATTTTCTCCAGAAAATCGTGTTGGTTATTTCCCATCTGTGTCAGCAGCATGGAGAATAAAAGAAGATTTCTTCAAACGTAGTACTGCCGTAAGCGAACTAAAACTTAGAGGTAGCTATGGTATCACCGGGCAGCAGGACGGCATAGGATATTACAACTATTTACCTAGATATTCATTCGGAAGCAATAGTGCTCAGTACCAGATAGGCGATCAGTTCATTCAGTTCTTACGCCCATCAGCTTACGATCCTAGTGTAAAGTGGGAAGAGTCTACTACTACCAACATTGGTTTAGATTTTGGCTTTTTGAACAACAGAATAAGTGGTACAGTAGACGTATATCAGAAAGATACAAAAGACCTGTTAAGTGTAGTACCAGTAGCTTCTGGAGCAAACTTCAATATAGAATTGCTTAAGAATGTAGGTAGTCTGCAAAACCGAGGAATAGAGGTTACGCTTAATACCATACCAGTTCAAACAAATAAAGTAACCTGGAACTTTGGGGTGAATGCAGCATATAATGAAATAGAGATTACTAAACTTAATGAAATAGTAATTCCTGACTTTAAAGGGATAAGCGTATCTGGTATTTCAGGTGGTACAGGTAATAACATAGGCGTATTTGCTGTAGGCTATGCACCGTATACTTTCTTTGCAAAGCAGCAGGTGTATGATGCTAACGGAAAGCCAATTGATGGCGTTTTTAATGATATAAACAGAGATGGTGTAGTAAGTCCAAATGACTTGAATGATCGTAGATACTACAAAAAACCTGCTCCCGATGTGATTTTTGGTGTAAATACTTCTCTTACAATAGCGAAATTTACGCTTGGTCTTACTGGGCACGGGCAGCTAGGAAACTACTTATACAACAATCAGTTTTCAAATTCTGCAACGCTTCGAAACATACTAGACCCAGTAAAATATATCGGGAATGCATCAACAAATTATCTTGAAACCGGTTTTACAAATAACAGGTACTTGTCTGACTACTATATAGAGAATGCTTCATTCTTTAGAATGGACAATATTAATTTAGGGTACGATTTTGGCAAGTTTGGTAGAGGCGGTTCCACTGCCCTTAGACTTACTGCGAATGTGCAGAATGTATTTGTAGTAACAAAATATAGCGGTACAGACCCTGAGAATGCAAGTGGGAGCGGTGTAGACAACAACATCTACCCAAGACCTAGAATATATTCTCTTGGAGCTAGCCTAAACTTTTAATAATAACACGGAAAAATAATTATATGAAAAATAAATTTTTAAAGATTGGGATAGCACTTGCTTCTATAGTAATTGTGTTTACTGCCTGTGAAAAGAAGCTTGATATTTTCCCGCAAAACGACCTTACGCCAGAGAAAGTATATTCTACTGCAGAAGGATATGAGTCTGTGCTTGCAAAAATATACGCAACACTTGCTATTACAGGTAATGCTGGTCCTGCAGGTAGCCCGGACATCTCTGGTGGCCTTGATGAAGGATCTCAGGTAGCTTTTATTCGCGGATTCTTTAATGCACAGGAATTGCCTACAGACGAAGCAGTAGTGGCCTGGAATGACCAAACCATTCAAGACTTTCATAACCTGAGCTGGACAAGTGGAGACCCATTTCTACTAGGATTGTATGCACGTCCTATCTATAACATCACACTCATTAATGAGTATATAAGAGAATCCTCAGACGCTAAGCTCGCCGAAAGAGGTATCAGCGGAGCAAAAGCAGACGTGATAAAGAAATCTAAAGCAGAGGCAAGATTTCTAAGAGCTTATAATTACTGGGTAATGATGGACATCTTTGGGAAGTCAACCTTCATTACAGAAGCAGACGGAGTAGGCAGTTTCCAACCAAAAGAAATAAGCAGAAAAGACCTGTTCACTTATATAGAAACTGAACTTAAGGATCTGGAGACTAGCCTTCCTGCAGTAAAAACAGCTGTTTACGGTCGTGTAGATCAGGGAGCAGCCTGGGCATTGCTTGCCCGCATTTACTTAAACGCAGAAGTATACACGGGTACTGCTAAGTGGACTGAAGCCATAACGTATTCTAAGAAAGTAATAGGTGGTGGTTATAGTCTTGTTCCAAACTATCGTCAAATGTTTATGGCTGATAATGACCGCACGAGTAAGAATGAATTTATTTTCACTGCAAACTGCGATGGTTTAAATACCAAAGCTTTTGGTAATACTACATTTTTCATTCATGCACCAGTAGGTTCTGATAATGCAGATTTTGGTTCTAATGGCGGTTGGTTTGGTTACAGAGCTACAAGCGGATTAGCCGATAAATTTTCGGATCTTACCGGTTCTACAGATAAGAGAGCCATGTTTGTAACGAGTTCTTATGGAGTATCTAGTTCCCAGATAGCTATTGCAGATGTAACTGTATTTGATAACGGATTACACGTAAACAAATACAGAAATATAAGAGCAGATGGTGGAGCTGTTCATGATCCTAACAAGGAATTTTCTGACATAGATTTTCCACTTTTTAGATTGGCAGAAATGAATTTGATATACGCAGAAGCAGTACTTAGAGGCGGAACTGGTGGCGACCCTATTACGGCACTCGGCTACATTAATGCTTTGAGACTAAGAGCAGGTGCCGGAAGTATTAATGCAGCTCAACTTACAATACAATCTATTTTAGATGAGCGCGCAAGAGAATTATACTGGGAAGGACATCGTCGCACAGACTTAATACGCTACAACCAATTGACCACAGCTTCTTACCTGTGGCCTTGGAAAGGCGGTGTGCAGCAGGGAAGAGAAGTAGATGCGAAGTATAGAATATTTCCTATTCCAGCTCAATTGCTAAACTCTAATGGCAATCTTACTCAAAACACTGGCTACTAAGATTTTTAAAAAAAATATGCGCATGATGATAGAGTGTGCTAAACCAATAAAATATAACAAATGAAAAAAATATTAACCGGCAGCTTGTTTCTCCTTGCTTGCATCTTTATATTCACAGCATGTGAAAAAGATGACAATCAAGTAAAATTTGAGAATGGTACAGCTCCTACTCTTTCAGCAAATGTTGCAGATAGCATAGCCTTATCAAAAGATAATAAGGATAAGGAAGCTATTACATTCAACTGGACAAACCCTTCCTACAAATTTAATACTGGTTCTAGCAGTCAAGACGTTGCCTACACAGTACAAATGAGAGTGAAAGGAACAACCACCTGGACGAATACCGCTACCGTAACAAAGGCAAATTCTATTACTGTAAATCAAGGAGTATTTAATGACTACCTTATAAAGCAAGTTGCGGAAGGTGGACTAAATTTACCTTTTGACGTAGTCGTAAGTATTGACGTGAGAGTGGCTTCATATCTTGGTGCCCTATCTGCCACAAATGCTACGGCACTTTACAGCAATGTGATGACGTTTAAAACCAAGCCTTACTCAGTACTGCCAGACCTATGGGTAACAGGGGATGGTACTCCTAGTGGCTGGACAAATACACCACCAGCTTCTCAGAAACTTACTTACGATCTAGCAACAAAGAAATTTACTATAACTATTCAGCTAGAGGCTAATAAGTATTACAAGTTTTTGGAGAAACAAGGCGCCTGGCAACCCCAGTGGGGCGGTGCTCCTAAGACTGGTGGCAATATGAGTGTGAATCCGGGAGGAGGATCTGATCCTGATGCAGTACAAGTACAAGCCATTACAAAAATGTATACCCTCACAGTAGATCTAAGTGCAAAAACTTTGGTAGTACAATAATTAATAGCGGATATAATCCATAACAGATAAATAAAATAACAAATGAAAAAATTTCTAAAGCTCACTGCGTTTTTCGCAATTGCAGCACTTGTCATAGCGGGTTGTGATAAGGTAGATGACCTTCCGTTTTATAATAATGGTAACGCTCCTGCTCTATCTACTAGCTCTTCTTCTGTAGCTCCGACAGTGGCAGACAGCAGCAAGGCTGTGGTAACCTTTAACTGGACTCCAGCAAACTATGCTACAGATTCCTCTACTGTAAAATATACCTTGCAAATAGATAGCGCAGGTAAAAATTTTGTAAAACCTTACTGGTCTAAAACGGTAACGGGTGGTAAAAGCATAAGCCTTACCGGTGCTGAGATAACTAACCTTTTAATAGCGCAAGGTTTCTTATACAACAAACTGTATGACCTTGATGTAAGAGTAATTTCTTCTTATGCTAATAATAACGAGCCTTATACCTCGAACGTAGTAAGAATAAAAGCTTCTGCTTACGTAACGCCGCCTAAGGTAGCGCCTCCTGCAAGCAAAAGATTGTTTCTTGTAGGAGATGCGTCACAAGGAGGATGGAATAATCCTGTTCCTGTTCCTAGTCAGGAGTTTGGCACAATTGACTCGGTAACTTATGTAGGTGTTTTTGATATGAATGCAGGCAAAGAATTCTTAGTATTACCTGTAAACGGCGATTGGACTAATAAGTATTCTCTGGTAGACAATTCTGTAGCTGGCGTACAAACCGGAGGAGCTTTTGGTTACAACAATCCTCAAAACTTTAAAGGACCGGCTAATAGTGGCTGGTACAAAGTAACGCTCGATTTCCAGAGAGGTACGTACAAAATAGAGCCTTATGTAGGAGCACAAATACCGGCTAACCTTTTTATGGTAGGCGATGCTACGCCAGGCGGCTGGAATAATCCTGTACCAACTCCTTCGCAGCAGTATACCAGAAAAAATAGTGTACAGTACGAATTAACCTTGAATTCTGTAAATGCAGGCAAGGAATTCTTACTACTGCCAGTAAATGGAGACTGGGGTAATAAATATTCTGTTATAAATGGTGCAACAGGAACAAATCCTACCGCTACAGGCGGTTACTTTGGTTACAACCATCCTAATAACTTTCCTGGTCCTACTGCTACAGGCAACTATAAATTTGAATTAAATTTTGGCGTGCAGCAAAAGAATGCAGCAGGAGCAGATGTAGCAAATACCGCTTGGTATAAGGTTACGAAACTTTAAATGAATTTTGCAAAAATATTGATCCTGGTGCTGTAGTGGCATCAGGATTTTTTTTGCTTTTTTGCAAAACCTCTATATCTCTGTAGACGATTAGACCAACTCAACATTTCGATCCAAAAATTTTCCCTCCTTAAAGTCATCTTGTAACCTTTGCCATGCCATTTCAAATTCTGGCTTTTGCGCTGCATCTTTTAAAGGGTTGGGAAAAGGTTTAAGTCAATCTCGTATTTCACTGGTATATCTGTAATGGAAATCTGATAATGCGAATTAATGTAAACTAGTAAGCCTACTATGTTCTTACATTTATACAAGTAGTTTTCCATAAGGTTGTCAAAGTTATCCACTCAAAGGCAAGCTCATATTTTCCTTCGTAGTATCGAAAATAATCCCAATGCCTAAAGCCATTCCTGGATACCGTGCAAGATTTCGGTATTCAATTAGGATATTCCCTTCGCTCCTGCTCTAAATAAAATTTGTGAGCACGTTTATAGTTGTATTGTTTATCCACATTACTGATTAATTAATAAAATTATAAAACCAATTTGACTAAGTAAAAGTATACCACCCCTTGCGCAGAGTAACCAAAATTAGCAAGGCTGGTTCTGTGTTTCGATCCTACTTTAACTGACAGCCATTATCTACTAGTTTGCAATTTTATGAAAAAAAAATTTTGCTATAAAATGGTTTTACCTATATTACCACATTAAATAATAAAATAAAATTTAGTCTAACCGCTAATATTGAATATGAGTAAGAAAATATTATATACCCTGGAGTATCCTGTGCGTTGTTCGCCCACTATTTTGTACGACTTTCTGAGCAATCCGTCTGGATTACAAGAATGGTTTGCCGATACTGTAAATGTACAAGACGGTGTGTACTCTTTTGGCTGGAGCGGTGCAGAAGAAACTGCTGACCTGGTAGATAGCGAGCAGGATAAATTTATTAAGTACCACTGGACTGAGTCCGAAGATGATGAATATTTTGAGTTTTATATAGACAAGTCAGAAGTAACTAATCAAACCATTCTAGTCGTAAAAGACTTCGCAGAAAAAGCTGACATCAAAGACCAAAGTCAACTCTGGGATAAGCAGCTAAAAGATTTATTTCACAGAATCGGAGGATAGGAAACTATTTTATAAAAGACACTACGGCTTTATAAGCTTCTGCAAGAGCACTATCATAATTCTGATTTTGAGAAAATGGAATTTTGTAACCAAGCTTTATAAAATCGCGATTGCCATGAAAATCATTTTTACTTAGTGGCAAAAAGTTGTCTTCCTCAAAATCATGCCGCCAGGGATCTTCATTTACACAAAAAAACAAGGAATTATTTATAGCCTCATCTATTACAGATGAGGTTTTTACATTTACGTACTCTTGGTATTTTCCTTTTGCAAGCACATAAACCGCCATGTACCTCCCCCACCAGAAAAAAGTACGCACAGCAAAAATGTGTTCCGTAGAAAACAACGCCGGATGATCCATCATAACATACGGCAGGCCATCAAGGTTTTCCCCCTTGTAAATCTTAGGATTCGTGCCCCCTATCTCCGCATTTTGTGCAAGTGTAAAAGGTCGTAAAAGATCATTGATAAAGGGAATTTGCTCAGAAAAAAGAACATACACTTTATCTATTACAACTCTTTTCGTTAAAATAATATCCGCATCTTGCAATAAGCTATGTTCACGTGCAGAAAAGAGTATTTTTGCGCTCATGGGTTATATTACATTTTATGTGGTCTGCCAGGCAGTTATATAAAATTAACCTATTTACACATTGGCGGCAAGCATCTGGTACATGAAAAAATTAGACAAACTCATTCTCAAATCCTTTTTGGGACCTTTTATAATAACCTTCTTCGTTGCAGTATTTGTACTCATGATGCAGATTCTGTGGAAGTATGTAGATGACCTGGTGGGGAAGGGATTGGACTTTATTACCATCGGAAAATTCCTGTGGTATGCTAGTGCAGCATTACTTACGTTGGCCATGCCAATTGCTATCCTCATTTCCTCTATTATGACCTTTGGCAACCTGGGCGAGAGTTTTGAACTGGTGGCTATAAAATCTGCCGGCATATCCCTGCTTCGATTTATGCAGCCGCTCATGTGGGTAGCCATAGGATTGTGCGGCATTACATTTTTATTTGCAAATTATGTGATCCCCTACTCGCAACTCAAGTTTGTGACCTTATACAATGACATTTATTATAAGAAGCCCGCTTTCGAACTTAAAGAGGGAGTCTTCTTTAACCAGATACCAGGCTATGCTATAAGAGCCGGAGAGAAAGATAAGGATGGCAAAACGATAAGAAATGTGCTTATATATGAGCAATCAAATAACACACAAGACAATGCCATCACAGCGGAGAAAGGTGTTATGAAAACTTCGCAATCAGATGATTTCCTGGAGTTCAATCTGGAAAATGGCTATCGCTACCAGGAGAACGGACAGTCTAATGATAGCAGCACTGAATACATACGCTTACAATTTCGTGAATTTAAAAAACTATTCGATCTGAGTATTTTAAAAATGTCTTCAACCAGCGATAGTGTTTTTAAGAACAATGCAAAAATGCTGAGCGCCCGGCAATTGAGTAAAAATGCAGACTCGCTAGGCAGGGTAAGAGATACGCTGGGAGCTGTTTCTGGCAGCACTGCAAAGAGATATTTTCATTATCTGGGAATGGACGCAAGCAAATTCCCAGACACTATAAAGCGAACATTAAAGGTGCCAGACAGCCTCACAATTTCTGTAAAGGACAGAGCCATTGGAATAGCCACAGACTTAAAAGGGGCACTACAGTTTTCAATTACCGATTTGGATAATAAAGAGAGAGAGATACGATACTTAGATATAGAGTGGCATAGAAAATACGCCTTATCTATGGCTTGTCTTGTATTGTTCTTTATAGGAGCACCGCTGGGTAGCATCATACGGAAAGGTGGCCTGGGAATGCCATTGCTGGTCTCTATTATATTCTTTTTGATTTTTCACTTACTCAACATGTTTGGAGAAAAGTTTGTAAAAGAAGGAATGATGTCGCCTTTGGCTGGCATGTGGCTGGCGATATTTTGTCTCACACCGGTAGGAATATTTTTTACCTATAAAGCTATGAATGATTCCCAGCTATTTAATAAAGAGTATTATCTTAGAACGGCAAAGAGAATTCTTGGCGTTTGGAAAAGCCTCACTAGTAAAAAATAGATTATGAAAGAAATAAATAGAAGGTCATTCTTAAACAATACAGTAAAAGGCGGACTAGCCTTATCTGTGACGATGGGTGGGCTGGGAAGCTTTCTTGCCTCTTGCAGTGGAAGCAAGGCTATACCTATGGGAAGAGGTTTTACCAGTATGGCTGGCCAAAGTCCTCTACCCTATAGCTTTGCAGCTCTGGAGCCCGTAATAGATGGGCGTACGATGGAAATACACTATGGAAAACATGCTGCAGGATACTCGAAAAAACTAATAGACGCCATGGCGGCAAATAACCTTGCACCCAACGAACCTGTGGAGACTATATTAGGGAAAATAAATAAGTACGACAGCACAATGCGTAACAACGCCGGCGGTCATTACAACCATGAAATGTTTTGGCAATGTATGCAGCCAAAGGTAAATGACAACGCTCCCTTTGGAAAACTAAGAGAACACATTGACGCCAGTTTTGGCTCTGTGGCAGAATTTAAAGAAGCTTTTACCAAAGCTGCCTCAGACAGATTTGGAAGTGGATGGGCATGGTTATACGCAGATAATAACAGGCAACTAAAAGTTGGCAGCACCCCCAATCAGGACAACCCACTTATGCCTGTAAGCGCCATACAAGGTTTCCCGCTACTCGGCTTAGATGTGTGGGAACATGCTTACTATCTTAAGTACCAGAATAAGCGTGCAGACTACATCAAAAATTGGTGGGAGATTGTAAACTGGGCTTATGTGGGCAAGCGCCACGAAGCCATCTTTTAAGACTACAACATAAGTTCTATAAATAGACTCAGCCTTTGTTATGCCAACTCCCACAAATGAGGAAAAAGCTAAACAAAGGCTGATGAATTGACTGTGCAATCGTGGGACGAAAATAGACAAACCGAGTCGTTTTGGCAAGCGGATTTTTGCTAAATAATTCTTAAAGCGCAGAAATAATCCAGTACTTTTATTCTAGGAACAAAGGCTTGCCAACCCTTCTGATAGCCCTTTTAAACTTAAACAGCCTTACCTATGTTTGACAACCCTAGCGACGATTATAAATGCACCATTATGGACTTTGTATTTTTCTATTACGGGCATATTCGCTTATATTCGTGACCAATTATTTTACCTTACAATTTGTGATAAATTACTTTCAGTAGACAATGAAATTTTCAATTTATCCTTATAAAAAATCAATATTATGAGTGAATGGAACGCATACCAGGAGGAACATAAAGAAAGATTTCTAGAAGAGTTACTAGAGCTGCTGCGTATACCTAGTATAAGCGCAAAAAAGGAACACAAAGAAGATATGCAAAACTGTGCAGAGGCAGTGAAACAGCGACTGGAAGAGGCGGGAGCCGCCGAAGTAAAAATCTATGAAACACCTGGACACCCTCTGGTATACGGAGAAATAATGACGAACCCAGACTGGCCTACTGTGCTGGTATATGGACATTATGATGTGCAACCGGCAGAACCATTGGAACTGTGGAATAGCGGCCCATTTGATCCCGTAATAAAAGATGGTAAAATATATGCCAGAGGAAGCTGTGACGACAAAGGGCAGTTTTACATGCATGTAAAAGCGCTGGAGACAATGGTGAAAACCGATACCCTGTGTACAAATATAAAATTCTGCATAGAAGGAGAAGAAGAAGTAGGATCGCCTAACCTGGGAGATTTTGTAAAAGCGAATAAAGAATTACTAAAAGCAGATGTGATACTTATTAGTGATACTGCCATGTTAAGCCTGGAGACTCCAAGTCTGGATATAGGAGTACGAGGTCTCAGCTATATAGAAGTAGAAGTAACCGGCCCTAACCGTGACCTACACAGTGGTGTATATGGTGGCGCAGTAGCCAATCCAATAACTATTCTGGCGCAGATGATTGCATCCTTGCATGACGAAAATAACCATATCAGCATTCCTGGCTTTTACGATGCTGTAGTAGTAGCTACAGAAGAAGAAAGGGAGCTTATGGGTAAGGCACCCTTTAATGAGCAGGAATTTAAAGACGACCTTGGTGTAAAAGCTCTGTGGGGTGAAAAGGGTTATACTACCAATGAGCGCACAGGTATAAGACCAACCCTGGAGGTAAATGGAATGTGGGGAGGTTATACGGGAGAAGGTGCAAAGACAGTATTGCCAAGCAAAGCATATGCAAAAATATCCTGCCGCCTTGTACCAGATCAAGACAGCCATACAATTACTGATCTGCTTATTAATCATTTAAAGTCTATAGCTCCGGAATATGTAGAAGTGAAAGCAACTTTACACCACGGAGGAGAGCCCTACATGACGCCTATCGATAGTGAAGGCTATAAGGCGGCTTCAAAAGCCATCAATCAGACTTTTGGGAAAGACCCCATACCCGTTAGAGGTGGCGGAAGTATTCCTATCTGTGCCCTGTTTGAAAAAGAACTGGGAATAAAGATTGTCTTTCTAGGATTTGGATTAGATAGTGATAATCTACATAGTCCCAATGAGAAATTTGATGTAGCTAATTTTTATAAGGGAATTGAAACGATTCCATATTTCCACAAGTACTACGCAGAGGGGAAGAAATAACAGCAAGTATTTAGAATTGAAAAGCCATCCGCTTACGCGGATGGCTTTTTAGTATCGGGAAGCAGACTTGAACTGCCGACCTTCGGGTTATGAATCCGATGCTCTAACCAGCTGAGCTACCCCGACCCTACCGTAATTTTACGGGCGGCAAAAATAAGTAATTTTACTTAGAAAAAATTCATTTGTGCCCGTTTTCCTCTTTTCTAATTTCTACCATACTTTCTCTGATACCACAGTGAAATAAAGCTGATTAGTATACGGAGCTTTTTTACTTTTATGCTAACTCAAAATGCAACCCGTTATATATGAAATATCAACTCTACACTCCCTCTAATACGTTATATTAATCTAATCGGGCTCTCCATGGAACTTCGGCTACATTTAGCAATTTGCCGGCATACCTGGCGAGCGTAAACAGATAATCACTCAGCCTGTTAAGGTACTTTATAACAAGTTCCTCTACTTCATAATCACTCATTACCATATCTATACACAGCCTTTCTGCTCGTCTACATACGCATCTTGCTATATGTGTGTGAGATACTGTAGGGTTCCCGCCAGGTAAAATAAAGGATTTCATTATTGGTAGCTCTGCAGTCATTCTATCTATCTCCGATTCCAGTAATGCAATATCTGCTTCGTGCAGATCTGGAATACTCATCTTAGTCTCTTTCGCCCTGTCGCAGGCCAGTGAAGACCCAATGGTAAATAGCCTGTCTTGCACCTCCGCCAGTGTTTTTACACTTTCTTCGTCCTCTAAAAGTGAAGCTACAAGGCCAATGTAGGAGTTAAGCTCATCTACAGTACCATAACTTTCTATTCGGATATCACTCTTGGGCACTTTTGTGCCGCCTATAAGACTTGTTGTACCTGCGTCGCCGGTTTTAGTATAAATTTTAAATGCCATAATTCTTTAAAGTGAATGCGCAGAAAACTGCGATGGGTTTTTGTTTAATATATCAGTTTCTATTAGACCGTCCCTTAGTCGCACCACTCTGTGAGCAAATTCGGCAATGTCTTCCTCGTGCGTCACTAATATTACGGTGTTACCATCTGCATGTATTGTACCTAATATGTCCATGATCTCATGAGAGGTTTTAGAATCAAGGTTTCCTGTTGGCTCATCTGCCAGTATAATTGCAGGATTGTTTATAAGGGCTCGAGCAATTGCAACCCGCTGGTTTTGTCCTCCACTTAACTCATTGGGCTTATGATGCAATCTATCTTCCAGTTTTACTTGTGTAAGTACCGCCTCCGCTCTTTCCATCCGTTCCTTTTTGCCGATGCCTGCGTATATTAGTGGTAGTGCCACATTCTCTGCCGCAGTGAGCCTTGGCAATAAGTTAAATTGTTGAAATACAAATCCTATTTGACTGTTTCTTACCTCTGCAAGATCATTGTCTGCCATATCGCTTACATCTTTACCATTCAGAATGTATTTACCTCCTGTGGGGGAATCCAGACAACCCAGGATATTCATGAGTGTGCTTTTACCGCTTCCACTAGGGCCCATAAGTGCCACATATTCATTGGAGCACACAGTAAGAGAAATTCCTTTGAGCACCTTTAACTCCTGCTTGCCCAGGTAATAACTTTTTCTTATCTCTTGTAATCGCAGAATGTCTTGCAGCATAGTAATCTTTCAATTTTCTTTATTTGGAAATAACCTTAGGAACCATGAAGAAACCCTGCCCCGAAAGCGGTGCATTTTCCAAAGCTTCCTCTGAGGAGAACTGCGCTCCCATTTCATCTTTTCTAAATACATTAGTAGCGGCACTCATATGCAGCAGGGGTTCTACTCCAGTAGTGTCTACTTCCTGCATTTTTTCTACCATTCCTATCATTTTCGCAAGGTCCTCAGCGATCGCTTCCTTTTCCTTCTGTGTAAATGATAGCTTGCTCAGATGCGCTAGCTTATCTACAAGATCTGTCGTTACTTCCATATTATATAAATATATAGGAATAGAAGTAAAAACGATTACCCATCTCCCTTATTTAAAAGTTGATGACAAAAATAGGACATCCTGAAAGATAGGAAGCCCTTTTGTGAACAATGGTAGTAGTAGTAAAATGAGTTTCTTTACTTATTTTAAGAATAGAAAAAAATTACCTGCATTTACACTTTAGGAGCAGCGCACAGCTTAGTATAATCTTTTATTATCTTCGCTCGCCACTCATAATCCTGCGCACATTACTTTGCAATAGAATAGAGTGCTCATAAGATGAATTGGATAAAAACTACATAGCAATGACTACTGCAGAAGCAGATCTAAAAAAGATAGCAGATCAAAAAATAGTGATGAGTGGCATAAGGCCTACCGGATTTTTGCACCTGGGGAACTACGTTGGTGCCATTAGAAACTATGTGAAACTGCAAGAGACTCATGAGTGCTATTTTATGGTGGCCGACCTTCATGCACTTACTACCCACCCAGATACCAGTACACTACAAAGCAATGTACATAGAGTACTTGCAGAGAATATCGCCTGCGGGCTAGACCCCGGGAAGGTTGCCCTTTTTTGCCAAAGCCATGTATATGAAACCAGCGAATTATATCTGTACCTCAATATGCTTGCTTACAAAGGAGAGCTGGAGAAGACGGTGACTTTCAAAGAAAAGGCCAGGCTACACCCCGAGAATATAAATGCAGGACTACTTACCTACCCTGTGCTTCAATCAGCTGATATTTTATTGCACAGAGCAAGTTTTGTACCCGTAGGAAAGGATCAGGAGCAGCACCTGGAAATGGCAAGAAATTTTGCACACCGCTTCAACCAGCGATACAGCCCGGTTTTTCCGGAACCAGTTGCCTACAACTTTGGCGAAGAGCTTATAAAAGTACCTGCGCTAGACGGTAGCGGTAAGATGAGTAAAAGTGAAAATCAAATGGCCACTTTATACCTCAATGATAGCGATGAAGTTATCCTGAAAAAAATAAAAAAGATCCCTACAGATAGTGGTTCCACAGAAGATAAAAATATGAGCGCTGGTGTAGAGGCGATTTTTGGACTTATGGACCTGGTAAGTAACAAAGAGGCTATAATTAAATTTAAAAATGATCATTCAAACGGTACAATACGTTATGGTGACTTAAAGACATTACTTGCAACAGACATGATTGCATTTATAGCGCCTGTAAGAGAAAAGGCACAGGCTATATTTGATGATAAAGCTTACTTGCAAAAAGTAATGCAGCAAGGGGCACAAAAAGCAAGGAAAAGCGCTGCCAATACAATGTTGGCTGTAAGAAATGCTATGGGCTTATCTTATTTTTAGATAAACTTATTCTTATCATATTTAATAAATATATTGCAAACCCTCTCCACATGGAGATATACATATTATGGCCACAAAAAAATCACCAAAACACATTGCAGTAGCAGGAAATATAGGAGCTGGAAAGACCACGCTTACAGAAATGCTGAGCAAGCATTATAAATGGATACCGCAGTTTGAAGACGTGGATCATAACCCTTACCTCAATGACTTTTATGAGGATATGCCTCGTTGGAGTTTTAACCTACAGATTTATTTTCTGAACAGCAGACTTAATCAACTCCTGGAAATAAGGAAAGGAACAGAAACGGTAATACAAGACAGAACCATCTATGAAGATGCGAATATTTTTGCGCCCAACCTACATGACATGAATCTGATGGGTAAAAGAGATTTTGACAATTACTATTCTTTTTTTGAAACCCTGAAGTCTATGGTGCAACCCCCGGATTTGCTTATTTACTTAAAAGCTTCTGTGCCTACTCTTGTAGCGCAAATACAGAAGAGAGGTAGGGAATATGAAGAAAATATAAGATTGGATTATCTTAAGAAATTAAATGATTATTACAATAGCTGGATAGAGACTTATGATGAAGGAAAATTACTTATCGTAGATGCAGACAATAACAAGTTTGCAGAAAATGAAGAGCACTTTGGTACCATCATAAATCAAATAGACAGCCAATTGCATGGCTTATTCTAATAATGGAGCAGCGATTCATTTACAATGGCAAACTTCTATCTGCAGATGAAAAAATCGTAGGTCCCGGAAGCAGAGCGCTACGCTATGGAGATGGGCTTTTTGAAACCATGAAATGGCACCAAGGTAACCTCATTCTTGGGAAACAGCATTTTACCAGATTATGGGAAGGAGCAGAAGCCTTACACTTACAAATCCCTAAGCACCTTACCGAAGCAAAATTAATAACAGACATCAATAAACTGGTAGCGGCTGAAAAAATTTCTGGTCTTGCCAGGATACGTTTAATGCTTATGAGGCAAGATGGCGGGCTATACGACTGCGCATCACATCTGGCAGATTACGTAATCCAAGCCTGGCCACTGCAAGAGCATACAATGCTCAATGCAAACGGATTATCCCTTGGTATTTTTACCGATGCTCTCAAAAGTGCAGATAAGTTTAGTAGCTACAAACACAATAATTTTTTGCCGTACGCTATGGCAGCACTGCATGCCCAGACAAATAAAAATAACGATACTATAGTTTGCAACACTAATCACAGAGTATGCGATAGTACGATAGCAAACGTTTTCTGCATCAAAAATGGTAAAATATCTACGCCGGCGGTGGAAGAAGGATGTGTAAATGGAGTAATGCGAAATTTTATTATTCACTCTCTGGCAACTCAGGCGATAGAGGTGCAAGAGAAGCCCATCACGCCAGAGGAGCTAAAAGACAGTGATGAAGTATTTCTCACTAATTCTATTTACAATATAAGGTGGGTAGCTGAGATAGAAGGAAAAGGTTT
This sequence comes from Ferruginibacter sp., assembly GCA_037968795.1. Taxonomy (GTDB): domain Bacteria; phylum Bacteroidota; class Bacteroidia; order Chitinophagales; family Chitinophagaceae; genus Ferruginibacter. Next base: position 24,267 of record JBBKWE010000151.1, read on the forward strand.
TGTAAACAATTATACCGCTGAAATATACAATAGCCTAAAGAAGGAATTTCCAGCAATATTTATTTAATCAGGTGTAGTGCTTCTTACAGGTGCGTCGCCTTTTTTCATCAGAATTACGTATCCGCACATATCTTTATTTTTTTCCTTTGTGAGCTGTATAGGTTTTATCATGTGATACTCACTAAACTTAGGGAAATACGAATAAGAAATAACGTTACCATCTACATCCCCCCAGTCATTTTTTATATATTTTACCATTTTCTCATTCCAATCATACATCCTTATTTCGTATAATCTTGCAGTAGGTTCTCCTATAAATGCAAAATAATACCAACCGCCATTTACCAGCGGAACGATAATAGGCATTTCATATCCGCTTTTCATGGAAACACTGTTTTCTTTTAATAATACGAAACCACTGGCTATCATTACTTTTTTAATGCTGTCTGCTTGCTCTTTAATCGAGGTACTCGAGCAAGAAGCTTGCCTTATAACTTGCTGTGCATCAGCAGATACTAAGGAAAATGCCAGAATTGTAAAGAAGAGGAGTTTTTTCATTTGTCATTAAATTGCGAAATAAAAACATATTTTTCAAGGAATATTGTACACTAGAATTTCCTATTATGAGTATACATTTCCATACTAATCAAATAGCTTGCCAGAACGATTTATATAGATACTGTTGGCCTGTTGCGTTGCGGTTATTGTAAGGTCATTTACACAAACATGTGGCGGCAAGGTGGCGGTATAGAATATGGCATCTGCTATATCTACTGCTGATAAAGGAGTAAACCCTTCATACGTACTGCTTGCTTTTTCAGTATTCCCTTTAAAACGAACAGAAGAAAACTCAGTCTTTGCTGCGCCAGGATTTATAGAAGTCACTTTTATGTTATCACTCAACAAATCTATTCGCATTGCCTTCGTTATAGCATCTACAGCGTATTTTGTAGCACAATACACATTGCCGCTCTCATACACTTCCTGCCCGGCAGTAGAGCCAATATTGATTATATGTGGAAATTTTCCTTTTTTTAAATAAGGTAAACTGGCGCGGGTGCTGTAAAGAAGTCCTTTCACATTTGTATCTATCATCGTATCCCAATCTTCTATACTGGCAGTATCAAAATGGTCTTTTCCCAGGGCAAGGCCGGCATTATTGAGCAAAATATCAATTGCAAAATCCTGCTGAGGTAAGCTGGCAAGGGCAGTTTCTGTAGCGATACGATCCTGTACATCAAAGCAAAGAGTTAAAACCTCAACATCATATTCTTTTGTCATCCGGTCTTTTAGCTTTTCTAACCTTTCACTTCGCCTGCCAGTGATTATTAGATTGAAACCTTCGCTGGCAAACTTTACAGCAGCTGCTTCTCCTATTCCGGATGTAGCACCCGTAATCAAAATTCTTTTAGTCATTTTTTTCGCAAAGGTGGGCAGAATTATTCAACCCGATGGTGATTTTCAAAAAATATTAAATATGAACTACCATATTAGCCCTAAAACTATTGATAAAGAATAAGATAAAAGATGAAAGTGAAAAATATATAAGTATACGACAAGGTCGTAGAGATTTACACTACAGCAATATTAATAGATTTACCTGATTAGCACTACGGTGCCTTTCTTTTTAAGTTTTCGCCCCTTATAATCTGTGGCTTCTGCATACCATACAAAGGTATCTGTACCCTGTGCTGCAGCTTTGTATTTACCATCCCAGCCCTTGCCTATTTGTGAGGTTTGAAAAACAAGTTCACCAAATCTGTTGTAAATAACAAAATTGTCAAGAGATCTTATGCCAAGTGCAATAGGTTTAAAGGTATTATTAATAGCATCGCCATTGGGGGTAAAGGCTGTAGGCACATATAGACCTGGTTCCAGGAAAAACAGTCGCACATTGATAGTGTCAGTTGCAGTGCAACCTTCTGCATTACTCACCCTCAGCACGTATTCAATGCTGTCTTTTGGGTTAGATACAGGATTACTGATATTTACATCACTGAGATAAGTTCCCGGCGACCATAAATATATATCACCTCCGGTACCATTCAGTTGTAGCGGTTGGTCTTTTACGATTGATGTATCTCTTGGCCCCGCATCAGCAACGAGTTTAATAACTTTTATATACACCGTGTCTCTCACTGGTTTAGGACAACCCAGTGTATCTCTTACGGTCACTATATACTGTACAGAGAAGTTTGGATTGCGCACTATGGGGTTAGGGATATTTGTAGCAGATAGAAAGGAAGTAGGCGTCCAGGCGTAAGTACTTCCCCCAGTGGCATTTAATTGCATACTGGTACCTGCACAAATGGCGCTATCAGGCCCTGCATTTGCTGCAGGATAAGGAACTGTTCTTACTATTATATCAGCTGTTTTAGAGCACTTCCCTATTGTACTTGTGAGCGTGTAAGTTGTACTGGAAGCATTCGGTGCAGCTCTCGGATTCAGTATATTAGGATTACTTAAACCCGCTGTAGGAGTCCATCGGTATAGTAACCCGTCAGTAACGATGCGTAATTGTATACTATCCGTTCTACAAATGGTCGTGTCCGGCATAGCTGCAACAGTAACAAAATCTACGACTCGTATAGTAAAGCTTTTTATAGCGCTGCAGCCGCTAGGATCAGTGAGTACGGCGGTATAGGTCGTAGTTACATCCGGGCTTACAAGTGGTGTAAAGCTGTTCACATCACTTATCATATAGTTTGGCGACCAACGAATAGTTCCTCCCGGAATATCTTTTTGTGCACTTATTTGCAAAGTATCTACACTACAGATGAGTGTATCATTAGGAAGCCGGAGTGCGGGAGTATCTACAATTATTACCGGAGCAAGCAAAGTATCAATACAGCCTTTTGGGCTACTGCTTATTAGCTGCACGTTGTAGGTACCAGACGTGTTATAGGCATGAACAGGATCCTTTAACACACTTGTATTACTTACTCCACTCGACGGATCGCCAAAATTCCATCGCCATTTATTTACCGGACCATAGGTGGCAAATGTCTGATCGGTAAATTGAACATTTACATTTTTACAGGCTGGTGCCGTGGTTGCAAAACGTGTTTCAAAACTCGGAAAAACGCTCAACAAGCTTTCTGCAGTAGAGGAGCAAGATCCTCCGGCATTTACGGTGAGTGTGATTTTATATACTCCGGTATCTGCATAAGTGTGTGTTGGCATCTGTTCAGTACTGGTGTTGCCATCTCCAAAAGTCCACAGAAAAGTGAGGTTAAGTGGAGAGTTGTTATTATTAGTGAAGGTAAATGTGGAGTCCTTGCAATTAGAATAGCTAAGATCAAGCTCAGCACCACTAAGATCGCAAGGTGACACGGTCACAATAAAATCTTTTCTATGTTCATCCAGGAAAAGTCCGTTTCTGTAACTTTTAGCACAAACAGATACTACATAAGCCCCGGCTACAGATGGTGCAATGCCAGAGATGATACCTGTGGAGGAGTTAATGGTGGCCAAACTCCCCAAAGGCTGCAAACCACTGTAGGGACTTTGGTAAGACAGAGAATTATGTGGAGGGCCAGCCGGAGTGCTGTAACCCGCATCTACAGCGGCACCGCCATCTAATCCGTTACAGAGTTCATATACAATCTCGTCTCCATCGGAGTCTGTAGCACTAAAGTCCAGCGTAAACCTCCTACCGTAGCAAATAACAGATATGCCAGTTTGAAACTGCGCACTGTTATCATTTATACCGCCTATGAGTTTATTTTTTCCCGGTATTACAGCAATATAAGTTGAGCCTTGATCGCCACCAGTACTAGGGTTAGAAGTCAGATTTACAATATTTTTTACTCTGCAACAAGTCTGGTAAGAGAAAGTATAGCCAGCATTATTATTGGGAAGCGTTACTTCCATTGGGTAAGTACCCATACTGTAATTGAAAGATGGTGCATTGGTTAGGCAACCAGGAAAAGCTAATATGGGCACTTCAGTTTCTGTGGTCCTGTCCACGGTACGAAAACCACCAAAAAGTGAACTATTATCATTATTGTAAATGCCTACGGGTACAGAAACCGGAAGACCGGCGCATCCCTGACAATTATTGTCTCTGAAAAGTAAAAGAGTTATTCTATAAACTTTGGAATCTCCTTCGTCCCGCAAGAATTCGTATCGGACTTCACCGCCGGTAATATGCGCTGCGCTTACCGCCAAGGTGGAAAATAAGGCAAATATGGATAGTAAAAATTTTCTCATAATCTCATTAAAAAAATCTGCGGAGAATTAGCTATCCCAGATTTATTTTCCCGTAAAAAATTCACGCTCCTAATAGAAAGCACTAAAACCGGCTTCTTTTTAAACTTTAAGAGAAGTACAATTGTGTGTAAAATAGAGCAGGTTTCACAAAATAAATACGCAAGCAGCAAATTATGCAATAAATCTCAGAAAAGCTTTAGCGTAAAAGTGCAGAATGTAAAAATTCTCCTAATTCTCTATTGAATGCATCCTCTTCTTCCAGCATACCAACGTGTCCTGTACTTTCAAGCACTTTTATATACGTGCTATTTGCAATATGCGTTTGCCGCATACTTACCTCAAAAGGGATTGCCCCATCATGCTTACCTATGATAAAGCAAAATGGGATATCCACTTTTTGCAATAGAGCACTATGGTCTTCCCTGGCCATCATTGCTTTTATGTAAGCAACAAGTACTTTAGCTTTTATCTTCTCCCCCATCTTTTCCAGCAAAGAGAGATATTTGTTTATATGATCCTCACCGTGCAATAGGCTGCGATAAGTGGTATTCAAATAAGTATCCTTTCCTTTTTTTTCAATTACTGTAATCGCCTGTTTCCTTTTCTCTAGTTTTTCTGCATCATCTGCGTAGGCACTGCTATGCAGTAACCCTAATGTTGATACTTTTTCAGGGTAAATAGATAAGTATTGCAGCGCAATATAACCGCCCATACTGTGACCAAGAATGACGAATTTTTTGACATTCTCTTTTTCTACAATGTCATTTATCAGATCAGCGAGCAACTTCATGCTTATCTCTTCATGAAGTGCTTCTGAGGCTCCACAACCCGGCAGATCTACCAGTATAATATTATGGTCATTCTTAAAATGATTTAATTGATTATCCCACACCGTATGGTCTTCTGCAAAGCCATGAATAAAAAATAAACATGTGTCCCCCTGCCCATGACGATAATATTTTATTGTGCTGTTATTGAACTGTATTTCTTTCTGCATTTTTGTATTTCATTTTTATATTTCCACTTCGCCAAATGGCTATTGATCTGAATAAGAGCAAAATGGTTACAGGGATAAGGGAGAAATTTAATTCCTGTGGCAGAAATGACCAGGATAGGAGCAAAAGTCCCTGCAGGATAGCATTACACAAGAAATATAAGACCGCTCTGCGTCGGGATGATTGCACATAAAATGCTGCTATGATATTAAAAGGTACCGCCCACAAAATATTATAATTCTGCTTCGTCATTATATGATCTGTTCCTACCATCATAAAAATGAACAAACACCCTAGCAAGCCCGTGGCGGCAAACAACAGGTAATCAAAACCAGCAAGAATGTTTTTAAATACCGTGAGCCTGGAAGCAAAAAAGGCCAGTAAAATATAGAATAATAGGACAAGGCTAAAAATCAATGTGGGCGACAATTCAAAATCGCTTTCTTTTCCTTCCTGTAATTCTACAACCATCTTTTTCTGCTGTACAATCCTGGTATTAGGTACAGCATCAAACATCTTCATAAGGTTGTCTGGCAGGAAGGCCTGCTGGCGCACCGTCATCACGGCATCACATGGCGCTCCCAGGAGCAGGTCTATACCTAGCTTACTCCATACCTGCCGGTTGCTATCAAGGTAGAGATGGATAGCATTTCTAAAAGTTGTGCTGGTATCCATTACCGGAAGGAAAACAGGGGCCGGAGTTTTATTTTGCTCAATGAGATCGCGTAATCTTGTCGTACAATTGTCGAGAAAGAAGTCATAGAGGTAAAATTTATTCTCTTCTTTTAAGTTTTCGTTTAGTGCTGTTCGTATACGCTGCCGCTCCTCCGCTGTAAGGTCTATAACTTGCTCTGTTATACTTCTGTTAGTAACCGCATATTCAAAAATAAACTCCTGGTATTGCTCTACGTTTAGATAATACATAAGTTTACCACGAATAAATTTCTGGTAGAATTTTGGATCATTAAAATCGAAGGTGCCATAATTATACACCATATCAGATACGGCATTGCTGTCTATGACTCTAAGGGCACTATGTCCAAAGGTAGAATACAACTCTTCGCCGGGCGAACAGGTAAGAAGTGATATGCGCAGGCGGGAAACATCTGCTTCTTGTGCTAATGTTGTTTGGCTAATCACAACCAACAAGGATAAGAACAAGAGAATTTTATATTTTGTTTTCCTAAAGAAAGGCATTCATTTTGTATTTAATTGTTGGCAGAAAAAAGTTATTCTTTTGCAAATGACTATTCTACGAAAATAGATTATTTCGCTATTCCTCTGCGGACAACTATTGTTAATGAATATTGTTTGACCAGAGAATGGGAACGAAACCACGAAAAAATAAGAATGAAGAAAAGAATTTCAATTTTTTGGTTTAGAAGAGATCTGCGGCTGGAAGACAATGCAGGACTATATCGTGCTTTGACCTCAGAATATCCGGTATTGCCCATTTTTATTTTTGATAAAGAGATTTTAGACAAGCTGGAGAATAAGGAAGATGCCCGCGTAGAATTTATTTATGATACCATATCGGAGATCAAAGAAAATCTGGAAAAAGAAGGAAGCAGCCTTCTCGTGACGTATAGCAAGCCACTAGAGGCTTTCAAGCAAATTCTCCAAGACTATGATGTAGCAGCGGTATATACAAATGAAGACTATGAGCCTTATGCCACAGAAAGAGATGAAGCCGTAGAAAAGTTGCTTACAGATAACGACATCAGCTTTCATAGTTACAAAGACCAGGTTATATTTTCAAAAGATGAAGTCCTTAAAGATGACGGTACGCCATATAAGGTTTTTACGCCCTACAGCAAGGTATGGAAAGCAAAGCTGAATGATTTTTACAGGAAGCCTTACCCAGCAGAAAAGTATTTTAAGAACTTCGTGGAGAGTAAAAAATTACCGCTTATTTCTTTAAAGGAAATGGGTTTTGCTGCTTCAGAAATACCTATCCCGGATAGGAAAGTAAAAGCAGAACTGCTTAATAGTTACGGAAAGAAAAGAAATTTTCCTGCAGCAGAGGCTACCTCAAGGCTGGGAATTCATTTACGGTTTGGAACATTGTCTATAAGAAAACTCCTTGCTTTTGCAGAGGATAAATCTACGGTGTTTGTAAATGAACTTATCTGGCGGGAATTTTACATGATGATACTCTGGCATTTCCCCAAAGTAGGAAAAGGCCATGCTTTTAGAGCTGCGTACGACAATATAGAATGGGAGCACGATGAAGAAGCTTTTAAAAACTGGTGCGAAGGCAAGACTGGTTACCCTATTGTGGATGCTGGTATGAGGGAACTCAATGCCACGGGTTTTATGCACAACAGAGTGCGTATGATCACAGCTTCTTTTTTGTGCAAGCACTTGCTCCTGGACTGGCGACTGGGAGAGGCTTACTTTGCAGAAAAGCTTCTGGACTTTGACCTCTCAGCCAATAATGGCGGCTGGCAATGGAGTAGCAGCAGCGGTTGCGATTCTGCACCCTATTTTAGAGTTTTTAATCCACAGCTGCAGCTGGAAAAATTTGACAAGAACCTTGAGTATGTAAAAAAATGGGTGCCTGAGTATGGCACAAAAAATTATCCGGAACCTATAGTGGATCACAAATTTGCCAGGGAGAGAGTCTTAGAGCGATATAAAAAGGCGCTGGATAATAAATGATGAAACTAATCTTTCTATCCGTAGAGTTCAGCGCAGCGCTCTACGGATTTGTAAATGGAAGGGAGATTTCCTATCTCCCTAAATGGACAAAGACTTAATCTTTGTTTTATTGTATATCCTTAGACGCTTCGCTTCCCTCTAAAGATCATTAAAAAATTCACATCTTTCTATCCGTAGAGTTCAGCGCAGCGCTCTACGGATTTGTAAATCAAAGGGAGATTTCTTATCTCCCTTAAGGTGCAAAGACACAGTCTTTGCTTTATTGTACATACTTAGATACGCTTCGCTTAACTCTAAGGATAGTTAAAAAATTCACACAAAAATATCCGCTCTGACTTCGCCGCCATGAATTGTCTTATACACTTCTATCAATTTTAAGATCGCCTGCCTGCCATTTTCTCCCAGGCTTAGAGAAAAATCATTTACATACAAATCTATGTGCTGCAGCATAACGGCTTCTGTCATTTCTTGGGCATGCGCCTTTATGTAATCGCTGGGTTGTGAGCGATAATGTGCATTGGCAAACTCAATACTTTGCTTGATGAGATCTGCAATATCATTTTGTACTGCCTGCGAATACCTTCTGCTCACCACAATGCCCCCTAACGGAATAGGTTGCTGCACTTTCTCTTCCCAGTAGGAGCCAAGATCCATAATTTTATGAAGTCCTTTTGCAGCATAGGTAAACCGGTTTTCGTGAATGACCACCCCGAGGCCATGACCTTGCAATACAAAATCTTCTATTTCATCAAACCGTAAAAAGACTTTATTATTTGCCTCGGGATAAGCCAGGGAAAATAGTAGATGTGCGGTAGTGTCTTCCCCGGGTATGGCTATACTGCAAGATTCTACCGCTTCATGATCGGAGTTAACCGCAAGCAATAAAGGTCCTACTCCATTGCCTAGTGCACTTCCTGCATCCAGGATTTTATAATGTTCCGCTACTTTTGGGTACACTGCATAGCTCAGTTTTGTAACTCCGTATTTTTCTTCCTTAGCCCAGGCATTGAGTGTTTGCACATCTTCCAGCACTGGCGTAAAAGTATAACTACCGGTATCTATTTTATTATGCAGCAAAGCATCAAAAGTAAAAGTATCATTTGGGCAAGGTGAAAAAGCAATTTCTATTTCCTGCTTTGTATTCATTTTTTTCTTATTTATTCAAATCAAAGATTCTCTATGATGTTGTAAGCCATTTCATGAAGCTTTTTTATCGCTTCCTTCATTTTCCAATTGGCAATATCTCTATCTCCTATAACATTACTCACCGCTCTCAGTTGCAAAAAATCTACTTTTTCCTTTAAGCAAACATAATGCAATGCTGCTCCTTCCATAGATTCAATATGGGGTTGCCAGCGCTTTTGCAGCACATCAATAAGTGGCATATTGTTTATCGTACTCACGGTCATAGCAGTGGCGGTAGGCAGACAATAACTCGCAGCATTTTTATTATAGAACCAGCCATCTTCTATGCCAGTTTCCCCCGGCAGCATGTAGCCCATTTCGTGCAAAGGAGAAAACCCTTCCCTATCTATAGCACCTAGTTCTGCAAAGCAATCTTTTTCTACAACGTAACAATGGCCAATGGGATGTGTATCTGCATTGAAAGTACCGCAGATTCCCATCTGAATTACCAGGTCGTTACCTCCCCTGGAAATAGCTTTTTGAAGATTATATATAGTTGCAGGAACGGCAATGCCCGTACACAAAACATCTACTTTATCGTGAGAAAAGTCTCCTATCTCTAAGCTAGTAGGGGCAGTAAGTAGTATTCTTTTCATTCAAAACATTTATTAGCCAGTATAGGCCATACAACGCTGGCAAGATAATCATTTACAGAAACCAGCCTTTCCTGAAAATTACAGGGGTGTTATTGTCCTTAGGGTTGTCTCAACCCTAAGTAAGGTAGTTTAAGTTTAAAAAGACTTTCAGGAGGGTTTACAACCCTTTACCTCCAACCCTTCACCTCTTATTCATCAAAAGCTTAACTTTGCCGCCCCCACTAATTAGGGCAAAAAACATGGTGTATATCACGAGAATAGAGCATTTTAACGCAGCACATAAACTGTATAATCCGGAATGGAGTAAGGAGAAAAACGAAGAGGTCTTTGGTAAATGTGCCAATGAGAACTGGCATGGACACAATTTTGAACTTTTTGTGACGATAAAAGGAAACCCCTCTGCCGACACAGGCTTTGTTTTTGACGCCAAAAAACTAAGTACCATCATAAAAGAAAATGTGATAGATATTCTTGATCATAAAAATATGAATGTAGAAGTTGAATTTATGCAAGGAAAGATCTGCTCTATAGAAAACCTCATCATTGGAATATGGAATGTGCTCTGCCCTGCCCTGCCGCAGGGAGTTGTGTTGCATGCCTTAAAATTGTACGAAACACCTAAGATCTATGTAGAGTATTTTGGCGAGGAAAATTAAATAAAAACTTTTAGGATAGATATTTTGTTATAGAAAAGATCATGGAAAAAGAAGATAAAAAAAAGGTGGCGGTCTACAGGAAAGAATCCTTCAATGCTGCCCACAGACTATACAATCCCACGTGGAGCAATGAGGAAAATGATGCCATCTTTGGCAAATGTAATAACCCAAACTACCACGGTCACAATTACGATCTTATTGTAAAGCTTGTAGGCGAGGTGCAGGCAGAGACCGGCTTTGTGATGGATATGAAAGTGCTGAGCGACCTTATACAGAAAGAAATTATAGAAAGATTTGATCACAGAAACCTCAATGAGGATTGCGCCGAATTTAAAAATACTAACCCCACGGCAGAAAATATTGCCATTGTAATTTACAATATCTTACAACCTCACATTCCGGCAACGATAGATATGCAGGTGCGACTGTACGAAACTCCCAGAAACTTTGTAGACTACCCCGCATAAAATTTAAAAAATGGCTTACAAGAAAATAGAACAATACGACGAAGACACTACGCAAAAACTTATGGAAAGCTATAAGACGGTATTGCAAAACCTGGGCGAAGACCCGGAGAGAGAAGGCTTATTAAAAACTCCTGAGCGCATTGCAAAAGCTATGCAATATCATACGCAAGGCTACGGGCAGGATGCAGTTGCTATTCTTAATAGTGCAAAATTTCATGAAGATGTAAGTGAAATGATCATTGTAAAAGACATAGAGCTTTACAGTATGTGTGAGCACCACATGCTTCCTTTTTACGGCAAAGCCCATGTGGCTTATATTCCAAACGGATATATAACCGGCCTGAGCAAGATTGCAAGAGTGGTAGATGTCTTTAGCCGCAGACTACAAGTGCAGGAGCGCCTTACTCACCAGATACTCGATGCTATAAAGACAGCCCTTAATCCCCTGGGCGTAGCGGTTGTAATAGAGTCCTCGCACCTATGCATGATGATGCGTGGCGTGAGTAAGCAAAACTCAGTGACCACCACTTCTGCTTTCTCCGGGCAGTTTGCAAAAAACGAAACGAGGAGTGAGTTTCTGAGATTGATAAGTGCGGAGTTGCATTAGGAGTAAATGAGTGGCCAGTGGCCGGTGGAATAAAACAACTATTTGAATTGCCCTGATAACCCTTTATTTCTCAGACAATTATTCTTGTACGATGATGCATATCCTTTGCTTATCATTCTACGGTAAAAAGCTTTATACCCTTATGTTATAAAGCGATTTGGTTTTTAGTATCCCAATGAGCATACTTAATCCCACGGTTTTGGTAGGTAAGTGACACCTGCCTATTAAATAATAGGGAGAATGCTCCTGCAACTGATGATGCAACCGTTATAAAAGACAAATTTTTTTTCGCAGAGTAAAACATATAATTTTAAGGTACTACTAATTGCCCCTCTCCCCATGAAG
>JBBKWE010000152.1:0-7989 GCA_037968795.1 Ferruginibacter sp.
AAATTTTATCTGAGTTATGTGGGCCAAAGTACAAAAGATAATACGGTACTGCCGCCATCTTCTGTGGTAGAAGAACTCTTGCAATACATTGCTGGTAAAGCAATAGAACCAAAAGAAGTAGAGGGTAAATTACTTACCAGGCACCCTTTACATAACTACAGCAGACGTTATAATGCAGAAGAATCTTTGCCCAATTATCTACTACAAACTGCCGCTGCTTTACCTGATATTTTTTTAGAAGACAGGCCAGAAATAGAGGAGAGTGCAGAAATACGATATCGAGATTTTTCTTTGTCCATAACACAACCTATAAAATATTATTACAATAAGCAGTTGTTGATTTATAAGAATGAAGAGGAGGAAGATATTGCAGATACAGAATTGTTTGAGACCAATGGTTTACAAAACTGGGGATTAAAAAAGGCTTTAAGCGTAAGGGGTGCTGAATCCATTACTGCAGTAGAAGAGGAATTTAAAAAACAAGGCAGGCTTCCTTTAAGAAATATGGGCAAGCTGGTGCTTGAAACGGTAAGGGAAAATCTAGGAATACTACCAGCAAAATTGCAAGAGCTTGTGGGTGATGAAAAAGAGTCTTCCATTGATTTCTCTGTACAGGTAAGTGAGAAAATAATAAAAGGAAAGATTAATAATATTTTTGGGGAAAAGTATGTCGCTACTTGTTTTTCTAAACAGGGCAGGGAACTAAAAACTCTAATAAAAAGTTTCCTTGATTACACCATGCTTTGTGCTGCCGGTTTGCAGTATGATTATCATTTTGCTTCAGCAGCTTCTGGTGAAATTTCCGATGTAAAGCATTTAAGTAAACAAGCAGCTTTAGAAATAATACAAAATTTGTTGCCGCTGTATGCACTTGCGGGCAGTAGGCCTGTGGCCTTTGCTGTTGACTTTATATCGGAGCTGGAGGAAGAATGTGAGTTAGGAAAAACCGATAAGGCAATCAGTAAAAGTTACGGCAACATTAATCGACATTATTTGCCATACATCGATGAGCAATATTCTGAAGGCCTATTTACATCGCCCGATTACTTTGCAGATTTCAATTTGTTTTACTCAAAAATAATTCCACCGCTCAGGGCGTTTGTACCAGATTTTTTTGAGGGATAGAAATGTATGTAAACGGAATATGTAAAAACTTAGTAAAAGAAAATGACTCAAAAAGAATATAAAGCTTTTGATGCCGCTACAGTACCCTTAGAAAGTACTAATCTGATAGAAGCTAGTGCCGGCACTGGAAAAACGTATTCTATCGCTATTCTTACGCTGCGGCTTTTGCTGGAAAAAGCAATTCCTATTGAGGAAATTTTACTGGTAACTTTCACTAAGGCAGCAGTGGCCGAACTAGTAGAGCGCATAAGAAAATTTGTGATTGCAGCGCATAGTATTGCAAAAGGCAAAGAGGAGCAGGAAGGCCAAATCGCAAAAATTGTAAAAGAAGCTACAGAGCGAGACGGCAAAGACGAAGTAGTTAGACTCTTACAGCACGCTAATCTTTTTCTTGATGAGGCATCCATTTTTACGATCCATGGTTTTAGTCAAAAAATGCTGGGCGACTTTGCTTTTGAAACTGGTCAATTATTTGGTGCCGAAATTATATCCGACAGTACGCCATATATAGAGGAAGAGGTTAATAAATTTTGGCGAAAAAATATCGCTGGTCTACCGTTGCCTTTATTGAAAATGTGGCCAAATTTAAATAGAGATTCATTTATCCGAATTATAAGAGAGCACCAGGCTGGCAAGCAGTATTTTGCTTATGAGGATAAAGTAAATTATTGTCTTGACGAAGAAACCGTAAATGCCGCAGTTGATACTCTGACACAGTTTGAAGAAGAGGAAAAAGAAGCGAAAGCGCTGTGTCTGGATTACATAAGCGAAAACAAAGAAAATCTTCAGAGTATTGCAGCATCTAATAAAACTGTCGCTAAATGGTTTCCTCCAAACTGGGAAAATGATGAGGCAATTTTTGCAGATTGCTGGGAGAAAAAAGACTTATCGACATTCGCAAAAAAGTTTCCGGAGTTCAGTGAAGTATTGAGCGATTTGGCAGAAGTTGAAAAAAGAAAAGTGACTGCTTTGTCTACTTTTTATCATCATATCATTTGCACCACCATTACAGAAGTGCTTGTCGGCGTGGAGCGGGCAAAGCAATTGGCTAATGTGATGAGTTACGATGACATTATATATCGGCTGCATCAAGTGCTCGTGATTGAAAAAAATGAGCGGCTGATAAAACTGATGCAGATGAAATACAAAGCTGTTTTCATAGATGAGTTCCAGGATACGGACAAGTTGCAATATGAAATATTTAATGCCGCCTTTGGCAAAGCCTCTATATGTTTTTTTATCGGTGATCCTAAGCAGAGTATTTTTGGTTTTAGAAAGGCAGATGTCTATACCTACTTTAGAGCAAAGAATAATGTTGAGCACTGGTATAGTATGAACTATAATTACAGATCTACAGATAAGCTCATTACGGCAATGAACAAGTTTTTCTTGCCCACAGCAGATTTTGATACTTTTCATTTTGGCGGCGAAGAAGAATCGATTGAGTATGTGCCTGTCAGTGCTCCAGCAGAGAATGCGGATGTACCACAGCTTTTTCTCAATGGTGCAGAAGTTTCTCCCTTTAGTGTTTTTGTTGGTAATAATAAAGAGGATAAAACGGAAGCCTTGCGATTGCAAGTCTTAGACCTTCTTGTGAATGAAAATTATAGGCTGGTAGAAAAAGGAAAAGAAAGAAGAATAAAACCTTCGGATATTGGGATTTTGATTACGAAAAATTTTCAGGCAGTGCCTATTAAAGAAGCACTGGCAGTACATAACATCCAGGCAATCGTCATAAACGATAGCAAAGTAACTGCCTCGCCGGAGGTGGATGACCTACTCGCTATTCTACAGGCGGTCCTGCAACCTGAATCTGGCTTACTGCACACCGCAATGAATACAGCACTTGTAAATGTAACCACGAATAAGATTCCCTTGCTGGATGACATTGCCCTCATTGAATTATTTTCTTCCTATAAGAAATTATGGGAAACTGAGGGTTTTTATAGTGCCATGGCAAAATTTGCAAAAGACTTTTCGCTCGCAGGCGGTGCAGCAAAAGACCGCGAAAGAGAAAGGGGAATAAGTAATTTTAATCAGCTGGTAGAAATTCTGCATACGCAGCAGCTAAGAAATAATCTGGGACCGGAACAAATAATCAAATGGCTGAAAAGAGCACAGACAGATGATTTTACAGAAGGCGACGAATATGCTCAAAGAATAGAAAGCGATGAAGAAGCCGTAAAGATTGTGACGGTGCACAAAAGCAAAGGTTTACAATATAATATCGTGATAGCGCCGGAATTGGATATGTCTTTTATAAGAAAAAAGGATAAGACACATTATTATCGCAGGGTGGCGGCAGATGGAGACGGAACTTATGTAACGGTGCCGGGTACAGATGCTGAAGATTTTTTCGCGGAGATAGAAAGGCAGCAGGAACAGGCCAACAGGAGGCTATTATACGTGGCAATTACCCGATCTGTGTGTAAGTGTATTTTGATTACTACGAATAGAAGTAATACTACTCTCACTCAGTTTCTGACATCAATAAATGAACCAGAGCTTATTCCTACAGAAGCAAGTCCTGTTTATGAGCCGGATGTAGTTTATAATGCTGGTAAAAAGACAAAAGATGCGGTTTATAAAAATATTAATAGATTCACTGTAGAAGATATGTACTGGGGTACCAGCAGCTATAGCGGCCTAAGTGCAGATATGCCGCAAGGGCAAAAAAAGTTTGCTGGAGCAGAGAAGAATGCAGACTACGATCTCTTTATTTTTGAAACCTTAAGCAAGGGTAAACAAGCTGGTAATTTCTTGCACGCTGTTTTTGAGCAGATTGATTTTTCTACAGATACGCACTGGCAAGAGCAGATAAATCGTGCCGCCCGGCAGTGGATGCCTTCTTTACAAGAAGAAGAATTTGCAGATAGTTTGTTGCAATTTATACAAGCCGTTGTGGGTGCCATCATAGATGCAAGAAGCACGAGTTTTTCTCTTGAAAGCATATCACAGAAAAATCGTTTGAATGAATTGCAATTCGATTTTCCTATTCCTGAAGTGTCTATAAAAAAGCTGGAAGCACTGCTCCAATCTTACAGCATTCCGGCTTACTTCAAAAACATTCCGCAGATACAAGGCATGATGACCGGTAGCGTAGATATGTTCTTTAAGCACGAAGAAAAATATTATATCCTCGATTGGAAATCTACTTACCTCGGTGATGCCATAGAGGATTATACTGCCGATAGACTAGCTACGGCCATGACGGAAAAGAACTATCATCTGCAATATGTCATTTATACCATCGCATGCCACTTGTACCTGCAGCAGCGCCTCGTAGACTATGATTACGAGCGTGATTTTGGCGGCGTGGTTTATGCTTATGTGAGAGGAATGAGGGAAGAGAGAACGGAAGGCGTTTATTTTACGAGGTTGAATAAAGAATTGGTGGAGGAATTAGAAGAGATGATGGTAGCGACTTCCTGAGTATCGTATTTTGCATTAAGTTACTCAGGTTACACTAAGCCAAACTACAAAACTTATTATTCCTCCCATAATTAAACCAAACCCCATAGCTGCAATCTTAAACTGCAAAAGTTTCGGCTTAATTTTTTCTTCCAGCATTCCGATAATATCTCTTTCTTTCAACTGAGTCGTTAGTTTTTCTTCTACCATAAAACCAATTGAAACCTCACTGACTTTGTGACTGTACTTATCGATAATTTGTGGGAGGATGAGTTCTACCTCTTCCATAAAGGCGGCTTTGAATTTAGCAAGGGTTTTCTCGCCCAGCATTCCAAAGAGTAGGGGGAAAGCAGTCTTTATTTTTTCCTGCAAAAAATGATCTACATGGTCTTCTATGCCCGGACGTAAGTCGTCTATTATTTTTTCTTTATTTACTTTTTCTGCAATGAGGTTTTTTAAAAGGTCATTTATAGGTAAGGCTGCTATTACTTGAGCAGGCATAGTTTCTAGCATAGCGGGGATAAGGCCTTGTACTTTTTGCCCAAAGAATAGCTTTGGTTTTCGTGGGTTTAGCAGAAACCAAGAACATATCTGTGCAAATAAGAAGAAGGATACGATTATGCCAATAAGTATAATAAGGTAGATCGTCATGTGAGTGCTTCTAATGCTAGTTTGAGTTCAAAAATATTGATAATTGAAGATAGTAGAAGAAAAGGTTTGACAGCCTTCTAAAGGAATGATTAAACGAAGAGAATAACTTGCCTGTGGTCTTTGTGTTCCTTTGAGCCTTCCTTGCTTCTTTGCTAGTACTTTTTGCCACAAAGTTTCTAAAGCAGGAAGATTCACAAAGTATATGCTTCAATGAAAACAGAGAGTAAGGGGTAAGCGCCGGTAATAACTCTGTGTTTCTATCTAGTAAATTTGTAGAAAAATCTCCTTATTAATATTCGGTTTAAAAATCATAAAAATAAAAGCGCCCCTCATTAAAATGAAGGGCGCTGCTCATAATATCATTTGATCTATAATTTCATGAATGCTGCGGTGCATTGCCTATTACCTCTCACTACTTTCATAGTGTAAATTCCTGCTGGTAAGCCCAACATTTCTATTGTAATTACATTCTGCCCTGGAGTACCATTTAGTAACTTGTAGCGCACCTGCGTCTGTTGGTTATTAAAGATGTACACTTTTATCTGCTGCGGCTGGGTAAGGTAAACATTAGTGCTGACATGTGCTGTAGCCGGGTTTGGATACGGGTTTACGTGGCAATCATTGCCGTTAGTATTTCTTACAATTATTAGCTGCTGGCATTTCTCTCTTATGCAATTATTATCCATCCGGGCAAGCAAGCATACACGATATGTACCGCTATCTGCAAAAGTGTAAGTAGGGTTTATAGTGGTAAGAATTATGTAGGGCACATATCCATTGTTCGTATATTTTGTAATGACCCATTTCTGAGCTATTATAGGCCTGCTGCCAGTTGCAGTAAATGTTATTTTATGAGGAAGCGCTGGCTGTAGAGCTACGGCAGTAAAGTTTACCGTTGCACTATCGCAGGCAGAAACTGTAGTATTCTGCACCTGTATAGACTTACACGTTGTTGATTCGCAATTTGCTCCTCTGTTCACCTTCAGGCAAACTATATAGGTGCCGTTAGCCACATAGGTATGTGTGGGATTAGGAATGCTGCTACTAGTACCGTCTCCAAAGCTCCAGGTGTAGGTGGCATTTGTGTATAATCCGCTCGGTGTAAAGCTGTAGGTTTTGTAGTTACTAGCACTTCGCTGATAGCTGTAGTTGCTATTAGCCACGCAGGGTTCTGCCACGGTTACGCTATCACAAATTTCTCTCACACAAGTATTGCCAAGTGATATTTTTAAGCATACGCGGTACCTGCCTGCTGTAGCATATTCGTGCACTGCATTCCAGGTTGTGGCGCTGCTTCCATCGCCGAAGGTCCAAAGAACTACAGTATTAGCTGCGGGAGCAACGCTTGTATTTGTAAAGTAAAACTTCTTCCAATTTGTACTATCCTGTTTTTTTGTATAGGCGGCTTGTAGCGGGCATTCTGTAATTACCAGCGTTTTGCAAATGTCTCTGGCACAGCCAAGCGTAGCCGCACTGTTTCTTTTTATAACCCGCAGGCACACAATATAAGTTCCAGCCTGGCTATAAGTGTGAACGGGATGCACGGCACTGCTGCTCGTTCCGTCACCAAAAGTCCAACGAATAGAATCAGTTGTAGATAGCGGCACAGATTGATTTGTAAATTTATAGGTGCGGAGATTACCTGCGGTACTATCTAGCCGCATTAAAAAATTGACCTGTAGGGCGCAAGAATCCTGAGCAATCGTGACTGTCTGGCATTTTTCTTTTATGCAATTGGTAAGCTGCCCCTGATTGTTGCGTTGCTGTACTCTTATGCATACATTGTAAGTGCCTGCCTGCATATAACTGTGAGTTGCAGAAGGGCCACTGCCCGCAGTTCCATCTCCAAAACTGTATCGTACAGAATCAGTAGAATGAGAAGGGGTACTTGTGTTGCTTACATAAATAGTATTGCTACTAGTATTTGCCTGCGTTATTGCCAGGTTCGCTACCAGATTGCAATCACCAGCTGCTATGGTAATGGTTTTGATAGCAGAGTCATAGCATATAATATTATTGTTAATTAAAATCCTTCTATAATGCCACACATTGTATGTGCCACTGAGGCTGTAAGTGTGACTGGAGGTGGCGCCATTTCCAAAACTGCCATCACCGTAGTTCCAATGATCAGAAAGGCCTGCTGAAGTACTAGGTGCTGCTGTAAAATTAACTACATATCCCGCCTGAATGCTATAGTTGAAATCAGGATTGCACTGGGCCTGCGCTTTGCTAAAAGCCAGTGTGAATAGCAATATTGCTATTAGAGGTAAAAGTTTTTTCATGTTGATGGTGGTTAGGTTTTTTTTGAATTTGAAATAACAAGTAAATATAAAGAAGTTCATATTATGAATAATCAATATGAAAATATTTATTTTTGCTTTTATGTGGCAACCAGTTTTTGCTAGGTTTGCGTTATTCTGGTCTTACTGCCATAGACGACAGAATAGTAACTCATTTATATACTGCGAATGCACAGTTACAATGCAAACCCAATCTCTACCAGTTCATTTTATTGAGTTAAGCGTGTAGCGATCCCACTTGTGATCGTTTCTTTAATAAAGCACTCTATTTGCCGGGTATGCAACCTCTTCTTTGTATTAACTTAATTTGATTGCAGAGCTTTTATTACATATAAATTTTGCGCAAAAAACTAAATCATTTACTTTTGCAGCCGGTAAAGCCAAAATGGTAGTCGTAGCTCAGTTGGTTAGAGCATCAGATTGTGATTCTGAGGGTCGGGGGTTCGAGCCCCCTCGATTACCCACCATTCTTTAATAAAGGGAATTTGTCTGGATTAAGATA